>NZ_FUYJ01000009.1:0-162573 GCF_900167515.1 Sporosarcina newyorkensis | reverse complement strand
TGTAGTGACCCCTAAAAGTTAGAGTTTTATATTACGCAGCTAGTTGGCTGGTGTGAAGACGGTATTGTACCGGACTCATGCCAGCCAATTTCTGTTTAATTCGTTTGTTGTTGTAATAATGAATGTACGTCTTGATCGCTTGTTCCAATTCTTCGTACGTACGAAGCGGTTCACCATAATACATTTCTTGCTTCAATAAGCCGAAGAAATTTTCCATGGGCGAATTGTCTAGACAGTTTCCTTTTCGGGACATGCTTTGGAACACGTGGTGTTCTTTAAGTGTAGTGACCCAATGTGAATGTTGATAGTGCCAGCCTTGGTCCGAGTGAATGGTCGTGCGATATTTTGCATCTTTCACGATATCAAGTGCTTCTTCTAACGGCTTCATCACAAAATCAAGGGTAGGATGCATACTGATACCGTGGGAAAGAATCTCTCCGTTGTACATATCCATCATTGGACTAAGATAGAGTTTACGCCCATCTGCACACTTAAACTCCGTGATATCTGTTGTGAGTTTTTGATAAGGGATTGGCGTGTTAAAGCGTCGGTTCACTCGGTTCTTTGACACTGTACCGATGGTACCTTTGTAAGAACTGTAGCGGCGTGATTTTCGAATGAATTTCGCACCTTTCAATCCGAGCTTGCGCATAATTCGCTGCACCTTTTTATGATTCACTCGGATCCCACGATTCTTTAATTCTAAGTGGATTCTGCGATACCCATAATTGCCGTTGTGCTCATCAAAAATAGATTGGATGGTTTCCTCCATCTGCTGATTGGGATTTTCTAACTTGAACCGTTTAACATGGTAGTGATAAGAAGATTCCGGAATTCCTACAATTTGAAGCACGTCAATCAGTCGGAATTCTTCTTTGAGTTCGTATGATAACGTTGCTTGTGCTTTTCGAGATAGCCGTCCGGATCCATCTGAAAAGCTTTTAACTTTTTTAGGTACGCTACCTCTAGACGTAGGAGTTCATTCTCCCTTTCTAATGTCTGTTCACGCGTCATTTCATTCTCTGAAGTAGTCCTAGTGCTTTTAACGTTCTTTGCTTTATCCGTCATGGGTGGCCGTCCTCTCGGTTGGTCCAGGGCTTCTGCACCTCCTTCAAGGAATTTCTTGTTCCATGAAGAGATCATAGGAGGATTCGTTAATCCAAAATGAAGTGCGGTTTCATTTAAAGAAGTACCTGTCCTTTTCATAAAGCTTAGTACATCGAGCTTGAATTGAACAGGGTAAACTTCCTTACTTTTCTTTCGAAACACTCCTTTGACACCATACTTCTCGTATGATTTCACCCAATTCCTAATTTGTGTATCAGCCTTCACACCATATTTTCTGGCTAATGTCTTATATCCAGATTTACCATCGAGATACTCAAGAATAATCATCATCTTAAATTCATTACTATACTTAGCCATAATAAAACACCCCAAAAGTTAGATTTTGAACTCTAACTTTTGGGGTGCACGTCAGGTACGCGCTTTTTATGTCCCCGCTGTTATGTAGTCTACAATCATTCACTCGGCAGCGTCACTGAAGAATCCATAACCCATCGGTGCTCAATTTCTTCAAAGATTGTTTCTATTGAACAGGCAAGGTTTTTTACAGGAATATTCACTTGGGCATCGACTAAGCCTCTGTTAGCCCCATTCAACAATCTTTTTGCCCCGCTCGTTCGATTAATGATCAACTTAGGATCGTATGTAACAATGCCGAGAAATGTTTGTCCGGAAAAAGTGTATAGGTTGAATTCTTTTATGTCCTCCCACTTCACCAATCCGGCAGCTAAGTAACTAGAGCGATCAATAATACCTTCAACCGAAATAATTAACGCTGGTCTTCTGTTTAGGAGTTCTTTTAAATAAAATATGCCACACCAGCCAAAGAACAGCAATGTTATGACACCGACGATTCCTATCCAAATTGGAGCTTCGCCATATATGAAAAGAAGTGTGAAAATAGTGCCGAGTAATACAAATACAATAGATAAGAAACTTAACATTAGCATTCTAGAACGCTTCGGATAGATAATAAATTCCTCCATATGCAACCCTCCTCAGTTAAAGATTATCACTTTGTATTCTAAGTTGCACGGATGATAGTAGGGTACAGCATCCCAGAATATTGGGGAGCCAGGTTCTCAAACCTTTACATATCTTAACATGTTGTTTAAACGACCTTAACAATCTCTCATTATACTTGTCCTTGGAAGTACAAAAATAGGAGGTCGTGTAATCGTGAGAAAAAAGTTTTTGAAGAGAGCTCTACCGATTGCTGTTGTTTCTAGTATCTTGATTGGAGGAATGGTTGGAGAAATTTCTAATCCTAGCGTTCAAGCCGTAGAAATAGCCGAAAAAGATCCGGAAATCAAAAATGTGATCTTCTTGATTGGTGACGGAATGGGTACCTCTTATACGTCTGCATATCGCTACTTTAAGGATGATCCTAGTACGCCGTATGTGGAGCGAACGGAATTTGACAAATACCTAGTAGGTCAGCAAATGACTTATCCAGACGATCCGAAGCAAACTATTACCGATTCTGCCGCTGCTGCGACTGCTATGTCGGCAGGGATTAAAACATATAATAACGCAATTGCTGTCGATAAAGATAAGAAAAGAGTGAAAACAGTTCTTGAAGCAGCAAAAGAAGCTGGAAAGTCTACTGGACTAGTAGCCACTTCTGAACTTGCCCATGCGACACCTGCTGCATTCGGTGCGCATAATGAGAGTCGTAAAAACATGGATGCGATTGCAGATGACTATTATAATGAAATGATCAACGGTGAGCACACAGTAGATGTACTTCTAGGTGGCGGTAAAACAAACTTTGTTCGTTCGGATATTGATTTGACAAAGTCTTTTCAAAAGGACGGCTATAGTTATGTTACGAATACATCAGAATTACGAGCGGATGATAACGAGCAAGTTCTTGGTTTATTTGCGGATGGCGGGCTTGATAAAATGATTGACCGCAGAGAAACTACACCGTCTTTGGAAGAAATGACACAAGCGGCGATTGATCGATTAAGTAAAAACGAGAATGGATTTTTCATGATGGTCGAAGGAAGTCAGATTGACTGGGCGGGTCATGCAAATGATGTCGTAGGAGCAATGAGTGAAATGGAAGACTTCGAAAAGGCATTTAAAGCAGCAATTGATTTTGCTAAAGAGGATAAGCATACTCTGGTCGTTGCCACTGCAGACCATTCAACAGGTGGTTTTTCTATTGGAGCAGACGGAGCATCTAACTGGCTGGTTGACACTGTAGCTTCAGTCAAACGAACGCCTGCCTTCATTGCGGATCAAATCTTGAAAAGTGGAAAAGTAGAGGAAAGTCTCAAGCTGTATATTGATCAAGAATTGTTTCCATTAACAGATGACGAAGTCAAGTCCGTTGAAAACGCAGAAAAGAACAGCGAGGACATCGAGATCGCGATTAAAAAGGTTATCGACAAGCGCTCCTATACTGGCTGGACGACTGGCGGTCATACTGGGGAAGACGTTCCAGTCTATGCATACGGTCCATCAAGCGAAAACTTTGCAGGCCTCTTAGATAATACAGATCATGCCAAACTGATTTTTGATATAATTGAAGGGAAAAACTAGTAGATTGATCACTCTATAAACTAACCAAAAGAAGTGAAAATAACCCATCCAATTTGAGGAGATATCTCAAGGATGGGTTATTTTGTTTGAAAATCTCCTTTAAGGGACACCGACTTGCCAGGAAATTTTGATTATATCTCCATATAGGATAAAATAGGATCTTAATTGAAATTGAATATCTGTATGATGAAAAATGAGGTGGGTTTCGTGTTCACGATTATGCTGATCGAAGATGATCAAACATTATTTCAAGAAGTAAAAGAACGCCTAACACAATGGTCTTATAAGGTGGCAGGAGTAACCAACTTTTCAAATGTTCTCCAGGAATTTACGGAAATTAAACCGGATTTAGTTATCATCGATATCCAGCTGCCAAAGTTTGATGGTTTTCATTGGTGCCGAATGATCCGCTCGCATTCAAATGTGCCTATTATATTTTTATCGTCAAGAGACCACCCGACGGATATGGTGATGTCCATGCAGCTTGGTGCGGATGATTTTGTGCAAAAGCCTTTTCATTTTGATGTCCTGATTGCGAAAATCCAAGCAACTTTGCGCCGTGTCTATAATTACAATACCGAGCAACCACTTGAATTAAAGACTTGGTGCGGAGCGACGATTGATTTTAGTAAAGGGACTGTCTCAAACGGAACCGGATCAATCGAACTCACGAAAAATGAACTCTTTATTTTGAAATTACTTGTTGAACGGAAGAATGACATTGTCACGCGCGACGAATTAATCACGAGCTTATGGGATGATGAACGATTTGTCAGTGACAATACGTTAACAGTCAATATTAATAGATTGCGCAAAAGGCTTGCTGAAATCGGGTTAGGCGGAGCAATCGAAACGAAAGTAGGGCAAGGTTATATGGCGAAGGAAGAATCCTCGATATGATACGATGCTTCCTAAAAGAAAGGTTCAGCTGGATTCTGTTCTTTTTGTTTTTTCAGTTCCTCGTTTTATTGATGGGCTTCTTAGATGTGAGTATCCCTTTTCAATCTGTAGGGTACATCGTATTTTTATCTTGTTTGTTCTTCTTCATTTTTCTCATCGTGCGCTACTATAAGGAAACCCGGTTTTATCAAGAATTAAAACGTCATAACCAATCATTCGATTTAACAACAGTGCCTCACGCCAACAGTCCTTTTGAAGATATCGTCTCTGAAATGATTTCCGAGCAAAATACCACATATAAAAGTCAGCTGAATGAATTGCGGGTCAGTGTGGAACAAGAGAAAGATGAGATACTCAACTGGATCCACGAAGTGAAGACACCGTTAACGACAATGCAGTTAATGATTGATCGTATAACGGATCAACCACTCCGTTCTCAAATCATGTACGAGTGGCTAAGAGTCCACTTATTGCTTGATCAGCAATTGCATCAAAAGCGTATTCCCTTCATTCAAAATGATTTATATATAGAGAAGACGGACTTACAAATATTGATCTTTCAGGAGATAAAGTCATTAAAACTGTGGTGTGTGCAAAAGGGAATCGGTTTTGATGTGACCTTGGAAATAAAGGAGGTTCTTACGGATGCTAAATGGTTTGGTTTTATCGTCCGACAGCTTTTAACAAACGCAGTAAAATACAGCGAGGCTTCTGATATCCGGATTCACAGCTTCGTTGAAGACGGCAACAAGAAAATCTCTATACAAGATTTTGGACGCGGCATCGATGCAAGAGATCTTCCCCGGATATTCGACAAAGGTTTTACCAGTACGCTGAACCATCATGACCACGCAGCGACAGGGATGGGCTTGTATTTAACAAAGCTAGTGGCAGACTCATTGCACCTTGATCTTCAAGTTCAATCCAAAATAGGAGAAGGCACTTTGATTACGTTAACGTTCCCAAAAGAAAATGCATTTGTGCGTTTAAGCATGTGACGAGAATGTCACATGCTTTTTATGATTGTCATGTCAAACACAGGAGAAAGATGGAAGGACTGATTAGAATGGAAAGTACAGAAGGAGTGAGGAATATGGTAATTCTCGAAGCAACAAAAATCCATAAAACATATGGCAATAAATTCAATAAGCAGGAAGTATTGCGGGCGTTGGACTTACGAGTGCATAAAGGTGAATTCGTCAGTATCATGGGGGCATCAGGCTCAGGCAAAACCACGTTGCTCAACGTATTGTCATCTATTGACCGGGTCAGCCAGGGGACAATTACAATTGAAGGCCAAAACTTCAATCAAATGAAAGAGAAGCAACTTGCAGAATTTCGAAAACACCATTTAGGTTTCATTTTTCAAGATTATAACTTACTGGATACACTAACCGTTAAAGAAAATATTCTTCTCCCGTTATCCATTAAAAAGGTCTCGAAAAAATTAGCGAACGATAAATTTCGTGCAGTCGCTCAGGATCTAGGCATTTTAGAAATCGAAAATAAATATCCAAATGAAATTTCGGGAGGTCAGAAACAACGAACTTCTGCAGCCCGGGCATTTATTCATGATCCAAGTATTATCTTTGCGGATGAACCAACGGGCGCGCTGGATTCAAAAGCGGCTTCCGATCTGCTGAACAAGTTGAGTGACTTAAATGCAAAACGAAACGCATCCATCGTTATGGTGACACATGATCCTGTTGCTGCGAGCTTTAGTGAACGAGTGATTTTCATTAAGGATGGGCAGGTCTATACCCAACTAATTAAGGGCGAGCAAAATAGAAGTGATTTTTTTAATGATATTATTAAAACCCAAGGCGTTTTAGGCGGGATTAAACATGAAGCTTAATCAACTCATCTACCGTAATATAAAGAAAAATATCAAGCATTATTACTTGTACATCTTTGCGCTCGTTTTCAGTGTAGGTTTATACTTTGCTTTTGTAACGTTACAATACGATCCGGCGTTAAATGAAACAAAAGGAACGATTAAAGGGGCGGCAGCCATTAAAGCGGGCTCTGTTTTATTGGTTGGTATCGTTTCGGTTTTCCTGTTATATGCAAACAATTTGTTTATCAAAAGACGCAGTAAAGAGATCGGATTGTTCCAATTGGTCGGGATGACGAAAGGCATGATTTTCCGTATCCTTAGTGTGGAAAACTTATTCCTATATGTAGGATCGCTTATACTCGGTGTATTGCTCGGGTTCTCTATGTCTCGTTTATTGATGATCATTCTTTTTAAAGTAACGGGTGTGGAAGATGTTGCGTCATTGCGCTTTTCGCAAGAAGCCTTATTCCAGACATTGGTTGTGTTTTCTGTGATTTATGTGTTGATTTTGATCATGAATTATATTTTTATAAGAAGACAGAGTATATTATCGTTGTTCCGGGCTACATCTGTTACTCAGCAACGCGTACAAAAATTGACGCCATTCCAAGCAATTATCGGGATTTTTGGAATCGCACTCATTTTTTTCGGCTATTATTTATCATCCAAAATGTTCAGCAGTACGTTTTTAGGTAGTCAATTGTATATTGTCATGATTACCATTCCGGCTTCCGTTATTTTAGGAACCTATCTATTTTATAAAGGATCCGTCAGTTTTATTTTTAATTTAATCCGCAAGCAAAAAGGCGGCTATTTGAATGTGAAGGATGTCTTGTCACTTTCCTCCATTATGTTCAGAATGAAATCCAATTCCTTTTTGCTGACTGTCATTACGGCACTATCTGCACTTGCGATTTCATTGCTGTCTCTAAGTTATATTTCGTATTATTCGGCCGAAAAATCGGCAAAAGAAAATATTCCGCATGATTTTTCCATTCCGAATGCCGAGCATGGAGGGCAATTTACGAAAGCACTGGCAGAAGAGGGGATTGACTATACCGGGACCTATATCGAATTAGTAAGGATCAAAACAGATTTATCCGATATTTTATCCATGCCGGAAGATCCAGAGTTTGGCTTCCAAGCCAGCGACACGGATATGATCGTCATAAGCGATCAGGCGGTACCTGAATTACATGTTGGGGAAGCAGAGGTGTTTTTCGTCAATCAACAGGGCTTTACGAAGAAATTGCTGAATTTCCAAGAAAGTGGGCAAGTCGGATTTTCAAATACGGAGACAGTATACGATCTGACATTCAAAGGGTTTAAAGATGTAACGATAGTACCTTCCAGACTTACCTATGCTTTTCCGGTCGCTGTAGTAAACCAAAAAATATTCGAACGAATGAGAGCAGAACAGGATCCGGCATTGAGTTCTGAGTTTGCTGAGTATGTGGGTATAAACATTGTGGACAGAAAAGAAATCGAGAAGGCAGATTCTATTTTTAATGAGTTGGAATTGAATATATGGGCCGGTTATGAATCCAGATATGAGGCAAGCATCAGCCAGAAACAAAATATGGGGTTGATCATGTTCATTGTTGGCTTTCTGGGGCTGGCGTTTCTCGTTACATCTGGTTGCATCCTTTACTTCAAGCAAATGGACGAAAGTGAAGATGAAAAGGCTAATTATACGATTCTTCGGAAGTTGGGCTTTACGCAAGCAGATTTGATCAAAGGCATACAACGAAAACAACTTTTCAATTTCGGCATTCCACTTATTGTCGGCTTGTGTCATAGCTATTTTGCTGTGAAATCTGGTTGGTTCTTCTTTGGGACAGAGCTGGCAACGCCGACAGTTATTGTCATGCTGATCTATACAGGTTTGTATTCGATCTTTGGTATTCTCTCCGTGTTGAATTACAAACGTATTATTAAAGAAGCTTTATAAAAGCGTGTAATTGCAACAAAACAACAAGCTATCGCAGGAAATCCAAGAAAGGATTTTCCGCGATAGCTTGTTTTCAATTTACAGCAATTTCGTCGACTTTCTTTGGTATAAAAGTATCCCGATAAATACAAGGAACTCAGATGCCGGTATTGCTAACCATATACCGTTTAACCCAAAAAACCTTGGTAAGATCAGCAAGAAAACCAACATTACGATAATCTCACGTGAAGCTGTAATCCATGTTGCCATCCGGACATTGCCGACTGATTGGTAATACGTCATCATGACAAAGTTCGTTCCCGTAAATAAATACGCGATAAAGAAAAGATTAATTCCCGTACTTGCCAAATCTCTCACGGCTTTCGGGAAATCACCAAAGATCGAAACGATAGGGCTTGCGGCGAATTGCCCGATGAGGAAAAATGCAGCCCCTGCCAACAGCACAGTCCATGTTGCCTTCTTAATCGTTTCCTTTTGTCGATCAAGATTGCCGGCCCCGTGATAATAACTGATGAGCGGCTGGATGGCACCGCCCATCCCGAGGAAGAGCATGAGCATGACACTGTGGACATAATTCAGAATGGAAAAAGCAGCGACGCCTTCTGTACCAGCTGCCCGTTCAAATGCGATATTATGCGAAATCGTAAAAACAGAGATCCCTAATTCCGATAAGAAGCTGGGAAAACCAATGACTAGTATGGCTGCGAATAATTTTTTATTAAATGAAAAACGAATGAGCTTTAAATTATTTGTTTTCTTAAAAAAATGACTGGCCAGAACGAGCATTCCTAAGAATGAAGCAATAATCGTGGCGAAAGCAGCGCCCGATACACCAAAGTCAAAAATAAAGAGAAAAATGTAATTCAGCACAATATTGACGACAGACGTTACAATCAGACCCGCCATGGATAGATTCGGAGCCCCGTCATTTCGAACGAATATACTAAACGTATTTTCTACCGTAAAAATAAAACCGAATAACAAAATAACGAATAAATAATCCGATACAAAAGGAAATGTAGTAGAATTGGCGCCCAGTGCATAGGCAAGTGGATTGCGGAAAATAAAGGCTGCCAGTCCTATCAACAATGTAAATAGGAAAATGGATAAAATGGCATGCGTAAAGATTGTACGGGCTTCATCAATCTTTTTTGCTCCCATCGCCATGGAGTATTTCGTTGCTGCACCGATACCTATCCAAAGTGAAATCGCAAAGAAGATCGTATAAACGGGAGCCGCAATGCCGACTCCCGCTAATGCTTCTGCTCCCAATCGATTACCGACCATTATTCCATCTGCAACGATATTAATCGCCATCAACAACATTCCGATTGTAGACGGGATTAAATACCGCAAAAAGATACGTCCGACTGACTCGGTATCCAATTGATGCAGTTTAGATGAAGGTGCACTCATTTTAAAGGACTCCTTTTTAAGTCAAGTTCCATTATGAGGCAGGGAAATTCACCAAGGTTGTCTATCTTTCCGTTTAATACAAAACCGAATTTTTCATATAACCGCTGTGCTTTCGTATTGTCCGGATAGATACTCAAATAGATCATTTCACAATCATATTTTTTCTGCATTTCTATCAGCAGATGTTTGAGAAATCGACTGGCATACCCCTTACCTTGATGGTTGTGATCGATCATGAAACGATCCAGCCATACGTCGTTTGTCGCTTTGTCCCGTCCGTGCATCGCATAGCCGATCAGTTCCTCTTCATCATATAGTCCAACAGATTTCCATTCAGGTTCAAATTTGGATTGAGCTAAAGAAAAAGCATTACTTTCAATAAAGTTCTTTTGGTCGTCATTCACTGATAAATAGGCGATATCCTCCCAATTATCAGTAGTTACCTCACGTATGTGGAGGCTCATAATTCCATCTCGCTTTCAAAGTAGTTGTAAAACATTAAAACTATTTTTGTTTTATTAGTTTATTTTGGCATGAAAAATCCATGTGTGTACAATCTCACTTAGGATTTTTCGTGATGAAGCCGAATAGCAGAATATCTACTATCGAGTCCAATGCTTCCGTGACTGTTATGCTGTTTTCATAGAAAAATTGTCGATCCATTGTAGAGTTTGTAGCGTCAATAATCAATTTCATCAGTAATGAAACATTTTGTTCCACAATGAGTCCTTCCCGAATGCCTTGTTCAATCAATTTGCGCAAATCATCCCACTCATTCAGCGCAGAGTTGACGCGCTCCCATTGCGCAGGGTGTGATTTTTTCATCTGATCAAGAATTTGCCAGTTGTAAAAGTCATTGTATTTAGGAATCACAGTGATCACTTTCTTGATCTTTTCTAAAAGAGATAGTTCTGGATCTTGAATGATCATCTCAGTCTTTTCATCAAATTCGTTTAAAGTTGAATCAATGATGGCATCCAAAATATCCGTTTTGGACGAAAAGTGTTCATACAAGGTGCGCTTGCTAATCCCAAGTCGTTTCGCCAGGTCGTCCATCGTGAATTTCATGCTTTTCTCATGAACTTCTTCGAGGAACCCTTTCATTATCCGAGCTTTCATTTATCCTCCTCCTTGTGTCTCTGGTTTGAAACTAAAAAAACAAAATTAGTTTTAACAGTTATTTTTAGTATATAGAATTTGAGTGGAAAGTGCAATGGAGGAGACTGACAGTTGCATATTTGCCTACATTATTTAAAAATATATCGAATAATGTTGATGAATAAAAGATCGATTATCCATCTAGTTGATAAAAACAGTTATTTTAAAGTGTTTTGTAAGATATATGGCAGTGCATTCATGTAAGGGTCGCTTTAAGAAGATATTAGTAAGACTTTTAAAGGTTTTAGTAAACCTTTACATTCCCTTAGCTATATTTACGTATAAATGGTTGATATTTAGGTATTATAAACTAATTATGAGTGTTTTGTTAAAAAACTGTTGTAAACCTTTACATTTAGTTTTACAATAGTTTCAGACTAATCGGAAAAAATGATTTATCCGAAAACTCATAATACTGGGGGGCGTAATAACATGATTAAAGAATTATTGAGTAGAGAAGAAGTAGAAAAAAGAGTGATTCGTAAAGAAGACTTTGTTGCCGATAAAGCGGCGTTTATTGATGCGAAAACACCAGGTTCCGATAAAAAAGAGAATTATTGCATTATTGGACCAGGAGTTTCGGAGAGTGGAACTGCTGTTATAAACCTGAAAGAACCCCATGGTTTCAACGTGGGGGCTGCTGCAATGCCAAACGGTTGCGTAAACTCTCTTCACCTCCATCAAACTGCTGAAGTGTTCATCGTAGCAAAAGGAACTTGGCGATTTATTTGGGGCAATGAAGGCACTGACGGTGAGGCTATTCTGAATGAAGGAGATGTTATCTCATTACCAATCCATATCTACCGTGGTTTCAAGAATATAGGTTCGGATGATGGATTTCTCTTTTCAGTATTAGGCGAGGATGATCCACAAAATGTGACATGGGGACCGCAAGTTTTGCGTGATGCCAAAGGACATGGACTAGTTCTACTTGAAGATGGTCGTTTAATCGATACATCAGCAGGTATGGAAATCCCTGAAGATGCAGAGGTTATCAAACCGACACCACAAGATGAATTAAATAAATTACGTAAGGTAACTCAAGAAGAAATGGAAGCTCGCGTATTCTGGTTCAATGAGCGTGTGCCATATGAAGATGCTTTCCTCGATAGTCGTTCAGCAGGTGGAAAGAAGAAATCTTACGGCATTATTGGTCCGGGTATTGCAAGTGACGTTAATCGTCCTTCCATCGTAAACAATCCACATTCATTTAGTCTGGAACTTATTGAAGCGGAGCCTGGAAACGGACTTAATGCTTACAGCCAATCGACACCGCAGGTCCTGATTGTTTATAAAGGTGAATGGAAAGTGGCAGTTGAATTAGGCGATGGCGAAGAGTTTGAAGTGACTTTAACTGAAAAAGACGTATTTTCAGTGCCTAAAAATCATGTTAGAAGTATTAAAAATGTTGGGGAAAACACTGGGTTCCTTTATGTAATCAGTGGCGGTGATGAGTGGATTCCGCTCGATTGGACAGCTGAAACAGTAGAGGAAGCAAAGAAACAAAATCTGAAGTTGGATACAGAAGGCAAGTTATTGAAGAAATAAGTAAGTGATTAATAGTTTGAAAACCGGTAATTGTCAATGAAGTGCTTCGTTGACAATTATTGATCTTATTTAACATTGATAAGAATGTGACTACTGGGAGGCGGAAGCAATACAGTTGACTTTGGGGGATATTTCAAAAAAACTAGAAGCTCCTTGGAACAAACCAGGCTTGCAAGCAGAAATACTCTGTTTGAATAAAAAACTTACTAGAAAAATTATTGTTTTGGATGACGACCCTACAGGTGCACAAACAGTTCAGGGGTTGTCAGTGCTGACGAAATGGAGTAAGGACGAAATAGAAAAAGCATTCAAAAATGCTGAGCACATTTTTTACATTTTAACAAATACACGAAGTTATGAAAAAACGAAAACAATAGAGCTTATAAAAGAAATCATAGATAATATTATTGCAGTAGCTAATGAAAATGCATACGAATTTACGATCATTAGTCGAGGGGATTCAACTCTTAGAGGACATTATCCTCTTGAATTAAATGTAGTAACAGAAGAGTTGATTGAATCCAAGAATGAACAAATTGATGCACAAATTATTGTACCCGCGTTTTTTGAAGGTGGACGCTATACCTATGGAAATATTCATTACGTTGAAGAAAACAGTCAACTGATTCCGGTAAGTGAGACAGAGTTTGCAAAAGATCAAGCATTCGGATTCAGTAATAGTAATGTATGTGAATGGATAGAAGAGAAAACACATGGTGTTATAAAAAGTTCAGCATGCAAGGCGGTTTCTACAGAAGAACTTAGAAAAGGACCGGAAGGCATAGTAAAAATGTTGCTAGAAGCTGAAAAGAATCAACCCATTATTTTGAACGCAATTTGCTATGAAGATTTAGATGTTTTATCGTATGCCGTTCTACAGGCAGAAGCTCAAGGGAAAAAATTTATTTTCCAAGCATCTGCTTCATTTGTAAAGTCTTATGCAGGTATTGGAACACAACCATACTTAGCGAAAGAGCAGATGATTTTTACAGGTAATGAAGAAAAAGGCGGCTTAGTAGTGGTAGGTTCCCACGTGGAAAAAACGTCGAGGCAACTAAACAAGCTACTACAAGATGCTAAACATGTAACGGGTGTGGAAGTTAATGTGAACCTACTGTTAGAAGCCAATCGGAGAAAAGAGGAAATTAGTAGAGTCAGTAAGAAAATTCATGACCTTATCCAGTCGGGCGTTACTGCTGTTGTATATACAAGTCGTGATTTAGTTGCAGCGAAAAACCAAACGAGCAATTTGAAGATTAGTCAACAAGTCTCTAGTGCGCTTACGGATATTGTCAAATCGTTAGAGATTTCACCAAAGTTTGTAGTTGCTAAAGGTGGTATTACATCAAGTGACATTGCGACGGAAGGTCTCGGAATTCAAGTTGGCAAAGTCATCGGACAAGCTGCTGCTGGGATTCCTGTATGGTTGACAGGGGAAGAGGCAAAGTTTTCCAACATCCCATATATTATATTCCCTGGCAACGTTGGAGAAGAATCCTCATTACTAGATATTGTTTCGAAGCTTTCTTGAACAAATCTTTTCTTTAATTGTGTTGCGCGAGGTTTATAATAGAAATATTGGATAGTGAAACTAGTGATGTACTTATATTATCCTGTCTGAAAAATTATAAACTTATCATGTAATTAAAGAAAGGAATTATCATAGTGGTTAATATTTTTGATGTTGCAAAGTTAGCAAATGTGTCTATTGCTACTGTTTCTAGAGTTACTTCAAACAAAGAAGGAGTTAATGAAAAAACTAGAGTAGCTGTTCTTGAAGCTATGGATAAACTTGGGTATAGGCCAAATAGTGCAGCAAGAACACTGAGAATGTCTAAGAGTAATATTATTATCGTGTTAATGCTGAATATCAAAAATACTTTTTACTCGGAATATATTAGAGGTTTAGAAGAAGTGGCAAGAAATGCGGGATATGATTTATTGATTGGTAGTACAGATGGTGATATTGAAAAAGAGAAGAACTACATGGATCTAATTCGCGATAGTCGTGTGGACGGTGTGATTCTAACGACTGCAGGCGTTTTGAATGACGACTTTGTTAAGAAGATAAATGAAAGTAGTCCAGTCGTACTTACTTTTGACTATGTACCTGGTCAAAACATTCCATCTATATCTATTGACAATGAAAGTGCGAGCAGGAAAATTACAAATCACCTGATAAATATGGGGCATAAAAGGATTGCTCATATAACAGGGTATATGGGGCGTCTTCAAAGCCAAACGCGCTTAAATGGCTATAAACAAGCGCTTGCACAACATAATATTCAGGTTCAAGAAGCGTTGATTCAAGAGGGCGGATATTTATTACAAGATGGTTATATTGCTACTCAAAAGTTGCTTAGTTTCGAAAAAGTTCCCACTGCTATATATGGCGGCAATGATAATATTGCAATTGGTGCATTAAAAGCTATCCTCGACGCAGGGTTGCGTGTACCTGAGGACATTGCGGTGGTAGGTTTTGATGATGTGGAAGTTGCAAGTTATATGACACCCAGTCTAACGACTATACATCAACCAAGGTATGAGATAGGTAAACGGGCAATGGATTTATTGTTAAAGAAGATTAACGAGGAGCAAATTCAGCAACCCCATGTCATTCTGGAAGATGAATTGATGATTCGAGAATCATGCGGACATAACATAGTTAAGAAATAATACATCTGCTTCTTATAGAGAATTTGGATAAGACGCGAAGTTATTCCACTGGTACATGTTGAATGGGAATATTATCTTTTTTAGGAGAGGATATATATGAAGAAAATCCCGCTGTTATTATTGCCTGGAACACTTTGTGATTCACGGCTATGGTCACATCAAGTTAGTCATTTGTCAAATGTCTCTGATATACAAGTGTGCGATATTACGGAGGCAGATACTATTGAAGAGATGGCCGCCTCGGTTTTAGAGAAAGCTCCCCCTCGCTTTGCCTTAGCGGGATTATCATTAGGTGGGATAGTTGCTATTGAAATTACGCGACAAGCTCCGGAACGAGTTATAAAACTTGCGTTGCTAAATACGACTGCTAACCCTCCTTATCTCCCTCAACAGAAGAACTGGGAAAAATTGATCGATGCTGTTCAAAAAGGAAAATTTATTGAAGTGGTGCAACAGAACTTTATCCCAAATTTATTGTATCAACAACATCCCTTAAAAGAATCGCTAAATGAAAGAATTTTTAGCATGGCTACTAGTGTTGGGGAGACAGCTTATTTAAACCAATTGAAAGCGGTTTCTTCCAAGCCGGATGGATTTAAAGTCCTCCCGAATATTGAATGCGATACATTACTAATTGTAGGGAAAGAAGATGCATTATGTACTGTAAAAATGCATGAAGAAATGCAAGTGAATATACCTCATTCCCATCTAGTGGTTATAGAAGAATGTGGTCACTTATCAACGATGGAACAACCACTGTTGGTAACAAGTGCAATGAAGGAATGGCTAGTAAATGGCAATGAGAAAAACACGTGTAGGAGTTGCGAAAAGTGTACATGTACTTCAAAGGAAAAAAGCAATGAAAAAGGTGTGGCGAATTGTTAGTTAACACAAAAGAAATCTTGTTAGACGCACAGAAAAACAAATACGCTGTTCCTGCATTTAGCGTTTACAATTTAGAAATAACGCAAGCAGCTCTACATGTGGCTGAACGAGAACAACACCCACTTATTTTAGCTGTAGGAGAACGCTATTTCTCCACTTTAAACATTGAAGGTTTTTCTAGCTTAATTCGAACGTTTGCGCATAATACCAGTGTACCTGTTGCTCTTCATTTAGATCACGCATACAAAAAAGAATCGATTCTCCGTGCGATTCGTAATGGCTTTAGTTCGGTAATGTTCGATGGTTCATCGCACCCATTTGATGAGAATGTTCGGTTGACAAAAGAAATGACGGAGATTTCTCATTTAGCTGGAATCTCTATTGAAGCTGAAATTGGTTCCTTAGCTCGCGGGGCATTCTCAGATGAAGAAGAAGGTAGTGGCGCTTTGACAGACCCACTATTGGCTGCGGAATTTGTAAAGGAAACAAACGTTGATTTTTTAGCTGCCGCAATAGGGACTGTACACGGTTTATATGTTTCGAAACCTCATATTAATCTGGAATTATTGGAACAAATAAAAAGTAAAGTCGACATTCCGCTGGTCTTGCATGGGGGTTCAGATACGCCTGAAGAAATAATTAGAAAAGTCATTGAACGTGGAATTTGTAAAATTAATATCAATACAGATGTTTCAGTACAAGCTATGACATTCTTAAAAAATGCTATGAAAGCGGGTACTTATTTACATTTATCTAATCTTATGGAAGATATGCAGGAAGTAATGGAAACATGTATGACTGACATGGTGAGGATATGTAAAGGTAACAATTAAACCTAGAAATAAACTTTGAAAAATAAGGCGGTTTTGTAAAATGCTAAAAAATAACGAGGTTTTCCAAAATAAAACAAAAGCAAACCTTAAAGAAGAGAAGAAAACTATTGGTTCATGGCTACAATTAGCTAGTCCTCTATCGGCAGAAATTATTGCAAAAGCCGGATTTGATTGGGCGTTAATTGATATGGAACATGCACCTAGTGATATTATGACTCTAATTAATCAATGCCAGGCACTAAAGGCGTATGACGTGGAACCGTTTGTTAGAGCACCTTGGAACGATAAGGTAATTATCAAACAGATTTTGGACGCAGGTGTTTATGGTGTACTAGTACCATATGTCAATACGGCTGAAGAAGCTAGACAAGTCGTAGCGGCTGCGAAGTATCCTCCTGAGGGCGTTCGGGGAATTGCACCAAGTCCTCGTGCCGGGGGTTTTGGAATGAACGGTCTGAACTATTTAAAACACGCGAATGAACAAGTAATGACTATCGTTGCAATTGAAACACCTGAAGCAGTTGAAAATATTGAAGAGATTTTAGCAGTAGAAGGATTGGATGGTGTGTTTGTGGGACCGATGGATTTAGCGACTTCTATGGGACATTTCTGTAATCCGGCGGCTGAAGAAGTTCAAAATGCCATTGCAAAAGTGGAAGAGGCCACGTCTAAAAGTGATAAATTTATTGGCACAGTAGCTGGGAGTATTGAGCAGGCTATGAGTTTGTATGAAAAAGGATATACATTTGTAGTGGCGATGTCTGATAGTGTCTCGTTAGGAAAACTTGCAATCCAAAATGTAGAAACCTTCAACGCAAAGTTCCCTGATCGTTAAATTATGAATTAGTAGAAGACTGGAGAGGGTGAAGATGATGAAGAATATCAAAAGTATGTTATTATTTGCATTTGTCATTATCGTTGGAGGCATTTTAGTAGGTTGTGGAAATGAAGCATCCGGTAAAGTGGATAAGGACAGCATTGAGATTCGAATTGCGAATGACAGCGGTACAGAACATCCAGTAAATAAAGCATTAGCAGAATTCAAAGAATCGGTAGAAGATAAAAGTGATGGCAGAATTAAAGTTAAAGTATTCCCGGCAGCACAGTTAGGAACTGTGACAGATGCTATGGAGCAAACTCGTCGTGGAGATATTGAAATGAGTTTTGGAGCCTCTACTCTCTTTGCACAATCCATACCGGAATTTGCTGTATGGGAAAGCTTTTATCTATTTGATGATGCGGAGCACGCTCATAGAGTATTCGACGGTGAGGCTGGAAAGAAATTATTAGAGCCTCTAGAAGCGAAAGGACTTACGGGTCTTGGTTTTATGGAGATCGGTTTTAGAAATTTCTCCAATAATAAGAGGCCAATCGAAAAAATGGAAGATCTAAAAGGTTTGAAGATTAGAGGATATAGTCCTATTCAAATCAAAGGATGGGAGTCACTTGGCGTTTCGTTGACGAACTTAGCTTGGCCAGAAGTCTTCACATCACTTCAACAAAATTTGATTGATGGGCAAGAAAGTGCGACAACGAGTTTCTATGAGATGAAGTTCTTCGAAGCACAAAATTATTGGTCTTTAACAAATCATATTTATACAGACTTCCTTTGGTATGCGAACAAAGACTTCATGGAGAGTTTATCTAATGAAGATCGTCAGCTAATTGAAGAAGAAGTGAAAGCGGCAATTGATCATGAAAGAGAGCTAATTGCTGAAGAGGAAGTAAAAACATTAGGTTTGTTAAAAGATGCAGGAATCAATATTAACGAAGTCTCCCTTGAAGAAAGACATAAAATGGGCGAGGTTATGAACGCAGCTGTTAAAAAAGATATTATCGATAAAACTGGACAAGAACTCTATGACTTTGTCCTGGAACAAGTAGAAGCAGAAAGAAAATAATGAATGGGGTGAAATGATGACATGGGAATCTCGTTTTCACATGTCATCATTTTTTATTGACGATTGGAGGAGTTGAATAGAATGAGTACTGCTTATAGATGGCTGGACAGAAACTTCGAGCCTATTGTCATGGCTCTGCTGTTTTATGTAATGACAACCATTGTTACACTACAAGTTATTTTAAGATTTGCATTTAATTCAGGTTTTTCGTGGGCTGAAGAATTGGCGAGGTTTTTGTTTGTCTGGCTGATGTATTTTAGTATTTCATATGCAACTCGTAATAATAGTCATATTAAAATCACTTTCTTAGTAGACAAATTGAGTGAAAAAGTGAGTAAAATAATTGCGATTTTAGTCGATGTTTTATTCATGGTATTTGTTATCGTTATTTTTATTGCTGCATGGAATATTTGCCAATCCATCACAGAATATCAAGATAAAGCAGTTACGATGAACGTTTCAATGAATATTTTATATGGGGCTGGACTTGTAGGATTTGCCTTAATGATTATTCGTTTGATACAGGGACTCATTTGGAAAGTATCCAATTTCTCTAATTCCATGGATCATTTCACGAATGAAGGTGGTCTCTATTCAGGCGCAAATGAAGTTATTTTTTCCCCGAAAGAACAACCAGAGAATAATGGAGGGGAACAACAATGACGATATTCTTATTATTTGGTAGTTTTATTTTATTTCTATGTCTATCTGTTCCCATTGCGATAGCCATTGGACTAGCATCGACAGTTACGATTCTGGCTGTTCAGCCTGTTAGTATGGAAGCATTTACGCAAACAATGATGCAGTCACTTAATTCATTCCCGTTAATGGCAGTACCGTTATTTACATTTGCGGGTGACATCATGGGGAAGGGGGGTATTTCACGAAGACTCCTTAATGTATCCAGTGTATTCTTTGGTCGTTTGACGGGTGGCCTTGGGGTTATTTCTATTGTAACCTGCCTATTCTTTGCAGCTATTTCAGGGACAGGTTCAGCGACGGTTGCGGCAATTGGTTTAATCATGATACCTGCTATGGTGGCGAGAAATTATAATAAGACGTTTGCGGCTTCTTTAGTAGCAACAGCTGGGACGGTCGGTGTATTGATTCCACCAAGTATCCCGATGATTATTTATGCTGTCGCTGCAGGTGTGTCTGTTACAGGTATGTTCAGTGCCGGTGTAGGACCAGGTGTATTAGTCGGTTTAGCGTTAATTATATATGTCCTCTATTATGCCAGAAAAAATGATTATAAAGGAGACGAGCGTAAATATTCTCTAAAAGAAGCTCTTGGAATTTTCATAAATGCAATACCTGCATTATTGATTCCTGTCATTATTTTGGGTGGGATTTATGGCGGTGTATTTACGCCTACTGAAGCAGCTGCTATTGCCTGTTTTTATGGGATAATAGTAAGTGTGTTTTTATATAAAGAAGTAAAAATAAAAGATCTTCCTTATATCGCTTTCCGTGCATGCTTGCTGTGTGCTCCGGTGATTATTATTATTGGAATCTCCTCAGGATTCGGATTGATTCTCACGATTACAGAAGTTCCGACAGTCATTGCAGATTTCATTTTAGGCATATCTGCGAATAAAATCGTTATATTACTTCTAATTAATATTTTATTATTAATTGTAGGTACTTTTATGGAGACGAATGCGGCAATCATTATATTAACGCCTATATTATTGCCGATCGTTACGGCATTAGGTGTGAATCCAATTCATTTTGGCTTAATCATGATTCTCAACTTGGCAATAGGGTTCATCACTCCGCCTCTAGGAGCGAATTTATTTATGGCAGCGCAGATCAGCAATACCAAGTTTGAGTTGTTAATGAAAGCCATTATTCCATGGATTATCGTGATGATTATTGTATTATTACTAGTTACGTATATCCCTGCGATATCTTTATTTTTACCTAAACTTCTCAATATCCCTGTGTAATTACCATTAAAAAGCAAGTGACGGAAATTAACAGATTCCGTCACTTGCTTTATTTTTAGAGCACATCAGATAGAGCGAGTATTTCTTGGTATTCGGCAGAAGATAGACACTTCTAAAAGATGTAGCGTAAATGTAAGAATTTATTATATTTAATGGTATCGATACTTCCGATTGAACAGAGAAAATCAGAGGTAGACAGTCGCGTCTTGCGGTAACAATAGAATGACATGTATCGAAAAAATCATAAATATAAATCACAAATTATCAAGCGTTAAAACTAGCTTGTTTTGAAACGACAAGCTGACCGCCATTCTTCAAATACTTCTCTACGCCTTCAGCTGCTCGATAGCCAAGCGCTCCAATCGTAGCTGTCGGGTGATGTCCTGCGAATTGAGGAAATGCTGAACCACCGACGACAAACAGGTTTTCCATGTCCCACATTTGCAAATAATTATTTACCGCGGAAGTTGCTGGATCGGCTCCCATGATAACACCGCCCGCGTAGTGGCCTCCGTCATAGATATGGTCGAATTCATCAGGTATAGAATCTGGATTGACGATGTCTGCGCCCATTTCCTTTACGATTTCCGTACATTTTTCAACACCAAACTTCGCAATATTACGATCTTGATCTGTGTATCGGTTCGTGACGCGCAATAAAGGATCGCCAAATTCGTCTTTATATGTCGGGTCTAAATCGAGATAATTATGCCACCAAGACATAATTGCTGGTGTGTACCAGACTCTCATGTAGCGATTTGCATAGAAAACGGAATTTTTCTTGAACTCTGGACCCCAGCCCGGTGTATCATCCGGTACATTATTGGTTGCAATGGCTCCGTGTCCATATTGACGGAATTCGATACCGCCGCCGTTGATGAAGTCCAAATCAGTATGGTCAAAATTATCCCCCGCGAAGTCACTCATCGTGCCGCCTAAAGCACCTGCCCCCATGTAGAGGTTGAATTTCTTTTCTTTAAAAAATCCTCTTGCGCCTTGGAATGTTATGTTCATTTGTCCGTTGAAATTTCGTCCGATAGTTCCTTTGCGCGTCTTCGGGTCATATTGTTGACCGATTTTCGATAGCATCAGCAGTCGATTGTTTGTAAAGGAGAATGCACCAAGCACTACGACATCAGCTGGCTGCTCAAATTCTTCCCCAGTGAGTGTATCCGTATACATAACTCCTGTAGCTTTCCCGCCACTATGTAGCACGCGGCGTACAAGTGAATTTGTTCTGAATTCACAATTGTTTTTGATGGCGGTTGGGATGACAGTGGCTAAAGGATCTGACTTGGCTGAGAAGTCACAACCGTATTGTGTACAGAAGGAACAGAACATACAAGCATTCAATGTCTCTCCGTCAGGATTCGTATACGCCTGGGACAAGTTTGCAGATGCGACTTGGTAAGGGTGGTAGCCCATTTTTTTTGTAGTTTCCTTAAACAATCTCACAGCAGGTGATTCCTTCATTGGAGGATTGGGATAGTCGCTTGATCGTTTGTCGCCGAGCGGATCAGGTTCACCGGAAATGCCGGCTGTCTTTTCCCAACGGTCATAATAAGGTTCCATTTCATCATAGGTAATGCCCCAATCCTGAATGGTCATGCCCTCAGGAATTTTATTCTTACCATACCGCTCGATTGTCTTAGAACGAATTTCAAAGTCGTATGCTCTCCAGCGATAGGTGGCACCTGCCCAGTGGACACTTCCGCCCCCAAGGTCTGTACCCGCCATCATTTCTTTTCGTGTGCGGACGGGAAGTGCGGTATCTTCCATTGTAACGCGCGATGTAATGGTTTCAGGGGCTAGATTTTGCATCATTTCATAACGGTTTGTATAGCGAAGCTCATCTTTCACTCCGATATAGTCTGCGCGGTCCACTTTTTTACCGCGTTCTAATGTAACCACTTTATATCCGGCTTTCGCCAGTTCAGCGGACACGATACCGCCAGCCCAACCACTGCCGACGACTACAACATCCACTTTTTCTAATTTCTTCGCCATATGCTTCCCTCCGATTATCAGTGTCCGTGTTCGTCTTCGTTTCCTTGGTAACTGCGTAAGCTTTCAGGTTTCATCACAATGAATTCGTCTTTATCGATGTCGGCAGTATAGCTCATGCGGGGGCCAGGGTACTCCTTCATCCGCCAACCATCCATATTGCGATTTCCGCCATAGACAGGGTCTGCATATGCGCCTTCTATTGTCGTTTGAAGTAAGAGGTTAAAGAATGTATTGGAATTAACGCCATTCATTTTTGCTTTGCCCTCGTCGAAAAGCTGAAGAATTTCATCTTGTTGTTCAGGTTCTAAATCTTTGAATTTCGTTTTGAATTTTTCTTGGGAAGTCTGCTCGATGGCACGAATACCTTCTGTGAAGATTTCTGCCCTTGTCATCTTCGTCTGATATCTTGGTGTGGGGGCCGGGACTTGTGTGTCCGCGTTCGGACCTTGTTTGCTTTGGTCCCGATCCTTTTTTTCGTAATTATCAACAGCTGCCGTCTGAGGGAAAGGACCCTGCATGTATTCTTTGGCATTTGTTCCCCACTCGCTCGTCAGTTGTCGATCAATAAAATAAGGAATGCCAAGTTCAATTGCGCCGGGGCCTAAATCATCTTTAGGGAAGATTCGTTCCGTTGCTGCGGATAAGATATCAAAGTCTTCACCGCGACTAAAAAATGTCCGGGCTTCCGTTACAATGTGGGTCGCGTTCTTGGTTCCGGTTTCCGGTTTTTGTAACTGGTTGGTCAATAACCCTCCAAATAATGAACCGCCGACTAGACCGCCCGCCAAGAATCCCGTATTCTTCATGAAATTTCGGCGACTAATTCCTTTTTGAGTAGTCTCAGGTTGTTGTGGTTCTGTCACATTGCTCTCCTCCTCTTATATGTGGACTTCACAATTTTTCCAACCCACTATTTGTCATCTTGTGGTGATGTGCTAGAAATTATACACATTTGCATAAAGAATGCTTATTAATTTCGAGATAAAACTATTTATTATACTTCGAATTATTTAAAGCTCTTGATGTACTGGTAGTAATGTATGTACAAATTAAAAATTACTGAAATCACTAGGCGGGACCTAGTGATTTCAGGATAATAATTTTTATTGTTGTGAAAAATACGTAGAACGTTTTAATTAATTCGTTGCTTTGTCGTCCCCATCTTCTTCGTCTTTCACATCCACATCCGTATCGATGTCAGCGTCTGGTTCCATATCTACATCAGTGTCAGGGTTATCTTCCGGCACAACGACAGGTTCATCTACGTTTCCGTCGCCGTCTTCTGGCACGACGACAGGCTCATCTACGTTTACATCATTATCGTTAACGTCTGGTTCGTCATCACCGCAGGCACTTAAGATTCCGACAGATAGTAAAGCGGCTGCTCCGACTTTAATAAAGTTTTTATTTAATTTCATAATTAATTTCCTCCTCCAGTTTGGTTGTTTCGCTTACCTATCTAATGGATAACCGATTTTTATTTTTGTAAACATGCAACGTTGAAAATTAGTTCAATCCGATTATGGAATTGGCTTCTTGAAACAAGTCGAGGGAATAATAAAGGAGATGAAGAGTAAGTGATCTTTAGGTATAAAAAAGTTACGTGTGACGCGGCTAAGAGCGAGTTGAAAAGTTCATGGATATCAAAATGTTCCTATATTTGAAGACTGACAAATTAGTACTCAAAAGGGATTTAGTATAGGCTGAAGAATTTATTGAAAACTTATTTTTAATAATTGATATAGACGAATAGGTGGTATAGCATGGTATGTAAAAATACAAAAACGAGGTGTAATATGCCAATTATTCAAGTGCAAGTTTTGGAAGGAAGAAGCGATGAACAAATTAAAGGGTTAATTGAAGATATTACGGGAGCAGCTGTAGACAATCTTGAAGTGAGACCAGAACAAGTACGGGTTATTGTGACAGAGGTGGCGGATACGAAATGGGGGGCAGGTGGTTTGACAATGAAAGAAATTAAACAGAAGCGAGAATTATAAGGAGAAGGTTGACGATCAATCTGAAGCCGTATGATAGAAAAGCGAACTTGCCTAATTGTGGCGGTTCGCTTTTTTACATGATATATAATCCATCCACATACATATCAGTTAAGGTTTTCGCGATTTTTTCAATAGAAGCCGTGTTCTTTTTATGTACTACTTCCCACTGATAGTTTTCATTGGCGAAAAACCAAAAGCGAGCAACCAAGTTAGCTTGCAAATCTGTACGAGCTAAACCTTGTGATTGGGAGTATGTAATATCCCTCGTAATATAATGAATATTCGTTTCGCGTATTTCATTCCACTTCGAGTCCACAGTCGAAGACAGACCGATTGCTTCCGAGAAAACTTTCATAATTTGGTGATTTTCATTTGCCATATTTAAAAATAGAAGGACTTGCTTATGAATCAAAGTTTTCGCTTCCTGTTTGGTGGCAGGAGCGAACGGAGTATTTGCCATGTCAAGGAACTCTTGCATCACGTCTTCAATCAGACTAGTTAAAATTTCATCTTTTCCTTTAAAGTAAACGTAAGCGGTGCCGTATCCTGTGCCGGCCCTCTTGATAATTTGTGTGATAGTCGTTTTTTCAAAGCCATTCTCATAGAAAAGTTCTTTAGATGCTTCAAGCAAACGCTTTTTTGTTGCAATGGACCTCAAATTTCGCCCATCTGTGATTTCTTCTCGTGTCATCAGCCTTTCTCCTTTCGTGTTTAATTGTACTCATTGTAACGTACAGTACGCTTTCCTACAATGAAGTGTGTTTTAATTTCACCTACTGAAATTCACACAAAAAGATATTGACACTGTGTCAACTAAACAATAGTGTTAAGTAAATTCAGATAATTGGAGGCGTATAAGATGAGTAAAACAGAAGTGATTTCGAAAGAAAAAGCTAGAGAATTCGACAAACAAGATGAATTTCAGCAATACCGAGATGAATTCTTTTTACAGCAAGAACAAATTTATATGGATGGTAACTCGCTTGGACTAATGTCAAAACGAGCGGAGACCAAAGTAAATGAACTAATGGAATCATGGAAGGTATTAGCTATCCAAGGCTGGACAAAAGGAAATTACCCTTGGTTCTACTTACCAGAAAAATTGAGTGAAATGTGTGCCCCTCTCATTGGAGCGGAAAGCAAGGAAGTTATGATATGTGGTTCGACAACGAGTAATATACATCAGTTAGTTTCTACTTTCTATAAACCAAACGGCAAAAAAACAAAAATTTTGGCAGATGAACTTACATTCCCATCAGATATTTATGCGCTCCAAAGTCAGATTAAACTACAGGGCTACAATCCCGATGAACACTTGATTCGTGTAAAGAGTCGGGATGGAAGGATGATAGAAGAGGATGACATAATTTCAAAAATGACTGATGAGGTAGCTTTGATTTTCTTGCCGACAGTACTATATCGAAGCGGACAATTATTGGATATTGAACGATTGACGAAGGAAGCCCATAAACGAGGTATTAAGATTGGATTCGATGCATGTCATTCAATTGGCGCAGTACCTCACCAATTCAGTGATTGGGGAGTGGATTTTGCTGTCTGGTGTAATTATAAATATTTGAACGGCGGACCAGGCTCTGTAGCAGGTTTGTATGTAAATAAGAAACATTTTGGTATTGAGCCAGGGTTAACAGGTTGGTATAGCTCAAAAAAAGATAAGCAATTTGACATGAGTCACACATTGGAAGTAGAAGAATCAGCTGGAGCTTTCCAGGTTGGAACATCTCACATCCTCAGTTTAGCTCCAATTATTGCTTCCTTGGAACTCTTTGCCGAAGCAAATATTGAAAAAGTACGTGAGAAGTCTCTTCAGATAACTCGCTTTATGATGGAATTAGTCGAACAAGAGTTGGAAGGACTGGGCTATTATATTGGAAATCCAATGGAGGATGGACGACGTGGCGGGCATGTTTGTCTAGAGCACGATGAGGCTATTCGGATTTGTAAGGCTCTCGTTGAAGAGGGAGTCATCCCTGATAATCGCCCCCCGAATATTATCCGACTAGCACCAATTGCTTTTTACACCTCCTATGAAGAAGTTTTCGACACGGTGCAAACACTCAAAAGGATTGTTCTTGAAAAACGATATGAACAGTATGGTAAAGAACGTAATGTAGTGTCTTAAAAAATAAGGGGGAAAAGCGATGGGGAAGAAGGGAACAGATTTTCAAGATATTATTGAAAGAGAAAAAGGGTTAAATCGCAGTCTGACAACTGGACAGCTTACAATGATCGCAATAGGCGGGGCGATTGGGACAGGTTTGTTTCTCGGTAGCGGGTTGGCTATTGGCTTAGCCGGACCAAGTGTTATTGTGAGTTATGCAATTGGTGCGTTGATTGCTTTACTGCTGATGGGATGTCTTTCGGAAATGACAGTGGCCCATCCTGTGACAGGTTCATTTGGAGCCTATGCGGAAAAGTATATTAATCCTTGGGCGGGGTTCACGGTCCGTTATTCTTATTGGTTTAGCCTGGTGTGTGCGATTGGGACAGAAGTTACCGCTGTAGCTGTGTATATGAAATATTGGTTTCCCACAGTTCCTGCCATCGTCTGGATCGTATTGTTTGCTGCAATATTGATGTATGTAAATGCAACAACCGTAAAGCTGTTTGGAATTGTGGAATATTGGTTTTCCTTAATTAAGGTTGTTGCGATAACTGGATTTATTATATTAGCTGTCTACGTCATAGTTGGAGCGGATCAAACCTCATCTATTGGAATCCATAACTACGTGGCAGAGGGTGGCTTTTTTCCAAATGGTTTTTATGGTATGTGGATTGCTGTTTTCATATCACTATTTAGCTATCTAAGTATTGAAATGATCGCAGTAAGTGCTGGAGAAGCAAAAGACCCTGAAAAAGCAGTTCCAATCGCTTTACGATCGGCTGTTGTTCGTTTGATCGTTTTTTATTTAATTACATTGTCTTTAATGCTAATGATCGTGCCGTGGAATATGGCCGGTGCAGATAAAAGTCCTTTTGTAAAGGTAATGGAGATTGTTAACATACCGGGTGCTGCCGCCATTATGAATTTTGTTGTGTTGATTGCCGCACTTTCTGCTATGAATAGCCAATTATATATATCAACACGAATGATGTTCTCCTTATCACGCGGTGGGTACGCTCCCAAAATACTAGGAAAGCTAAATAAAAAGTCGGTACCATCTATAGCTTTATTTGTTTCTGTTATTGGAATTGTATTTGCTACATTTTTTACCATAGTAAAACCTGACACGGCATTCGTTACAATGATTTCATTATCAAGCTTTGGAGCTATGTTTGCATGGTTTATGATTTTTATTACACACTTATTTTTCCGGAAAAATTGGAATGAAACCAAAGGAAGGAAATTACCAGTTAGAATGATAGGTTATCCATACCTGACTATATTTGGGGCTGGATTATTAGCTAGTGTTGTATTGTCAACGTGGTTCTCGCCTGACTTTAAAGCGACCCTTTTATTAGGTTTTCCATGGTTACTTTTCATTACAATTTGTTATTTTATCTGGAAACGAACAATCGGGAAGCGAGTTATTGTTCAGACTGAATTGGATGAAAAAGCAGATTAATAGAAGGGCTGTTAGACTGGTTGTTTTCTATGTATAGATATATCAATAAGTAAAATAACACTCGATGTTACGAATGAACATCGAGTGTTATTTTGCGGGAGATTAATTATTAAAATTCTTATGTTTAAAAAAGCTTTTTTGTGAACTGATATTCTGGCAATTTGTAAATTTGTTAAATAAGTTTCATATTATGAAATTTATAACTTGTTAACTTGCTTTAAGATTCGTATAATTTAGATTACTACATAAACGAAGTTCACTCCTAAGGATAAGCAAAAAAGTGTATGTTACTTAGCAGACACTCAACGGATATGGGGATAATTACAATTTCTTTTCACTTTGTATGAAAGCGTTTACAACCGTAGATTGTCAAACAGCTATAAATCTAGTAAGAGAGGAGAACATAACGTGATAGAATCTGTCAAAAAGGCTTGTTATATTATCAGTTGTTTTTCTAGTGAGGAACCGGTTTTAGGAAATGCCGAGATAGCCGGTAAACTTGGCATGAGCCCTAGTACGACACATCATTTAATCAGTACACTGTGCAATGAAGGTGTATTGATGAGGGACAAGGATAGACGATATCGTTTGGGGTGGAAATTGCTGGAGTGGAATAACAACGTCATGTTTCAACAAGATATTTATGATAAGGCTATTCCGCTTGTAAAAGACTTGATAAGCAGATTCATAGGCACTGCTCATATCGGAATGTTTGACAAAGGGGAAGTTGTATTTGTCTTGAAAATATCATCTCAAGAAGCTTCGCCTATCCACACATACATTGGGTCTCGAAAGCCTGCTTATGCTACGAGTACAGGAAAAGTGTTGTTGGCCTATAACAATGACTACTTGAAAGAAACCATTGAACGAGGGCTTTCTCAACAAGCTCCAAATACGATTACAAATATCGAAAAGCTGAAAGAGGATTTGAAGAAAGTAAGAGACGTGGGCTATTCAATTAGTAATAATGAAAATTCAACAGGTACGTACGCTATTGCGGCGCCTATTTTATCATATTCAGGTAAAACGATTGCTGCAGTTAATCTAGCTGGGCCGGTATCTTACATGCAAGGAAGCAACCAACACATGATTAGACAGAGTGTAATTAAGACGGCCGATTCTATATCTAAAGAACTAGGTTATATTGAAGTTTAATTATTACCATAGAATCCTTTAAAGGGGTGATGAACACCAGAACAATTTATCTATTCTAGCCACACAGAAAAGGGTATAGTTTTCGAGTAAATTTACCGAATAGTCTGATTAATAATCAGGGAAGAGAAAAGGGGAGTTAATACATGACAAGAAAAAGAGGTATGTATTTTTTTATTATGACAATTGTTGCAGCGTTGTTTCTAAGTGCATGTGGTAAAGACAGTGATGAGGCGAAAGCAGATAACCCAGGTAAGGAAGGAGAAGCTGGGCAGACATACAACTTTAAACTCGCTCATATTGCACCACCCGATCATATTTGGAATGAGACGGCTCAAAAGTTTGCCGAGGAACTAGAAGAACGTTCAGATGGTCGAATGAAAATGGAGTTATATCCAGGTGGACAACTCGGTGGAGAGCCGGATATGGTACAACAGCTTGAAACGGGTTCATTGGATTTCGGATTTATTACGACTGCTTTTTTAACATCTAGATCAGATGCTTTCAGTGGTTGGTTTGCACCTTATTTATTTGATTCCTACGAAGCAGCTTACGAGGCAAAGGATTCTGATATTGCAAAGAAGATTTTAGCAACACTTGATGATCAAGGCTTACGCGCAAAAGATTATTTCTTCTCCGGAAACCGTACGATGATGTTCAGAGAGAAAGTTGAAACACCTGCAGATATTAAAGGCCTTACTTTACGTGTCACACCAAGTCCCGCGTTACAAGATTGGTATCGTCTATTAGACGCTAATCCAGAGTCTATCTCATTGCCAGATGTATACCAAGCTGCACAAACAGGTGTCATTGATGGAATGGAAATGGATTTGGATGCAGCAGTTACATCTAATTTTAATGAAGTAACCGGGTTTGGCGCATTGACGAACCATATGGTATGGCCTTCTGTAATGATTGCGAGCGGAAAGGTATTTGATGCGATGCCGGAAGAAGATCAAAAAATTATTGAAGAAGCAATGGCTGCGGCTTCTGAATTTGGAACGATGAAGCGTTCTTCTTTAGAAGAAGAGTATATGAATACTTTAAAAGACAGAGGAATGGAATTATATGAAATGGACGAGTCTTTGTTCGACCCATTCAAAGAAGAGTATGATGAACAATACAAAGCAAAGGATCCATTGATTAAAGAATTTATCGAAACGTTCCGTAAATAGGAGGAATGCGCAGTATGAACAAGCTGAGCAGCTGGGTAGAAACGCTTGAAAAGTTTATGGCGATGATCTTAATTGCTGCAATGACGATTATTATTGCAGTCGCTGTATTATTTCGCTACTTTCTAAACGCCCCTATATTTTGGGCAAGTGAGGCAAGTATCTTCATCATGGCATGGGTCACATTTCTTGGAGGGAGTTTGGGACTTAAATATAGGTCCCAAGCTTCTGTTACCTTTTTGGTCGATCGGTTTTCGGAGAAGGGAAAAAGATATTTAGAGATGGTTTCTTATATAATTATTCTCGTTTTTATTGGGATTTTACTATATTTAAGTTATCAATGGCTATTCTCCGTTACTCATCAAACCTCATCTTCCATGCGAATTCCTATGTGGATTCCATATGCATCGGTTCCAGTAGGCCTAAGTTTTGCATTCATTCATTTATTAACCCATCTTGTGAATTTGTTTAAGACAAAGGAACAAGGGGGGCAAACGACATGATGATCATTGTTATTGCGCTATTTTTATTATTTCTAGTGATCGGCATTCCGATATCTCTAGTGCTAGCAATTACTTCTATTAGTTATTTACTTCTTTCAAATTTAACTACGCTGATGAGTTCAGCCCCACAGAAAATGTTTTCGGGCATCGATAATTTTGGTCTGTTAGCCATCCCGCTATTTATGTTGGCGGGAGAATTAATGAATGGCGGAGGAATCACGACACGCCTCGTGTCTTTTGCCAGAGTGTTGATCGGTCATTATCGTGGTGGATTGGCGTATGTCACGGTTATTGCGAATATGTTTTTAGCTTCTATACTAGGGTCTGCCAATGCACAGGCTGCGATGATGAGTAAAGTTATGGTGCCTGAAATGGAAAAAGAAGGATATCGACGTGATTTCTCTGCAGCAATCACATTAGCCTCTTCTATAGTGGCGCCGGTTATTCCACCTAGTATGTTGTTTATCATTTATGGAACATTAACAGGTGCGTCTATTGCCGATTTGTTTATGGCTGGAGTGATTCCAGGTATATTGCTCGGGGTTGGTTTCATTATCGTAATTGGGATCATGAATCAAAAACAGCAATTTCCTAAAAGTGAAAAAGCAACTTTTCAAATGATTGTGAAGTCGCTTTTGCGAGTGCTACCCGCAATGTTAATTCCTTTTACAATAATTTTTGGGATACTCGGCGGTGTATTTACGCCTACTGAATCAGCTGCCATCGCATGCGTAATCGCATTTGTTATTGGGCTGGCTTATCGGGAGCTAAAGTTGAAAGATATGCCGGAAATTTTGGTGAATACGGTTGTAAATACAGCAACGATCTCATTCTTAATCGTGACAGCTAATTTATTTGGTTTTATAATTGCATATGAACAAATTCCTCAATTGGTAGCTAATTCAATGCTTGGTTTGTCAGAAAACCCATTAATCTTTTTGCTTTTAGTTAATATCTTTTTGTTATTGATTGGTACTGTATTAGATGGAATTGCGGCGTTGATTATTTTAATACCTGTCATGCTTCCGCTACTTGCTACATACCAGATTGATCCCGTGCATTTCGGAGTCATCGTATGTATTAACTTAACAATCGGTCTTCTTACTCCGCCAGTAGGCACAGGACTTTTCATCGTGTCGTCCATCGCCAAGGTGAAATTTGAAGATCTTATTAAATCGATTATGCCGTTCTTGGCTATGGCGATCCTTGTGTTGCTCATTTTGACTTATTGGGAAGATGCTGCGTTATGGATACCTAGTTTGTATAAAGAATAAAACGTTTAGAGAACTCTCTAAACGTTTTTTTAATTTTTTTTATTAAATATTCTCGCTATTTCATACCGTGAAATATGAATATTGTGACAAGGAGTTGTATTCGGTATATTACAAGTACGTTAAGTGAAGTGAAAGCTTCTGGAGTGAGGAAAGATCCCTTGGGATTCGTAGTAGGCTTCTTTAATAAGTCGGAATGAAAGGGCTTACAATTATTACTCTTGCGGTCTTCATGCATCAATGAATTAGTCATTATCATACTATCACCATATAGGAGGAATACAAAATGGGTATTAGAACAGGCGCAGATTATATGAAAGCGGTAAAGTCACGGCAACCAGAAGTATACTTGGGAGGTCGACGTATTACAAACCTGGCTGATGAACCAGTCTTCAAGCAACCTATCAAAGAAATGGCCAGACTTTATGATATGCAACACGACCCAAAGTACCAAAATGATATTACGCATGTTTGTGAAGAAACGGGTGAGAGAGTAAACAATGCATTTATCATTCCTAGAAATGGAGAAGATTTACAAGCCCGTAGACGAGTTTTTGAAGTATGGGCAGAAGCCACATTTGGTTTGATGGGGCGAACTCCAGACTTCTTGGCAACTGTAGTAACAGGGATGGCAACGAATGATTGGTTCTTTAGACAGTATGGAGATCGTTGGGGTGATAACATTGTGAACTATTATAAATATATCCGTGATAACGATTTGTTCTTGACACATGCAATTATCAATCCGCAGAATGACCGCAGCAAGGCTTCAAATGAACAAGAAGATGAATTTACCCATTTAGGAGTCGTACGTGAAACGGAGGAAGGTTTAATCGTTCGCGGGTCCAAGATGCTGGCTACTCTTGCACCTGTCACTGACGAGGTAATCATTTATTCGTACCCAAGTTTCAAACCTGGGGATGAAAAGTATGCGATTTCGTTTGCACTCCCTATTGATACCCCAGGGCTTCGTATGTATTGCCGGGAAGAAACTCAAAACGGTGAGCGTTCTACATGGGATCATCCACTAGCCAGCCGGTTCGAAGAGATGGATGCAGTGCTAGTGTTCCATGATGTGCTTGTACCATGGGAACGTGTATTCATCAACCAAAACGTAGAAGCTGGTAACTTATTGTATCCTAAAACAGGCATCAACTTGCAGCCTTCTCATCAGTCAGCTGTGCGCGGCTTAACAAAGATTTCATTTGCAACAGAGGTTGCTTGTTCAGTTGCTGATGCAGTAGGAGTCGACGGATTCTTGAATGTACAAAACCAATTATCCGAGCTGATTCAAGGGGCAGAAACAATCCGTGCATTAGTGCGGGTGGCGGAGTATGAGTATGTTATGACCCCGCACGGCGAGGCCGTTCCTGCTATTGTGCCATTAGAAACGATTCGAGGTATTCTACCGACACTCTACCCACGTGCTATGGAAATACTGCAGACTATCGGTGCGGGCGGATTGCTAATGTCTCCAACAGGAGCTGATTTTGCTAATCCGGAAACAGCAGAAGATATGGAGAAATACTACGGTGGACGCTCAGGAGTATCAGCTGAGCAACGTGTACGACTCTTTAAGTTAGCTTGGGATCTATGTGGCGAAGCATTCGGTCAACGTCTCGTTCAATATGAGCGCTACTATTCTGGCGATCCGGTTCGCAAATTGGGTATGTTCTATAATACGCATAAGCGTAATAACCCATCCTATGAAATGGTAGACAAAGCATTGAGAGATTCTTTGGAAATGGCAAAGGATACAGTTGCCAATTAATGAGGATATAAGTGAGAAAAGCATTATCAGGTAAGAGGTTTTACTTTGATAATGCTTTTTCGTTTATTATTATGGTAATATGAATACTTAGAAAAGTGAATCTAGTAGTTAGATACAATGAAGTAGAAGTGTGCTTATGCTATAATTTTTATGGATTGATATAAAAAGAAAAATTTTTAGGGAGAGATCATGATGAATAAAGAAGAAAAACAGCAAGTCTTTAAAGATATTATGGGGAATTACCCAACAGGGGTAACAGTTGTTACCACTACTACAGGAGATGGAGTACCTGTCGGTTTGACAGTTAACTCATTTGCATCTGTTTCCCTTGATCCACTTATGTTACTTTGGTCCATTGATCATAGAGTTTCTTCGTTGAAAGAGTTCACGGAAGGTGGAAAGTTTGCAGTACATGTATTGGCTGGCGAACAATCTGAACTTTGTAAAACATTTGCAAGCAGACACGAAGATCGTTTCAGTACATGTAATTGGCATCAATCAGAAAATGGGCTACCTATTATCGAAGGTGCTTTCGGCGTGTTTGAGTGTAAAACGTTCAAAGCGATTGAGGCTGGCGATCATACCGTCTTGATTGGCGAAGTAGTAGACCTGAAAGTCGATAGCTCAAAAGATCCGATGCTGTATCACCGAAGAGTATTTGGTTCTATACCAGCAGAGTTTTATACAGCGAAATAAAGGATTTATAGACCTTAGTTTTTGATTGAATACCACCGTAAGCAGTATAGACAACGACGTCTGTACTGCTTATTCATATTTTACGACTCGATAGGTATTGTTGAATATTAGTTAATAAAACTTTTGGATTACTTAAAATAACTATTTACAATAACTTTAATATTCGACACACTAAATTCGACAAGAAAGTACTCAGTGTTCCTGTGCATTCATCAATTTAGCATTGGGTGGTCTTTAAAAGAAGACAAACCATAGCTGTCAAGCCATCGCTCTTTTGAGAGGTGGCTTGACAGCTATGGTTTTTTTATGTGCTTTTTTGATTTGGGGTTATGGATGTTTTGGAGCCAATAAGAAGTTTCGCATTTATTATTCCTAGCTTTTCTTTCGTATGGTGACATAATGTGCGTCTGTTATAAAAAGACAAAGCGGTCTATTAAAAACATTCTAACTATTTCACATGATGAAATAACAATGTGGAATTTTGTATGCGTTTTCATTATAGTGGGAGTACAACAAATAGAGTAAGAGAGGGTGTTGTATTTGCCGTGATTCTGCACTAGTGAAGTACAAAACATGTTCATCCGTTTTGCGAAAAATAATAAATTAAAATAATGGAGGGTTTCAAATGACAAATTCTACAATTAAAAAACTTAAGGCATTTAATCTATTACAGTGGATCGAAGATAATAAAAATGAGTTAAAGCCACCTGTCAACAACAAAGTTTTATGGGAAGACTCAGAGTTTATTTGTATGATTTTAGGCGGACCGAACAGAAGACGTGATTTTCATGTGGACCCTTCTGAAGAATTTTTCTACCAAATTAAAGGCAGTTGCTATGTAGAGGTTATTAATTTCGAAGGAAAGCGCGAAGTAGTAGAAGTAAAAGAAGGGGAAGTATTTATGCTTCCAGCTATGATGCCACACTCTCCTCATCGCGTAGCGGATACGTATGGACTAGTGATCGAGCGTAAACGAGACGAGGGAGAACTCGAAGATTTCGTTTGGTTCTGTGAAAACTGTGATCAGCAAATGCATAAAAAGACGGTTCAGCTGACAAATATTGAAACACAGGTTAAAGGTGCAATCGAGGAGTTTAATAGTAGCGAAGAGCTTCGTACATGTGATAATTGCGGTCACGTAATGTCTGAAGAAGTAGGTTTGTGGAAATGAGAGTAGACTTTCATACACATATCATTCCTGAAGATATCCCTGATTTCGTTGAGAAATTCGGCGGAGGTCGTTGGCCTACTTTAGAAAAAACTTGCTCTTGCGGCGCGAATATTATGGTCGAAGGCAAGGTGTTTCGAGAAGTGACGGATCAAGTTTGGAGTCCTGAAAAGCGCATTGAGGATATGGATGCGGAAGGTGTAGATATTCAAGTACTCTCTCCTATTCCTGTAACGTTTTCTTATTGGGCAGATGGGCAACAAGCAGAAGAAATGTCTAAAATACAAAATGATTTTATTGCTGAAACTGTAAAGAAGTATCCAGATCGTTTTATCGGGCTGGGCACGGTTCCTTTACAAGACGTTGAAGTTTCAATCCGTGAAATGGAAAGATGCGTCAAAGACCTTGGTTTAAAAGGCATAGAAATCGGTACGAATATCAATGGGAAGAATTTGGATGATCCAGATTTTACAAAGTTCTTTGAAATGGCAGAGAAGTGGGAAGTTCCGTTGTTTGTTCATCCGTGGGAAACGCTCGGTAAAGAAAGAATGCCACGACATAATTTTATGTACACAGTCGGCATGCCAAGTGAAACAGCCTTAGCTGCTGCCAGCTTGATTAATGGAGGCGTAATGGAAAAGTTCCCTCGATTGAAAGTGTGTTTTGCACACGGAGGAGGCTCTTTCCCATATATCTTGCCACGTCTGGATCAGGGGTGGAAAGTTTGGCCTCATTTGAGACAAACAACTGAACTGCCTAGTTACTATGCAAAGAACTTCTATTTCGATTCTTTGAACTACGATCCTTTAAATCTTAATTATTTAATTGATCGTTTCGGTTATGAAAAAATTGTAATGGGTTCAGATTATCCATTCTTATTACGCGAAATTCCTCCAGGGAAAGTTGTCGACGAAACGGTTAATTTAACTGATGAACAAAGAGAAGCGATTCTAGGGAGAAACGCATTGGAGTTCTTAAACATATCAGTAAAGGAAGAGATGAAAAAATGACACCTGAAGAAAAACTAAAAGAGTTAGGGTTGGAGTTACCTCCATTACGTCCCTCACTTGGAGATTATGTCCGGTGCGTTCGCACGGGAAATCTATTGTTCACTGCTGGGCAAGGAGTAGATCAGTACCACGGTAAACTGGGAAGAGATTTGACTGTCGAAGAAGGTTACCTGGCAGCTCAGCAATCTATGCTGAATTTGATAAGCGTAGTCAAAGAAGAAATTGGAGAACTAAGTAAGGTAAAGCAATTTGTAAAAGTTCTGGGCATGGTCAATAGTACAGAAGATTTTACAGATCAGCCTAAAGTGATGAACGGTGCTTCCGATTTAATTGGAAAAGTATTTGGTGAAAAGGGTAAGCATGGGCGGTCGGCAGTTGGAATGTCACAGCTCCCTAACAATACAGCAATAGAAATTGAGATGATCATCGAGATCGAAGAGTAGGAGGAAGATCATGGCTAACGAATTAGTAGCAGACAATACGACTGTCCAAGATGCAAAGCTATTTATTGATGGACAGTATGTAGACGCAATTTCAGGAGAAACTTTCGATACAATCAACCCTGCAACCAACCAAAAGCTTGCTACGGTGGCGAAAGGCGGAGAGGAAGACGCCAACCGTGCGATTGAAGCTGCGCATAAAGCGTTCGCAAGCGGCGTTTGGAGCAATATGCCGGTTGAAAAACGTTCCGAAATATTGTGCCGGATGGCTGATTTGATTCTGGAAAAAGTCGAACAACTTGCTTATGTAGAGACGTTGGACGTCGGAAAACCAATTCGCGAAAGCCGCGAATTTGATATCCCGCGTGCTGCATCAAACTTCCGCTTCTTTGCTGAGATGGCGAAGTATATGGTACACGAACATTATGACATGGCTAACCACATGTCCTACGTACAATACGCTCCGGCGGGTGTTACTAGCTTGATCATTCCTTGGAATCTTCCGTTCATGCAAATGACATGGAAAGCATCAGCTGCATTGGCGGCAGGAAATACTGTCGTTATTAAACCGGCTTCCGACACACCTTTAAGTGCAGTTTTGCTTGGTGAAATTGCAAATGAAGCGGGCTTGCCTCCAGGCGTTTTGAATATTATAACAGGTCCTGGAAGTACAGTCGGAACGGTGATGGCGAAGCATCCCTATGTCCAGCGTATCTCGTTTGTAGGTGAATCGGAAACCGGAAAGACTGTTATGCGAAATGCAGCAGAAAACCTAACACCGGTTTCATTGGAGTTAGGTGGAAAGTCAGCAAATATCGTATTCGAAGATGCTGATTTAGACGAAGCGGTGGTAGGATCTATTGAAGCGATCTTCCGTAATCAAGGAGAAATTTGTTTGGCAGGTTCCCGAATTCTTGTACAGGAAGGTATTTATGAGAAGTTTCTTGAAAAGTTTGTTGCCGCAGTAAAAAACATTAAGGTTGGCGATCCAACAGATGAATCTACAGACATGGGCGCTCTTGTGTCAAAAAGTCATTTAAAAGAAGTGGCAGACTATGTGCAAATTGGTCTTGATGAAGGAGCTAAACTTGCTTATGGCGGTAAGATGGTAGAGAGCCTGCCAGAAGGAAACTTCTATGAACCGACTGTCCTGTATGATGTGCATAATAAAATGCGTGTGGCACAGGAGGAAATATTCGGACCAGTGCCTGTGATCATTCCTTTCAAAACGGAAGAAGAAGCAATAGAAATCGCAAACGACTCTATCTATGGTCTGGCGGGAGTTGTCTGGACGAACGATCTACGACGCGGTCAGCGCGTGACATCTCAAGTACACTCCGGTCTACTGTGGGTAAACTGCTGGTACGTCCGTGACTTACGCACTCCATTCGGAGGGGCAAAAGCGAGCGGGATAGGAAGAGAAGGCGGCCGTCACAGTTTTGATTTCTATACCGAAGCGAAGACTATTACGATAAAAAAATAAACGAACAGCGAAAGGTGGCACTGCGCCCGCCTTTTGTTGTTTTAACGCAGGAGGATGGAGTACCGTGTCTACTAAAATTGAAAGTTATGCATCAGAACTATTGGAAGCAGAGAAAAAATGTAAAGGGATTGCACCTTTAACGGAAAGAGATAGTTCACTGACAGTAGAAGATGCTTACCATATACAACTCGAAATGGTTAAACAGAAATTGGCCGAGGGAAAGAAGATTATTGGAAAAAAAGTTGGTCTCACAAGTGTAGCAATGCAAAAAATGTTAAATGTTGATGAGCCGGACTATGGCCATTTATATGATGATATGGAATTAAAAAATGAAACTTCTATAAAAGTAAGTACGATGGTGGCACCGAAAGTCGAAGCCGAAATTGGTTTTGTGTTGTCAGAAGATCTGGTAGGTCCCAATGTGACCTATTTAGACGTCATGATGGCAACGAAATATGTGGTCCCTACTATTGAGGTCATCGATAGCCGTGTTGCAGACTGGAATATTAAATTGATTGATACAGTAGCTGACAATGGATCAAGTGCAAAAGTTGTAGTAGGAGACAAACAGACTACGTTGGAAACATTGGATTTGAGAACAAATAGTATGGTGCTTTACAAAAACGATGAGTTAATCGCGACCGGAGCAGGAGCTGCCGCACTTGGTCATCCGGCACACGCTGTTGCTTGGTTGGCGAATAAGCTGCATGATTTTGGCATCACGTTGAAAAAAGACGAATTGATCTTACCGGGGGCGCTATCTGGGGCTGTCGTTGTAGAAGTGGGAGATACGATTAAGGCAGATTTTGGTCCGGTTGGCTCTGTCACCGTGCACTTTGAATAAAGGATAGATGAGAAGAAGGGAGCATGACAATGGAGAAAATTAAAGCAGCCATCATCGGTTCTGGAAATATCGGAACAGATTTAATGTATAAACTAGAACGCAGTGATGTCATTGAGTTAACAGCTGTAATTGGGATCGAACCGGAGTCTGATGGACTAAAACGGGCAAAAGAGAGAGGCTACCAAGCTTTCTCTACTGGTATTCAAGCGATCATCGATCATCCTGAACTTGCGGATATTGTGTTTGATGCTACCTCTGCAAAAGCGCATATTCATCATGCCGAAGTTTTAAAAAAGTTAGGGAAGCTTGCAATTGATTTAACTCCAGCTGCCATAGGACCGTTTTTCTCCCCGGCTGTAAGCTCTGATGAGAAATCACGAGAGTTGGATAATGTCAATATGATTACTTGTGGCGGACAGGCGACGATTCCGATCGTACATGCAATCAATAAAGTGGCGGACGTTACATATGGAGAAATCGTTGCGACTATTTCAAGTTTAAGTGCAGGTCCGGGTACACGAGCAAATATCGATGAATTTACGATTACAACTCGTCGTGGAATTGAAGAAGTAGGCGGTGCGGATCAAGGAAAAGCACTTATCATTTTAAACCCTGCTGATCCTCCAATCTTAATGCGTGATACGATTTATTGTGAAGTGAAGAATATGGATGAAAAGGCTATACAGGAATCCATCGAAAATATGGTAGAGACTGTCAAGGAGTATGTACCTGGGTACCGGTTAAAGCAAGCACCATTGTTTGAAGGGAACGTTGTCACGGTCTTTGTGGAAGTGGAAGGGGCTGGCGACTATTTCCCTGAGTATGCCGGGAATCTTGATATTATGACGGCAGCTGCGACGCGGGTTGCGGAGGATTTTGCACGGTCGATGCTAGAGAAAAAATCTCTCATCTAATGAGTCGGAAGGAGCAACGTACATGACGAAGAAGCCAATTCAAATTACAGAAGTATGTTTACGAGACGGAAGTCATACGGTAGCGCATCAATTTACGGTAGAACAAGTACGAAATGTTACCCGTGCGTTAGATGATGCAGGCATGCATTATATAGAAGTCAGTCACGGAGATGGACTAGGCGGTTCCACTGTCCAATATGGAAAGTCATTGGTCAATGAAATGGAATTGATCGAAGCAGCCGTAGATGAATGTACGAATTCAAAGGTAGCGGTACTCCTGATTCCAGGTATTGGTACTATGAGCGAACTAAAGCAAGCGCATAAACTAGGCGCGAAACTCGTACGAGTGGCAACTCACTCAACAGAGGCAGACGTTTCTGCACAACATATTAGCCAAGCGCGTGAACTTGGAATGGAAGCGTTAGGTTTTCTGATGATGGCGCATTCTGTGCCTGTGGATAAATTGGTCGAACAAGCGAAACTTATGGAGAGTTACGGCGCACAAGCCGTTTATGTAACCGATTCAGCGGGCGCACTTTTACCTCATCAGGTAAGCGAGCGTATCAAGGCACTGCGCGGTTCATTGGATATTGAAGTCGGATTCCATGCGCACAATAATTTATCTTTAGCTGTTGCGAATACGCTTGCTGCAATCGAAGAAGGTGCTACCCGTATAGATGGAGCGGTGCGTTGTTTAGGAGCAGGAGCTGGCAATACACAAACGGAAGTATTGTTGGCAGTAATGGATCGCATGGGTATGGATGTCGGAATTGATCTTTATAAAATGATGGATCTTGCGGAAGATATTGTAGGCCCGTTAATCCCTGGCACGCAAGAAATAAAAAAAGGGAGTCTTGCTCTTGGCTATGCTGGCGTTTACTCGAGCTTCCTATTGCACTCGGAACGGGCGGCTGCAAGATTTGGTTTAGACCCACGCGATATCTTAATGGAACTCGGTAAAATGAAAGTGGTAGGCGGGCAAGAGGATATGATTCTGGACGTGGCCGCTGAATTGGCGAAGAAGGAGAAAGTGAGGGTATAAACATGACAGTACTTACAGATCGTGAAAAAGAAATTGTTGATTATTTATATACAGCAGAACGTGATGCACGAGAGGTTGTCAAAGTAACCGACAAATATTCGGAGCTGACAATTGAAGAAGCATACGAATTGCAAGATCGTTTATTGGAACGTCGATTGCGGGAAAATAAGACGAAAAATGTAGGCGTGAAACTAGGTCTAACTAGTAAAGCCAAGCAAGTCATGATGGGGGTTGACGAAGCAATCTACGGTTACTTACACGCCGATATGCTGTCAACAGAATGGGAGCCTATCAACTATTCAGATTTGATTCATCCAAAAGTGGAACCTGAAATTGCCTTTTTATTGGGAGCGGACTTGGAGGGTGAAGATGTTACGGCGGAAGATGTAATTAAAGCTACAAAATACGTAGCGCCCGCTTTGGAAGTAATCGATAGCCGATATAAAGACTTTAAATTCACCTTGGTCGATGTTATAGCAGATAACTGTTCATCCATAAAGTTTGTTGTAGGCAGTAAGTGGATTTCTCCAGACTCTATCAATTTAGGGACGATCGGAATGGTTATGTCTAAAAATGGAAAAGTAATGCAAACCGGATCGAGTGCTGCGGTGTTAGGACATCCAGCAGAAGCGATTGCTTGGTCGGTAAAAGAGTTAAGCAAACGAGGCAAAGGATTGAAAAAGGGAGATATCATTCTTAGCGGGGCGATGTCAGAAGCGATTGCATTTGAATCGGGTGACTCCGTTGTCGCACAATTCGATGGCTTAGGCAGTGTTTCAATGTATTGTAAGTGATCAATAAAAAGAGAGTGTGCTGATTACCAGCCCTCTCTTTTTCATTATAGATGATAAAAGAGATGATGCGCACAGTGAATGTGAAATCTAAAGAACATACATTGCAAATAGCTTGGAAGATGCTGATTTGGCTATTACTGGCTCAAATCATGGTGTCTTTTGTAGGTAGAAGTTTAGCACCTTTGACAATCTTAATCGGTGAAGATTTATCTTTATCTAATACACAAATTGGTTTGCTTCCAGCTGCTCTTTTTCTCGGTCAATCTTTGGCTGCTATTCCTTCTGGTCTGTTAGTGGATCGTTTAGGATCAAAAAAGCAGTTATTCGGTACAATAGCCTTGCTGGGGGTTAGCTTTATCCTCATATCCTTCACTACACAATTCTACTTGTTGTTGATAGTTGTGGTGATCGGGGGCGGGGCGTATGCCGCGATGCATCCAACGACAAATAGGGGAATCTTATATTGGTTTCCCCAGCGCAGCAGAGGGACGGCAATGGGAATAAAACAAATGGGGATTACAGCGGGCTCCGCGTTAGCTGCAATGTTTTTACTGCCATTGGCCAAAGAGCTTGGCTGGCGTCCTGCCTTGTTTATCAGTTGCCTTGTGCTGTTAGCTGTAGGAGTGTTGGTATCCTACCGATATCAAGATCCAGCTGATTCTATGGCAAAAAAAGATGCGCTTTTAACTAAAGGTAAATTTCAAGAAGACTTGCGAAAAATACTGCAAAATAAACAAGTTCTTTTATTGAGTATTAGTGCGATGGGTTTACAAGGCGCACAGCTATGCCTCACTACGTACATTATTTTGTTTGCTTTTGAAAAGCTTGAGATGACACTTATTCTGGCAGGCCTATTACTCGTATTGGCTGAAATAGGCGGCTCTGTTGGCAGGGTGGCTTGGGGAACAATCAGTGATAAGTACTTTGCGGGGAACCGGATGATCATTATGTTCATTGTAACGGTTCTGACAGGGATGTGTGCACTGGTATGTGCTGTGTTATTACCTGCAACTCCACTTATAGTTGTCTTGTGCACAGTCTTCATCTTCGGTTTTTCCATTTCAGGTTATAACGGAGTCTGGATGACAATTATAGTAGAGTTGGTGCAGAAGGAAAATTCGGGTATTGCTACAGGAGTCACTATCACAATCAGCTCTTGGGGTGTGTTAATCATACCTCCACTTTTTGGCTATATTGTAGATATAAGCGGATCCTTTTCAAAAGGTTGGCTATTCATAGCCTCTTTAATGGCAGTTGTCGTTCTGTTACTCAAACAAACAACCAATCATACAGAAGTGAAAGGAGTGGATGAAGTTGTCGACTGAAGAGGTAGTTCAATTACCGAACTTTGCATTCGTTCATTATTGTCATAAAACATACAGAGTTACCAATGAATTGTACCGCTGCATCGATCAGTTCTTTTCTACATACGGCATCGAGAATAGAACTGAAAGACGAAAACATCTTCTATCATTTTTGGAATATAGCAGCATCAAACAAACGGAAAATAAGGAACTGATAAATTGGGGAGGCAAAAGGTTGAAGAGTGAAATGGAGTCGTATTTAGAAGACTCCTTTGTTGTCTTATATATGAGAGAAAAAGCAGGATCTCCCGATTAAACAAAAGCCGCCCGAAAAGTCAGATGAAATGACTTCTCAGACGGCCTTCACATCAAAACTTCAAATGAAAAAACAAGCGCGAAAGTCCCTTCAGGATAATCGCCAAAGCAAACAATACAACGACGATTACTACGATGACTACCGCGATGGTCAGCAACAAGTTACTTGAAATAGCTGTTAGTAAGCCAGGCACAATTAAAATCAAGCCCAACACAGCATACGCAGCTAAAATCCCGGCTAGGAAAAGCCCCACATTACCTTCGTATTTCGACATACTTCTGCACCTCCTTACTGTAAGGTATGTTCCTTACAATAAGGAGGTGTAATGCAATGTACACGACTGCGCCAAAATCCTATTTCTGTATCATCCTAATTTAAGCGAATGAATAAATTGCCCATCGTAAAGCTTGGAGCGATTAGCCGCAGCTCTCACTCTAAAATTCTGTTTTATAGAGGAGTTGGGGAAGTTAAGCTAGTTTATCATCTGGCGTAATATCATTCGGTTCGTGTTCCAAATAATACTTGCCTTTTGTATAGACCGCTATGATAACAGTCAGCAAGGCAGCCAGCAAGGCAGCGAAGAAAGCAGCTGTAGATTGTAGGAAGATGCCCATGTAGCCAGATGCGGCAATCGTGCCGAATGCGCTGGCGGCTATCAATGAAACTACGCCAACAGGATTCCACTTATACAAAAACTCTTGACGTGCTACGTAGTAGGTCGGACCGATTTTTAATAACTTTTTAACAATGAGCGCGTCTGTTACCAAAATAGCAGCCCAAGAGAACAAGAAAACGCCTTGAAATGTCATTACGGTATCTAAGTGATTCACAATTCCGCCAAGCATTAATAAAATGGCTGAAATTGCAGAGACGACAACCCAAAACCGTCGGCCTGGGGTGAAACGGAAAATGTTCTCAAAGAAGTTGGATAGGGAGAGGGAACTACTGTAAATATTTGTGACGTTGATTCGCAATTGCGTCAGCATCGTGAACAATGCACCGCCGATCCCGAGCAATAGAACAATATAGACACCTGGATCTTTCTCTAAGAAGCGAACACCAAACCAAATACCAAGTCCACCCATCACGCCATAACAGAAAATCTGTGGGATAAAGCCTATCGCGATAGAACCGAACTTTCGATCCTCTGGGCGTAAAAAGCGAGCATAATCGGAAGCAAGCAATGCGGTCAGTCCCATAATTCCATTATGCATTCCGATGCAAAATAAAAGTGCTGTCCCACCGAACTGCACACCTTCAGGCATATAAGAGAAAACTGAACCAGTATACAAGGCGGGTTTCATAAATGAAACGACAATCGCGGTGATCAAGAACACGAGGAAAATAGGCATTGACCATTTTTGAAGTTTATCAAGCTGTTCTATTCCAAACCAATTTAGGGGGATAATAATGGTTCCAAACACGACGATTAAGATCCATTTTGGAAAGTCAGGCATGAAATGATGTACGGCCGAGACGAGGATTAATCCTTCGAATGCACAGTACATAATGAAGTTGGAGGCGTAAATTAAAGAAGTCAGAGACGAACCGATATAGCCAAATCCGCCACCGCGTGATAATAAATTAACATTCATGCCGGACTTGGCCGACAAATAGGAAATGACCGTACCGAGAAGTCCCGCCACGATGATGGCATAGATGGCAGAAACAATGGCATTTGGTGCACCGAATTGCAAAGCCATGACGCTTCCCATTTGAAAATAAAAAATGGCAGTTGCAATTCCGAACGTTATGTTCGTTATGCTCAGCCAACTTTTTGTACGATCTTCCAGAGGTACTCGATCCAATGAATAATCTCGGACCACCTCTTCTTTTACCAAATCATTAGGCAACGTTGTTTTTCCCGTTGTCATACACATCAGCTCCTTCTAGTAGTAGTCAACCCCTTCTGCCAGTATTTCTGGCGAATACTCATTCACATACATATGGAATGGTTAACCCGTTCATTAGATGAATTGACACTTTTTAATATTAACAATTACATAATGAAAAAATCAAGTGTATTATGCGTTTTATAATTAATGTGAGTATAAATGTCTATAAATTAATGTTTTAATACGAAAAAGAAGGTGAGTTTTAGAGAAAGATAGGTAATAAAAAATAAATTTTGTTACTGAATTTATGAAAATAGTGGAAACCCACATAGTTTTCATTCGCAGGGGACTCCATCATTCCCTTTTCATAACCCAACGCAAGAAAAGTAAATGATTAGAACGTAGAGAATGGGGAATGACTAAGTGAAAGGATATAATGAGGAGGAATACTTAATGAAACGTTTACTGATCACAACTGTATCTATTATGGCCATCGGTCTTGCAGCATGCGGAAATGATACAAATGAGCCGGTCGTCGATGAAGGAGCTACAACAACTCCGACTGAACAACCTGCAGACACGAATACTGATGGTACGGGAACAACAGATACGACTACAAACGGAACAAAAGATGAAACAGCGAGCGGAACAACTGACGATATGAAAGCTGATATGGACAAGCTTTCTTTCAGAGAGATAGAAGTAGAAATTTCTTATGGTAACGATATTGAATATGAAGCGGAAATTGAGCAGGATAGAAACGAACCCATCAAAGCGAAAGTAGAAGATGAGGTCAATCAAGTCTATTTAAAGGGGCAAGAAGCGTTTGATGATCTTTATCCTAAAGTCGAGCAACTACAGTTGACAAAAGATAGTACGAATGAAGAAACAATCAATCAAGTATTGAAAGCATTTGGGCTGAAATCGGACTATCAAAAGTTTGATGTAGAAATCAAATTTAATGATGGCAGTAAATTAGACATAGAAGAACGTAAATAATAAAAAAGAAGTGTCTCCATATAGTATGGAGACGCTTTTTTGTCGGTTTATAAATAGTAAAGTACCAAGGCTAGAAGCATTAATACAAAAGAGGGAAGTCCTGCCATGAAAAACCAAGCAGAACGAACTGACATGGCTTCGGATGGAACACGCATCGATTCAAGCGCCTCTCGCTGTCCTTTTCGTGCTAGAACCTTCTGCATGCTTTTCATGAAAAAGTCAAAGGATCCTGTACGGATAATAAAAACTATCCCACCTATTAACAACAATAATCCACTTACAAAAAATGAAACATTAATATAGCCTAGTAAAGACCACTGACCATAAATGAGCCATATAAAAATGAGTATTACAACTTGAGAAATAGAAAAAATAATAATATTTGATTTCATATAAATCCTTCTTTTCATAATAGAATTAATGACTACCATCTATCATACTAGAAGCAGGACTGGAAGTGTACAGACAACATGCAGTACTATTAAAATTAAGAAAATTTAGTTGATAGCGTTTACATCTATAAATTTTTCTTGTATAATGAATAAGCTAGTTCTTCAAACTATTTCAAAGGGGAGGTCAATGATTTGAAGAGTAAAAAGTGGCTTTTACTTATGGCGCTGACGTTAGTGCTCAGTATGTTCCTAGCTGCATGCGGCGGTTCGAAAGAAGAAGACAAGCCTGCGGCAGATAAGGACAAGGAGGATGATCAGGCAACTGAAAATCCAGCAGAAGAAGACGGAGAGCCGGATGCTGAACAAGTATTATACTTGGAGGAACGAAATGCGATTCCTTCTGTTGATTCTGCGATCGTTGAAGACCAAGTAGGCTTCAATGTGTTGAACAACGTCAATGAAGGTCTATACCGTTTGAACCAAGAAAACATTGCGGAACCGGCAATGGCTGCTGAAGAGGCGGAGGTAAGTGAAGATGGATTAACTTACACATTCAAGCTTCGCGATGCGAAATGGTCAGATGACACTCCTGTTACAGCAGAAGACTTCGTATTTGCATGGCAGCGTGCGATCGATCCTGCGACTGGTTCACCTTACGGACCATTCATGATGTCTGGCGTAATCAAAAATGCGACAGAAATCTCTGAAGAAAAGATGGAAGTGTCTGAGCTGGGGGTAAAAGCTATAGACGAAAAGACGTTTGAAGTAACACTTGAACGTCCGGTACCTTATTTCTTATCCCTTATGTCTTTTGGAACTTTTTATCCACAAAAAGAAGAATTCGTAACGTCTAAAGGCGATGCTTATGCAACAAATTCAGACGGTCTCCTATATAACGGTCCATTCATTTTAACTGATTGGGATGGAACGGGCGATAGCTGGACGTACAAGAAAAACGAACACTATTGGGATGCAGAAAACGTAAAGCTTGATGAAATTCATGTAAACGTTGTAAAAGATTCTGCTACTGCAGTTAAGCTTTATCAAGATAACAAGTTGGATTGGGCTAGAGTTACCGGTGATTTGGCTATGCAATACCGTGATGATAAAGAAGCGGTAATCGAACCTGAAACTTCTGTTTTCTACTTCAAGTTTAACCAAGAACGTGGTGGAGAAAAAACGCCACTTGCGAACGAAAATATCCGTAAAGCCATTGCGAAAGCTTTTGAAAAAAATGACATGGCGGATATAGTTATAGCTGATGGTTCAACACCTGCAAACTTCTTAGTACCTACTGATTTTGCATTTGATGAAAATGAGAAAGATTTCCGTGATTTGAGCGGAGACCACTTGGTATATAATGTGGAAGAAGCACAAGAACACTGGAAAAAAGGATTGGAAGAGCTAGGCGTGGATTCTCTTAAATTAGAAATCCTAGGTGGAGACACTGAGCTTTCTAAGAAAATGGATGAGTACTTCAAGTCTCAATTGGAAGGTAACCTAGAAGGTCTTTCGATTTCATTGAAAGAAGTTCCTTTCTCTGTACGTCTAGATTTGGATACGAACCAAGATTACGACATCCAAGTATCTGGATGGGGCCCTGATTTCCAAGACCCGATTTCGTTCCTAGATCTTTTTGTAACTGACGGACCAAACAACTTAATGTCTTATTCGAACTCTGAATACGATAAGTTGATTGAGGATACAAAAGGCGAATTGGCAGTGAAGCCGGCTGAACGTTATGAAGCGTTCGCAAAAGCTGAGAAAATCTTACTTGAAGATGACGCAGCCATTGCTCCAATTTACCAACGGAGTTTGGTTATTTTACAAAAGCCATACTATAAAGGTTTAGTAAGACATCCATTTGGAGCGGATTATAGCTATAAATGGGCTTATGTTTCAGGCAAGAAATAAGCTGTGTTAATTTCATAGGGGAGAGTATATGGGAGAATTTTTATACCATATACTCTCTTTTTAGTAAGGTCAAATAATTTCAAAATTTCTAAGGCACTTTTTATTGCGAATACACCGAATATTTTGTTGCCTATATTGTATCAAACCCTGGAGGTGTAACGTAAAGTGGTTAAATATATTGGAAAGCGCATTGTATATATGTTCATTACCCTGTTTTTGATTGCGACAGTCTCTTTTTTCCTGATGCAATCATTACCAGGTTCCCCGATTGCTTCGTATAGTAAGTTGAACGAAACACAAAGAGCAATAGTTGAAAAAAAATATGGGATCGATAAGCCGAAGCCTGTACAATACGCAATTTATATGAAAAATCTAGCGAAAGGTGATTTGGGAACTTCTTTTGCGTTTAAAGGAAAAAGTGTCAATGATTTATTGGCATCACGAATCAAACCTTCATTAATCTTGGGAGCGCAAGCGATGGTCTTTGGGACTCTCGTCGGAATCCTGTTAGGTATGCTTGCTGCATTGAAGCAAAATACATTTTGGGATTACGGAAGCACCTTTTTTGCGATACTCGGTATCTCCATTCCATCATTTGTTTTCGCGTCTTTGTTGCAGTATTGGATTGCTTCTCAATGGCATCTATTACCGGTCGGTCTGTGGAATGACGGTTGGAAATCAAGTGTCCTGCCATCGCTTGCACTCGCTATGGGGCCTCTTGCCCTATCCGCGCGTTTCATTCGGACTGAGATGATTGAAGTGTTAAGTTCGGACTATATTACATTGGCCAAAGCAAAAGGAGCAAATGGTTTCGAGATTGCATTTAAGCATGCATTCCGTAATGCGCTGATCCCTTTGATTACGGTTCTTGGACCATTGGCTGCAGGATTGGTTACCGGTTCGCTTGTCGTAGAACAAATTTTTGCAATTCCGGGAATCGGAGAACAATTTGTATCCTCCATCATGGTAAATGACCATGCCACAATCATGGGTACGACTTTGCTATTCTCAGCATTCCTCATCTTTATCATTTTTATCGTGGATATTTTATATGGTGTCATTGACCCTCGTATCCGCTTGTCTGGAGGTAAGGGATAATGCGCAATGAATTCGAACACGAACAACTGCCTCAAGAAGAATTTGAACGGATTACAATCGATAGTGATCAAGCAGAACGTATAGAAAAACCGAGTTTAAGCTTTTGGCAAGATGCCTGGCTACGTCTTCGGAAAAATAAAGCGGCGGTCGTCAGTGTAGTAGTGCTTTTACTGTTCCTCATTTTGGCGCTGATTGGCCCGCATTTGAATGGACATGCCGGGGATGCGCAAAACTTGCGGCACGCCAATTTACCTCCTAAGATTCCTGGTATTGAAAAAATGGGTATTTTCGATGGCGTCGGGAATTTAGCTGGAAAAAAGGTTGATTTGTATGAGATGAAGAAAGTCGATGAATATTATTGGTTTGGCACCGATGGACTTGGCCGTGATTTGTTTACACGTCTCTGGTTAGGTACTCAAGTATCCTTGTTCATCGCATTTGTTGCAGCAGCCATTGATATGGTGATTGGTGTAGCATATGGTGGGATCTCCGGATACTACGGCGGTCGGACGGATGATATTATGCAGCGGATTGTCGAGATATTGATTGGTATACCTACTCTAGTCGTTGTCATTTTAATGATTATGATTATGGATCCGGGGATTATGGCGATTATTATCGCGATTTCCATAACCGGATGGATTGGGATGTCACGTATTGTACGAGCTCAAACCTTGAAATATAAATCACAGGAATTCGTACTCGCATCACGAACACTAGGTTCAAAAGACGGTAAGATTATTACGAAGCACCTGTTACCGAATATGCTAGGGATCATCATCATCAATACAATGTTCACGATTCCGAATGCAATTTTCTTTGAAGCTTTCCTAAGTTTCATTGGGATCGGTCTTCAGGCGCCAGATGCTTCATTAGGTACGTTGATCAATGATGGCTATAAAGTGATGGAACACCAACCGTATATGTTATTATTCCCAGCACTTGTCATCAGTATTTTAATGATTGCCTTTAACTTGATTGGTGACGGATTGCGTGATGCACTAGATCCGAAGATGAAAGATTAAGAGGAGGAGAGCAAGTTGACTAAGATTCTACAAGTGAAAGACCTCGAGCTTTCCTTCCATACATTTGCAGGTGAAGTGAAAGCAATCCGGGGCGTGAATTTTGATTTGATTAAAGGGGAGACGCTTGCGATAGTGGGCGAGTCGGGATCGGGAAAATCTGTCACGACAAAGTCTATTATGCGTTTGCTACCTCAGTCGAGTGCTGAATATAAAAATGGGGAAATCTTGTTTGAAGGAAAAGATTTGACCAAGGTTTCAGAAAAAACGATGCAAAAGATTCGCGGGAAAGATATCTCGATGATTTTCCAAGACCCGATGACATCGTTGAATCCAACGATGACGATCGGAAAGCAAATCATGGAGCCTATATTGAAGCACCAGAAATTGAGTAAATCTAAAGCATTGGAGCAAACCATTAATTTATTGAACCTTGTTGGGATTCCGAATGCTGAAAGTCGCTATAAAATGTATCCACACCAATTTTCAGGAGGGCAGCGTCAGCGTATCGTCATTGCGATTGCGCTCGCCTGTAACCCGAAGATATTAATTGCCGATGAACCAACGACAGCTCTGGATGTTACGATTCAAGCGCAAATTCTAGAACTGATGAAAGAAATCCAGAAGAAAATCGATACATCCATCATTTTCATTACCCATGATTTAGGTGTTGTGGCGAACGTGGCAGATCGGGTGGCAGTCATGTACGGAGGAAAGATTGTGGAGATCGGAACCGTAGATGAAATATTCTATAATCCACAGCATCCATACACATGGGGATTGCTCAGTTCAATGCCATCCATGGATTTGGCGGATCAAAAGCTTTATGCCATTCCAGGTACCCCTCCAGATTTATTAAATCCTCCAAAAGGGGATGCTTTCGCGTTGCGTAGCGAGTATGCAATGAAGATTGACATGGAACGCCAGCCGCCATTTTTTAAAGTGAGTGACACGCATTACGCGGCAACATGGCTTTTACATCCGCAAGCACCTGAAGTGGAACCGCCAGCTGTCATTATCGAGCGGATGAAAACTTTCCCGGGTAGCCGATACTATGTCGAACAGACAGGGGGGAACGCATAATGGCGGAGCATTTAATTGAAGTGAAAAATTTAAAGCAATATTTCAATGTGGGCAAGTCATCCGAAGTCCGGGCGATCGATGATATTAGTTTCTCTATCAAACGCGGGGAAACTTTCGGGCTGGTAGGAGAGTCAGGCTGTGGTAAATCGACAACAGGCCGTACGATGATACGGTTGTACGATGCAACTGCAGGTCAAGTGCTTTATGATGGCCTGGATGTTCATGCGCCAAAAAGTCAGTCTGAAAACCAAACATTAAACCGAAAAATGCAGATGATTTTCCAAGATCCGTACGCATCATTGAATCCACGGATGAAAGTATTGGATATCATTGCAGAAGGTTTGGATATACACGGTTTAGTGAAAACAAAAAAAGAACGTAAAGAACGAGTTATCGAACTTCTGGAAACGGTCGGATTGAATAGGGAACACGCCGAACGCTATCCCCATGAATTCTCGGGGGGGCAACGGCAACGGATCGGGATTGCACGTGCACTGGCAGTGGATCCGGAATTCATCATTGCCGATGAGCCCATCTCTGCTCTAGATGTGTCCATTCAAGCGCAAGTAGTCAACTTGCTGAAGGAACTTCAGGAAGAAAAAGGCTTGACGTATTTGTTTATTGCCCATGATTTGTCGATGGTTAAATACATTTCAGATCGGATTGGCGTCATGTATTTCGGTAAGTTAGTGGAAATGGCACCAGCAGATGAATTGTATCGCAATCCGATGCACGCTTATACGAAATCATTACTGTCTGCGATTCCTCTTCCTGACCCAATCTATGAGCGTTCTCGTGTACGCCATCCTTATAATCCGAAAGATCATCAGTATGGCCCGGATGAAAAGGTAGAATTCCGCGAAATTGCTCCTGAACATTTTGTGTTGTGTTCGGAGAAGGAATTTAAGGAAATGCAAGCTGCACGAATGTGAATAATGATTAGCAAGTCCTCTGGCGAAACATCGCTAGAGGACTTTTTTTATTAAGTGAGGTGTAGGATACGCATGAGCGCACCAAAGTCAAGTCGAAGCGAACCAAAGCCGCGTCTGAGCGCACCAAAGTCATGTTAAAGCGAACCAAAGCTGCGTCTGAACGCACCAAAGTCATGTCAAAGCGAACCAAAGCCGCGTCGGCCCGCACCAAACCATCGTTAGACCGAACGAAACCCAATCCCAATCCCCTCCAATGAAAAACGGAGCGGCAGATGGTATTTGATCTGCCGCTCCGTTTTATTTATAACCCTAATTTTTGTTTTACTTCTTTAATTTGATCAATATGACGCAATTCGTGATAGCCGATGAACGGAATCCATTGTTTTAGATTCATCTCACCGAATACAGGGTGAGGGTAGGATTTTTCCTCTAATTGCGCATCAGATGTACTCTCAGCAAATTCCCGTAAGGTCGAGTGAGTTGCGTTGAGTTTGGCTTTTAATTCTTCCAGTGTTGCGGATTCTTCTGTAGGAGTTGCAAATTCTGGAGCTTGTACTTTCGTCGATCGATTGACTGTCAGCTCAATCGGTTTGTCGGCTACGTCCTTTTGCTCGCCTGAGGTAAGCTGTGCTTGTATAGTTTTGATGACGCCGCTTTCCATAAGATAAAGATGTTCAAGCACTTGTTTTATGGACCACTCGTTATCTGAAGGTTTTCGATTAATGTCTTCATCTGTTAAATCGCCGACTTGCGTCCATAATTCCTCGCGTGCTTGGTCATTGATCTTCATATACTTCACTCCTTTTTTTTATGGTACCATTTCATAGAGGGCAATGCTTCTTAGGGCTCTCAAGGAGAGGTGGAATTCAAATGAAACTTAACCAACCGAAAGTGACGGAACAATTAACTCCGGCAACGTTTCAAGATGTATGGCTAGAAGAGGATCCTTACCTTCAAAATTGCGTCGTACTTGATTCGAGGTTTGATGGAGAGATGGTGGAACGAGCTCAATTAACAAATATGCTCGTTAAAAACTCAAGTTTTCAACATGCGTCCCTACCGGATTTATTCATTACCGATGTACGATTTGAGAACTGTGACTTTTCCAATGCGGATTTAAGAGGGGTTAGTATACACCGTGCCAGTTTCCATAATTGCAAGATGCTTGGCGTAAACTTTGCGGATGCTCGCTTTACTGACGTTTTATTCGAGCAATGTATCGGCAATCTCTCGGCGTTCGTCCATGCGAAGTGGGAACGCGTGCTTTTTGAACAGTGCCAGCTTAAAGACGCGGATTTTTTCGACTGCAAACTGAAGCAAACGAAGTTTTCAATGTGTAATCTTGACAGTGCAAGTTTTGATGAAACCTCTTTAAAAGGAGTGGAACTGAGAAGCTCAGAATTCGAAAGTATGACCGTGTCGATGAAAGACTTGGAAGGATGCATCGTTTCTGTCCGGCAAGCCGTACAGTTTGCAGCGATGATGGGGTTGGATATTCGAGATGAATAAAGATAAAGCAGACCTGAGTTGAAAGGTCTGCTTTATTTTTGAATTAGTTAGTTTGTAAAACGTTCAATCAGCTCACGAGTCAAGGTGAACCGGGGTTCTGAGCTGTCACCATCTACATCCTCCACACCTATCACTACGGAAATGACACGCTTTCCATTAAACACACCAGTGCCTGCAAAACAAGAACCAGCAGCGTCGGTATAACCCGTCTTCAAACCATCTATTCCTGCCATTTGAAGTGGCATACCAAACAGCAGTAAGTTCGTGTTCCACATTTTTACATTTTGTTTTGAGGTAAAGCTTTGCATCTTGGTAAACTCTAATATTTCCGGATGTTTCTTAATCAATTTTTGCGCTAGCAATGCCACATCATAAGCAGACGCTAAATTGGTTTCGTCTTCACTGCGGCCTAAATAGCTGCCGTCTAGTCCAGATGAATTATAAAAAGACGTGTTTTTTAGTTTCAAGGCGTTAGCTTGCTTATTCATAATAGATACAAATTGATCTTCTGTTCCGCCCACCAGCTCGGCTAATGCGATGGCGGCATCGTTCGCGGAAATGACACTCATCGCTGTGAATAGCTCACGGACAGTATAGGTCTGATCAGCCGTCATACCGATTTTAGATGCACTCGTTAATGCATTCATATTCAGTACAGATGCGCTCGGTTGATATACAGTATCCCAAGAAAGTGCACCACTTTTTATTGAATTTAAGACAATGTATTGCGTCATAAGCTTCGTCATGCTGGCAATAGGTAAAGGTTCGGAACTATTATTCTTATATAAGACCTTATCTGTCTCTGCGTCCAGCAAAATCATTGCTTTAGCGGACACACTCCAATTTTCCTGCACTAGTTGATGGTCGTCCCATTTCGAAAAGGTGAAATAAATTCCACCTATTAAAATGAAGACCAACAGTAATTTTTTCACATGTACCCCGTCCTATTCAGTAAAGTAACTGACTTCAATTATGCATGATCAACCTGAAGAAAAGGTAAAGGTTTTTATGAAGAATTTATGAAGATGATTATAACGATAGTAAAAGGGCTAGGTTCTTTTCCACCTCATGACGGTCAGGAATAGAAAGGAGAATACGAATGCCGTTCCCAGTAAATAAAGTACACTGAATAAGAGTGAACTAGAACTTCCATTTATTTCGAAAAAAACGCCCATATTCAATTGAAAGTCTTCTATGACTGCGATCGGTGCGTTTGAGAAGGCTTCCTGAATCGGCCGGTCCATTAGCAATTGACGAAATAAGGCCGCTGAATGGGAAGTAGGAAAAAATTTTATGATGGTTTGCAAGTAAGCAGGCAAATTTCCAATAGGTATATAAATTCCAGCCAGAAATCCAAGTAATGTCCCGATTACCGTACTTGCAGCGGCAAACGCATTGGATGTTGTAAAGAAAGAAACTAGAAGTAAAATCATAGAACCGCTCGCCAATACGGATAATAGGCTGACCCCGATGATTTTTAGAAGCTGAGTGAAAGCTAATAATTCTCCACCTGAGAAAAATAGAACAACATTTGCTGTAAAGAGTACGACCAAACACATAAGGAAACCAATGAAGATGGAACTCATGACATAGCCGGCAAATAGAGAGGACCGTTTGATCGGAGAAGCGTAAAAGTCTAAGTAAGTGTGTGTCGAGCGATCCTCCACCATAACACCAAACGCGCCTAGCGTCGTGGTCACTGAAGTTACTGCTAAAATTCCGGCCAGAATCCATGATGTGAGAAGCCAACTTTTAGCCGGGAAATCGGGCAAACCTTCTGCCATTAAATCGCCAAGAAAGAATACATACAGAGCAATCAGGATGAAAACGGCAAGCAGTGAAAAAAACAATGCAGCCTTATCGCGGAAATAAACTAGTAAGTTACGTCTAGCAAATGCCAGCATCAGACGACCCATCCTTTCCGTTATGAATTTGGATGAATACATCGTCTAGACTTGATTTCATTACTTCAAAGGAAGTAATGTCATCTTGGTACTTTGCTAAAAGTGGAATTGCATCGGTCGTTCTTTGCAAGTTCAGAATGTATGAGGCATTTTCTTCACGAAATTCCAGTTGATCTGCCTGTAGTTGATTGCGAAACTGCGAATGGTTTGCTGCTGTGATAACCAGTCTATCAGCAGAATAGTCAGTTTTCAGTTGATTTGGCGTTCCTCTCGCGATAATCCTTCCTTCTTTCATTACAACAACAAAATCAGAATTAGCGGCTTCTTCAATATAATGAGTCGTTAAAAAAACTGTCATTCCTGTATCGCGTTGCAGTTGTAAGATCGTATTCCAAATCTGTTTTCGATTCTGGGGGTCCAGACCGGTAGTAGGTTCATCGAGCAATAAGATCTTTGGCTGATGGAGAAGGGCTCTGGCAATATCCACTCTTCTTTTTTGTCCGCCAGATAATTTACCGTACCGGCGTTCCAAAATAGCAGTTATATCAACAATCTCCGCTACTCTTCCAATAGCTGCTCCTCTTTCGTATTTTGACATTCTGTAAAATCGAGCTCGAAGGTCTAAATTCTCTCGCACTGTCAGAAGTGAATCCAATAAACTGTCTTGAAAAACAACACCAATCTCTTTGCGTATTGATTCATCATCTTTCCCAACTGTTAAGCCATTTACTTTCACATCTCCTGTATCATGTTGCAAGAGTGTTAAAATTATTGAAATGGTAGTGGATTTACCTGCACCGTTTGTTCCTAAAAATGAAAAGAGACTTCCTTTCTCTACATAGAAACTAATATCTTGGACAGCATGGACAGAACCATAAGATTTTTGTAACCCGTTAACTTCTATAATTTTAAGCATTTGCATCACTCCTCGTATTCGAAATCACTTTATTGATCTCTCGCTCGGCTCCCTTATTATTCATATAAATCATGGTGTTGACGAAGGCATATGCTAATAGACCGCATACGGTAACCGGTACAATATAGAACGAGTGAAAAGGGTACACCTTAAATGCAGCACCTGCTATAAGTAGAACGACTATGACGCAGCCTAGTTCAATTAAATGAATAAGCCAGGGCTGCTCTACCGGTAATTGATGGGATATGAAAATTAACAAGGTGATCATGGTGGAGATTATAAATAGATAGGCGGTCATCCTTTCAGTTAATGGCGGGAAAATATTGAACATCCGAAATAGGTAATAAAATATAGAGCTAAAAGTAAATGCAAAGCAGGTAGCACTAATATAGATAATTGTACGATTCAAGTTATTCACCTCACCCTAGAAAATGTTTTCGAAATGATTTTACATAATGACGATTGACAATCACTTTTTCACCGTTCGATAAGGAGGCCTCAAACCGTCCATTTATGAGAGCTTTCACGTTTTCAATCTTGGAAGTATTCACGATAAAGTTTTTGCTGATTCTTAAGAAACGGGTATTTACTAGCTGTTCCTCGAACTCATATAATTTTTTGTCACTTTCAAAGACCTCACGGTCGGTGTATAGGAAAGTCGTATCATTTACTGACTCGATATAAAGCAGTTCATCTGAAATTATTGGGTACGTATTGCCATCCTTTTTGCCATGAATCGAGAACATCATTTGATTAATCTGTTGAATCAAGCGGGAAAGACGCTCATCAACTTCGGGGCAATTAATCATAATTTCAACATCTCTAAATTCGTGTGATTCATTTATTTTTAGCCGTATGGTTACCACCCCTTCGTTATCATCTTGGATGAATCGTACCATTTCATTAGAGACGGAACAATGCAATATAGGTGTCTTGCATGAAACGACAGGTGACTTGCATTTTGGATTGGTGTCCGACTCTTCGAAATAATCCATATTGACTTTCTTTTTATTCAAACGTACCATTAGAACCATACAAGTTACATAGGAGCCTTCACAATCCTGCCGTGAGTTCAATACAGATGAATGGAGAGATATAATATGTTTATGCTTAAAGTGACGGATCAAATTTCATTGAAATTGCTAGGGCAACGAGATGCGAATGAGCTATATGATCTCGTGGACGATTCCAGAGGGAACTTACGTCAATGGCTGCCATGGGTAGATTCCATGATAGAACCTGAACAGTACGGCCCAATTATTTCAGCATGGCTGGAACAATTTGCTGCGGAGGATGGCTTTCAGGCTGGCATTCTCTTTAACGGAAATCTGGCTGGGATGGCAGGGTTTCATTCGGTGAACCAAGCTAATAAACAGACGAGTATCGGCTATTGGCTGGCAGAACCTTATCAAGGGAACGGCATCATGACAGAGGTCGTCAGGTCGTTGCTGGACTATGCATTTGACGAGTACGTATTGCACCGCGTGGAAATCAGATGCGGTACGGGAAATGAAAAGAGTAGGGCAATCCCCGAACGTCTTGGATTTATTGAAGAAGGAGTTCTTCGTGATGCTGAATTTCTCTATGATCATTATCATGATATAATTGTCTATAGTATGCTTAATGAAGATTGGAAGAAGAGTAGAGAGTAAGCGTAATGAAAGGATGAAGAATATGAAATTCGAATTTCAGCAAATTGTCCAATGGATTTTGCTAGTTGCTTTTCTCATCCTGCTCATTTCATTTGCAGTAATATCTTTAGACAGCTATACATTCGACGCTTATTTCATGAGGTCAATGCCCATCGCTGTCCTTACGGGATGTACGGCGATTGGACTGGGTCTTGCAGTGAGCTGGAAGAATCGTTAGAGTTGCCTTGAAAATACGCGGTGTCCTTTGAAATCGGACTCCGCTTTTTTTGTTTCGATAATAATGTGTACTTTTACAATCTCTCGTCAGTCAAGGTGTGCAAACTGAGTTGGGGGATAATTGGGAATGCACTTCTCTTCTTCTTGTAAGTTTCCTCACGGCTTGCTATGATGAAGAAATATCAACTTAGACTGATTGCGGGTGAGAGAACATGAAGAAGGAATCCATTACATTAATACTGTTGTTGTCCAATTTGCTAATTGCTTTTTTAGGGATTGGTCTCGTAATACCTGTTATGCCGACATTGATGAATGAACTGCATATATCGGGTACAGGGGTCGGATACATGGTCGCCATTTTTGCGATGGCACAGTTGCTCGTGTCGCCTTTTTCAGGAAGATGGGTTGATACAGTCGGAAGAAAAAAGATGATTGTCATCGGCTTGGTCATTTTTAGTGCATCTGAATTTTTATTTGGGATCGGACAAACTTTGCCGGTATTATTCATATCACGGATTTTAGGTGGAGTGAGTGCCGCGTTTATTATGCCGGCAGTTACAGCCTTCATCGCGGATATCACGACGATGGAAACACGGTCAAAGGCGTTAGGTTTTATGTCTGCTGCCATCTCTACAGGTTTTATCATCGGACCTGGAATAGGTGGTTTTTTGGCAGGATTCGGTACTCGGGTTCCTTTCTTTTTCGCAGGAGGTCTTGCATTGTTCGCGGCTGTATTTTCATTGATCATGCTGCGTGAGCCTGCTCGTTATCAAGAAGCTGTGGCGGAAGATGAAAGCAAGCCAGGATTGAAGCGGATATTTGCGCGCCAGTACTTTATCGTGTTTGTAATTATCTTTATTTTGTCATTTGGACTGGCTTCATTTGAATCGATTTTCAGTTTGTTTGTCGATCATAAATTTGGTTTTACACCAACAGATATAGCGATTATTATTACGGGCAGTGGTATCGTAGGGGCACTTGCACAAGTATTGCTGTTCGATAAGCTTTCCAGGATGATAGGGGAAAAACGGCTGATTTTCTTCTGTCTTGTTTTTTCGGCATTGCTCGTGTTTTTAGCTACATTCGTTAGGGGTTATTTTATGGTGTTGCTTGTGACGATTATCATTTTTGTAGGATTTGATTTGATTCGTCCGGCTGCAACCTCGTATTTATCAAAAATTGCCGGGAATGAGCAAGGCTTTGTCGGTGGGATGAATTCGATGTTTACCAGCATCGGTAATGTATTTGGACCTATTATTGGTGGTGCATTATTTGATGTTAATGTGGATTATCCTTTTTACTTTGGCGCATTTGTATTGTTCCTCGGTGTTGTACTGAATTATCTATGGATCAAGCGAACGCCTGCTTTTAAGGCGAATGTATGACGATGTGTTGGGGGAGATTGCATTGACGATTATTGGATTTGTACGTCATGGACAGACAGCTTGGAATAAGGAAGGCCGTGTTCAGGGGAGCTCGAATATTCCGTTGAATGATGAAGGTGTCCAGGCCGCTGAAAAATTGGCAACTCGACTTGAAGGAGAACACTGGGATGTTATTGTCACGAGTCCTATGAATCGTGCAAAACATACAGCAGAGATTCTCGCTGCTCGTATGCCGAATGTGAAAGTGGTGGAAGATGACCGTGTGCGAGAAAGAAGCAGTGGTCTAATCGAAGGTACGACAGAACAAGAACGTGTGCGGAAATGGGGTCCCGATTGGCGTGAACTGAATATGCAGTTCGAAACTGCGGATAGTGTAGTTGCTAGAGGTATGGAGTTTGTAGAAGAGCAGATTCATATGAACCCGGATAAACGAATTCTCGTTGTAAGTCACGGAAGTTTTATTAAACGGATGATTGTCACTTTGCTTGAGGATGACCGATATGCGGTAACGATCGACAATACGTCACTGACTATCATTGATGTTGAAGGGAAAAGTTGTTCGCTGTTGAATTGTACAGCACACTTGGCAGGAGGAACAAATGGAGATTCAGTATGAGTTAACAGAAGAAGATGTCGTTGCTTTTAATTTATATCACGTTAAGAATTCTAAAGTGGGAAAAAATTCATTGCAGTGGCAACGCTACATATCGCCTTTGATTTTTCTACTCTTCGCCTATTTTTTATCCGTATTTACAGATATGGCACGGGGACCGCTATTTGCTACATTTACGGTAACGGCTATTGCCTGGGTGATCGTATATCCGAAGTATTTTTACTTTCACATCACAAGGCAAGTTCGGAAAATGTTGAAAGAGGGGAAGAATGAGGGCCTTGTCGGTAAGCATTTTATGAAGATGAATAAATCAGGAATGACGGATACTACATCTACAGGTGAAACGAATGTCCAGTGGGCAGGTGTTAAGAGCATCATAGAAGATGCGAATTACTTTTATATTTACACGAGTACGGTCAGCGCGTACATATTACCCAAACGAGATTTGTATTCAGCGGATGCTGTGAAATCTTACGTAGAGAAACGGCTTGTTATCTAGCAATAGAGCCGAGTTGCGGAAACTAATAGGGGCGTCTTGTTCGTTGCATTCGTATGCGATGAACAGGACGCCTTTATAATTGAAAAGATTATATCCAGCGCATTATTTAGTAGGTTTCATTTCTCTTAAGCCAATTTTCATTGCAGCAATCGCACTTGTTACATTCAAGACGACCGCAATACCTAAAAATAGCCACTTTACCTTTTCAGGAAGATCGAGAATGATCGCTAAAATTAGAAATGTAAAGCCAACTGCGAGCATGATCAAATAGGTCAACATTTTTTTAGACAAGACTAATCCGCCTTTCTTATTTTCTACCTTTATTGTAGCACGAAACTCGCTGTCATTTTATGTGAGATTTTTAGGAGAGCTTGTCGAACAAATCCCCAAAAATCGGAAACAATTATGTCGGGACATAACTGATATAAGGTTTGATTCCGGCCGATAGGGGAATAATAAATTCAAAATAGGAATGGGAGTGCAGATAATGACGAAAAGTTATGCGGATCAACCCGGTAATCAAGATGAAAACAATAAAAAACCATCTGAAGTGGCAAATGATGCAGCAAAAGAAGCTGAAAAACAAGTTGAGGAAATAAAGAAAGAGGCAAGAGAGCAAGTAAAGGCAGACCGAGATAAAGAATAAAGACAACAAGCGATTATTTCCCCGGAAATAATCGCTTGTTTTACATATTTCATACGGTAACTGTCATTTTAGCAAATGATGCAACATACGGTCTTTATCATCAAAGAACTGCTTCATGATTCGATAATGGCTAGTTTCTTCAAGAGTCGTTTCCTGAGCACCTTCATCAGTGAATTCTACAATTTTTGCATCGGGGTAGGATAACAGGATAGGTGAGTGTGTGGCGATGATGAATTGGGAGCCTTCTCCGACCAAGTCATGAATTCGACTTAGCATGGAAAGTTGTCGCAACGGTGAAAGTGCAGCTTCCGGCTCGTCCAATAAGTAAATACCATTTCCTCTGAAGCGATGAATGAACGTAGACCAAAAAGATTCGCCGTGAGATTGTTCATGCAAAGATACGCCTCCGTAGCCATCTATAATCCGAGGGCTGTTTCCTGGTGCGTTATCCAATTCTTCAATCGTTGTTGCGAGGTTATAAAACGTTTCGGCACGCAGAAAAAAACCATCAGTTGGACGGATTACGCCTTTAATCAATGTTATATATTCCTCTAATACAGAATGTGAATCATAGGTGGAAAAGTTGAAGTTTAAAGATCCGCCTTCAGGGTTAAACCCTGCAGCTACAGCCGCTGCTTCTAGTAACGTTGATTTTCCCATGCCATTCTCTCCGACAAAAAATGTCACGTTCCGATGAAAATCCAGTTCATCCAGCGTCCGAATACTTGGTAAATCAAAAGGATATGAGTTAAACGAGGGAACAATGTCCCGTTTTAACCGCATCGCTTTCATAAATTGTGTATTCAGCATAAATTCACTCCCTATTCTAAAATTTATAATCAGTTGGCAAGCAACTTCAAAGCATATCTACCAGCAAATTGTTAGACTAATTGTAGCATGGCGAAGGGAGAGAGTCTAAATGGCAAAAGATATCCATTCATTAGCAGGTAAAACAGCAATCGTTACAGGAGCGAGTGGAGGGATTGGTGCTGCAATCGCCAAAGAGTTGGCAAAAGAAGGAGCGAATGTAGTATTAGCTGCACGTCGCGAGGAGCAATTGAAAGCTGTGGCGAAAGAGATAAATAGTACGAATCAAGGTCAGGCACTGGCCGTTCCGACAGACATCGCGAATGAATCAGAGGTAAAGGAACTGGCAAAGCGTGCGAACGAAGCATTTGGTTCCATAGATATTTATGTCAATAATGCTGGTCAGATGCTATCTGCTACCGTACGTGACAGAGAAGTAGAGCAATGGGAGCGTATGATTGATGTCAATATTAAGGGTGTGCTGTATGGAATTGACTCTGTTTTGCCAGGCATGGTAGAGCGGTCAAGTGGCCATATTATCAATATTGCATCCGTTTCGGGCTTTGAAGCGACGAAGAAAAGTACTGTATATAGTGCTACGAAATTTGCAGTGAGAGCAATTTCAACAGGGCTTGAAAAAGAACTTGCACGGACAGGAGTACGTGTGACGAATATTTCCCCGGGCATGGTCGATACCCGTCTAAGCTCTAGTATGACGGATAGAAAAAAATTAGAAGCAGAAGATATTGCCAAAGCAGTCGTTTATGCAGTGAAACAACCTGAGTACGTCAATGTGAATGAAATTACTGTTCGGCCTGTATAAGAAAGGAGACAAGTGCAAGTGAATAATAAAATTGTGTTTTTTGATTTAGATGGAACTTTGATGAGTCATGATAAAACGATTTTAGACTCAACAAAGGTAGCGTTGAAAGCTTTGCAGAATAAAGGGATACACACGGTCATTTGTACGGGGAGAGCGCCGTTGATGTTCGAATGGCTGCTAGATGAGCTTTCATTTGATTCATATGTATCGATGAATGGGCAGCATGTTGTGTTTGGTGGAAAAGAAATCTTTTCTAACCCGATGAAGCGCGAAGATATGCAGAAGTTGACGGAGCTTGCCAATGAAAAAGGACATGGACTGACATACTCTACATTTGATAATTTTGTCACGAATGCGTCTGAACATCCACTGATCACTGCAGGTACGACTCGATTAAAAATCCCGTACCCTCCAGTAGATAAGGAAATTTGTTCGCATTCCCACATCAACCAAGTTCAGATCTATTGCGAGCCTGAAGAAACTGAGCAGTATATGCAACTATTTAATGATTATTCTTTTGTTCGATGGGATGAATGCTCGGTGGATATGCTCCCAAATGGTGCGTCTAAAGCGATCGGGATTCAAAAAATGCTGGAACATTTGAATATTCCAATCGAGAACAGCTACGCATTTGGCGATGGACTGAATGATATGCAAATGATCGAGACAGTCGGCACAGGCATTGCGATGGAGAATGCGATTCCAGAGCTTAAAGAAGTGGCAGACCACGTGACAGCATCTTGTTCGGAAGACGGAATTTTGAAGGGATTACTTGAAGTCGGTCTGTTAGAAGAAAAAGACGTTCCGTTGTTACAGGGAATTCAGAAATAAGATAAAGCTCCGATACGAACAACTGTAGATGCAAGTAGATTCACAAATCAACCTTGACAATTTTGTGAACATTAGGTATATTTATTTGATACACAAATATAAAAATGTTTATGAATGTATTCTAATTTAGATTTAATAGGTTGGCGTATTTCAAGGGGAGGCTTCATTTGGAATGAAACGTGAAAAGCAGTGCCGGGAATCAAGAGTCGTTCGAACGAGCAGAATCTTTCCCAATGATGTCAACAATCATAATACATTGTTCGGTGGTCGTTTAATGAGTGATATTGATCAAATCGCATCGATTTCAGCAGCTCGGCATAGTAGGGCCGACTGCGTAACGGCTTCCATGGATTCCGTGGATTTTCTGCATCCGATTCGTCCTTCAGATTCCGTTTGTTTTGAATCCTATGTGACGTGGACAGGGAAATCATCGATGGAGATTTTTGTGAAGGTCATCGCAGAAGACTTGGCAAGTGGTGATTGTAAAATAGCTGCTACCTCTCTATTAACCTTCGTTGCATTGGATGAGGATAAAAAACCATTGGCCGTTCCACAAGTCATCCCAGAGACAGAAGAGGAAAAATACTTGCATGAGACAGCGCCGCAAAGAGCTGAAATTCGTAAAATGAGAAAGCAACAAAGTAAAGACTTAGCAACTGTTTTGACGAATAACTACCCTTGGCATGATCCTGTACAAGTAAAAGTATAACGAAGCTCAGTCAACAATAAATGTTGACTGAGCTTTTTAGTGAGGACGTATAAAATGCTGCACAGCTGTCCACACTATTATCAGATAGGATGTTCTCTAATCAATTTCAGTAGAGGATACCTATCTTTTTTTGTTATAAATGACGTTGAACGAAATGCAATTCACTCCACGATGTTAAGTGTAAACTCCAGATCGGCTTTCAAATGCTCTTCCATTAAACTGCTCGCTAATTCAGGTTTGCGCTGCTCAATTGCATCGCAAATTTTCATATGCTCTTCAAGTAATAATGGGCGTTCATGCACTACTACAGTTTTGCTAAATAGGTAAATAATCGATTGCATTTTATCGACCGTTTCAATCATAATCGGATTTCTGCATTCCTGAACAATTAGATCGTGGAATTCTTTATTAGCTTTCACCGTGCCTTCTGTATTGCTCCTTTGTGCCAAATGGATGCTTGACCGCAATTGAACAATGCGTTTTTCAGACATATACGTGGCAGCCATTTTTGCAGCATGACTTTCAATTAATGTACGCATCTGGAACATATGACGCAAGTCTTTTTCGCTTGGCTTGATCACTTTTTTTCGCTTAATTAAACCTTCCTGTTCTAAACGACGGATCGCTTCTCGAATGGGTGTCCGGCTCACTCCGATTTCTTCAGCCAGTTGGACTTCTACTAATTTCATCCCGCCAGGAAAAGCTCCATTTATAATCTTTTCCCGGATTGTTTCATATGCGATTAGTTGCGCGCTACGTGAAGTGATTTCCATTGTACTTCTCCTCCGTTCGTTACTAAACAGTATACAAGAGAATCTATCAAATTAGGTAACTGTATTCATTGAGTTAAATAATGTATACAAGTCAGAAAACTTATTGTATAATGAAATCGCTAATTGTCAAATAAAGAGGAGGCAACATAAGATGAAGATTGGTTTTATTGGGCTTGGTATCATGGGGCGTCCTATGGTCTTTAATATTATAAAAGCAGGATTTGAAGTGAAGGCATTTGATTTGAATGAAGATGCCAGAAAAGTTGTAGCAAATGCGGGGGCCATGGAAGCGGTTTCACCTGAGATGGCAGCTGAAGGAAGCGATATTGTCATCACAATGCTGCCGAATGCTTTTATCGTCCAAAACGTTTTATTCGGTGAAAATGGAATTGTAAATCATCTTAAGCCTGGATCGATCGTAATCGATATGAGTTCTGTATCGCCGGCAGATTCGATCCTTTGTGCAGAGGAATTAAAAAAAGTGAATGTCCGGTTTATGGACGCACCAGTGAGTGGCGGAGAGCCGAAAGCAATTGATGGAACCCTGTCCATCATGATAGGTGGCGAAGAGCAAGCTTTAAATGAAGCCCTTCCCGTACTCCAAGCTATGGCAGCAGATGTTACGCATGTAGGAGGTCACGGCAGTGGATCGACTACCAAACTTGCCAATCAAATTTTGGTTAATGTCACGATTGCTGCGATGTCTGAGGCAGTAGTTCTGGCATCGAAATCCGGAGTGGATATCGAAAAAATGTACCAAGCCATCCGAGGCGGATTGGCAGGAAGTACTGTTTTAGACGCGAAAATCCCTTTAGTCTTGGAGCGGAACTTCGTAGCAGGCGGGCGTATCGACATTAATATGAAAGATCTGACGAATGTTGTTCAGGCAGGACATGATATTGGTGTACCAATGCCACTGTCTACGGATGTCTTAGAAATGTTCCATGCATTGAAAATAGATGGCAAAGCAGCAGACGATCATGTGGGTTTGATTCAATACTATGAGAAATTAGCGAATTTTGAAGTGCCAAAGGGAGGTAAATAAAGTGCAACAGCGTATTAAACACCTTCCTGTGTACGGACTGGATTTGGAAACTCTTTGGAAAACAGAACGTCCAACGTTTCAGCAGAAAATTATTGTGCTAGATGATGATCCGACTGGTGTACAAACGGTTCATGGCATTCCGGTATATACCGACTGGTCTGCCGAAACTATCCGTTCCATGTTTGAGGAATCACGTCAGCTAGTATTCCTTTTGACCAATTCCCGAGCATTCTCTGTGGATGAAACGACGAGAGTTCATACGCAAATTGCGGAAAGAATAGCCATCGCTGCGAAAGAAACAGGACAAGACTTTATAATCATCAGTAGGGGTGATTCCACATTGCGTGGGCACTACCCTCTTGAAACCGAAGTTTTGAGAAATGTGATTGAAAAGCAAGATGCGTATAAAGTCGATGGGGAAATCGTTATACCGTTTTTCAAAGAAGGCGGCAGAGAAACGATAGATGATGTGCATTATGTAAAGCAAAACGGGAACTATATACCGGCAGGAGAAACAGAATTTGCAAAGGACCGGATGTTTGGATTTACAAAGAGCGATCTGAAGGAATATATTGCGGAGAAAACAGAGAATCAATTCCCTGCTGACTCGGTATTGTCGATTTCACTTGACGAGCTGCGCGCACTTGATTTTGGTTCGATTGAGTCTAAATTGCATCGTCTGGAAAGTTTCCAAAAGATGATTGTCAATGCGGTATCGGAAGAGGATTTAAAAGTGTTTACGATAGCGTTGATGCGTGTTATCCAGCAAGGAAAACATTTTCTATTCCGTACGGCAGCTTCCTTTACAAAAGTCATCGGTGATATTTCTTCAAAACCATATTTGACCAAAGTGGACTTGATTCAAAAAAATTCAGCAACGGGCGGTTTGATTGTAGTCGGTTCGCATGTGCGGAAAACGACAGATCAACTAAACGCTTTGAAAGCTTTGGATTCGATTGAGTTTATCGAATTTGATTGTCACCTCGTCGTGGATAAAGAACAATTTGAAAAAGAAATTGTACAGATTCAGGAGAGGATCAATGAGAAAATTGGAGAAGGCACGACGGTTTGTGTGTATACATCTCGTAGTCGAATCGATTTAGGTGAAGGGCGGCAGGAAAAGGAGTTGGCTTTATCTGTGAAGATTTCCTCCGCAGTCACACAGTTTGTTGCACACTGCAATCCACAGCCAGCATTTGTCATTGCAAAGGGCGGCATTACGTCAAGTGATGTGGGAACAAAGGGGCTAGCCGTGAAAAAAGCAGAAGTGGCTGGACAAATCGCGCCCGGTATTCCTGTATGGAAAACAGGGGAAGAGAGTCGTTTTCCAAGCATTCCGTATGTCATCTTCCCTGGCAACGTCGGTGAAGTCGATACACTGCGCACAGTTGTAGAGAAATTAGTGAATAAGGATTGAGGTGATGACATGGTAGAAGGTAATATGCTCATTGTCATTTTTCTGCTGTCATTGGCAGCATTATTCTTTATGATATTAAAAATGAATATTGAGCCGTTCGTAACGTTGATTGTTGTAGCCTTTGTTACAGCACTTGTACTTGGATTTCCGTTGGCAGATATTCCGGGCCTCATTACGACGGGGTTTGGTAACACGCTAACTGGAGTCGGAATTTTAATCGGTCTTGGGGTAATTTTTGGCCAGTTCTTAGGTGTATCAGGTGCAATTGAAAAAATTGCGGAAGCTGTGCTGCGAGTGTTTGGGATCAAGCGGTCAGCAGCCGGGCTTTCTTTAACAGGAATTGCCGTTTCGATTCCTGTCTTCTTCGATGCAGCTTTCGTCATTTTGAGTGGACTGGTGAAAAGTTTATCCAGACGTACAGGAATTTCGATTGTGACATTCGTAACTTCCCTCGGTGTCGGATTGATCGTTTCGCACAGTATGATTGCGCCAACACCTGGACCGCTCGTTGTGGCGGAAAATACGGGCGCAGACTTAGGATTGTTTATTCTTTATGGAATCATTTGCGCAATCCCAGCAGCGATGATCGGCGGCTATTTTTACGGTTCATTTATTGGCAAACGAATTAAGACCATGCCGGAAGAACTTGAGGATGATATTGCCGTTCCTGATAAAGTTGAAGGTCGTAAAGAAATCTCTACAGGTTTATCGTTCTTTATGCTTGGCTTGCCGATTATACTGATACTCCTGAATACAGTCACGGATTTATGGTTGGAAGAAGGGACTGCATCACAAATTCTAGGTCTCATTGGCGACAAAAACGTTGCATTGTTAATCAGTGTGATTGTCGGATTGATCGTGCTGAAACCGTATATACATGTGCCCTATAAAACATTGTATGATGAAGCAATCAATTCTGCAGGAATGATCATCCTTGTCACGGGAGCTGGTGGCGCTTTCGGTGCAGTAATTAATCAAAGCGGCATAGGAGATTATTTGATTGAGACGATGCAAGGTTGGAGTATTCCGGTTCTCATCCTGGCATTCATCTTTTCACAAATTTTACGTGCTTCGCTCGGATCAGCAACTGTCGCGCTCGTCACGACTTCATCCATTCTCGGACCGATGGCCGGAGAACTCGGCGTCTCTCCAATTTTGCTTGGACTTGCAATTTGTGCGGGAGCGATCGGCTTGTCCTTGCCGAATGATTCTGGTTTCTGGGTCGTCAATAAATTTGGTCGTTTGACGATTCCTCAAACAATTCAAGCATGGTCGATTGGTGGATTTATCGCAGGTCTTTCCGCACTTGGCATGGTATATTTATTAAATTTACTAAGCGGGATTTTACCTGGATTATAATGCAAAACCGCAAGTTGCTCATAGATGAGTGGCTTGCGGTTTTCGTCACTCAACGAGGTGGCGCGCTCATACGACTTCGATTTGCGCTTATAACTTCGCCATCGCGGCTCATAAACACATCTTCTTGTGTAGAAAAATATTTCCGCCTTCCAAATTAACAGAGAAAAAAATGCATTACTCATCGCAGTTAATTTTATATAGCTAAAATGTTTAACTATTCTTTTTACTGGGAATAGTTATGTGTGGTTTGTTAAAAGCTTCATTAATAAATCATATAGATCTACGAAAGGGATTGATAGAGTTGAAAAAAACAGGTCGATTTGCAGCAGCGTTACTAATGGCGGGTGTTTTAGCTATTGGTGCTAACCCTTCTATAAATACTGCGGAGGCAGCATCTACCAGTCAGACTATAGGTTCAACTTCCTTAGGAAGTAAGTGGCAAAGCGGGGAAGTTGGATTCGAAGCGGGCTGCGCGTTATCCGAGTGGCTTGGTTGGTTTGAATGTCATCCTTCACAAGTGTCTTGGAAGTAATATCGTTTAAGAGGGTATAAATTATTGAAAGTTACTATACTATGTTTGAATTTACGAGACATTTTTAAGGAACGATTTAAAGATCGACTAATAAAACAAGTGATGAGACCAATTGGTGCTCATCACTTGTTTTTTATTTTTCTGTTAAGAAGATGCAACTAATAGACACACAGTCTATAATTAAATTAGATGTTGTTTTCTGATTTCCGTTAAGGGAGAAGGGGTGTCCGCCATCGAAGTTTTATTTGACTTTAATCTGATTCCTATCATATTCACTCTACTATCTTGGATAGCATTGGGGTATATTGCTTTCAAACTCTATACGAAGCAGAAAGTCAAACTAAAATTATGGAAAGTCCTGGTCACCATAATTGTAGGTCTGTTTTCTTTCTCTATTAATGTATATTGGTTTGATCTGCTGCTAAGATTGGCGATTTTACCGCTTGGAGTATGGTTTCTCTATTTCATTTTGAAAAGTAAGGAAAACCGATGGGAGCGTTATCGATCGTTTGTCTGGCTTGGCTTTTGGTCAAATTATATTTTCCTAGCATTTGCTCTGCTATCCGTTCCTTTCCTACAATGGTTTTATCCGAAAGACCAGTTATCGACCTATCTTTCTCAGGTGGAAAACCCAGAACTTATCTCTATTCATCCTGCCGCAAAAGATCATCAGGTATTTCAGACAGAAAAATATTTTGACCAACTGGACACTATGAAAAAGGATAGGGTTTTTAATGATGAGTGGTATACGGAATACTATTTGGAAACAGAACCTGCTGAACGGAATGAACGTTTCCCTTATCAGCTGACAGGCACTGGATCAAAATGGGGAAGTGGTTTGCATTCTATGATCTATGTCGAAGAGGACGGTAAAGGAATTTTAGTGACGACTTCAGATCGGCAGCTATATTTTCGCACAGATGCATCGCTGATAGATGAGGGAGGGAGCCAATGAAGAAACAATCGTGGATTTTGACCGGTATCGTGCTCCTTGGTGTGGTAATTGGCTTAGCTGGTTGGTTTTATTTATCGGAACCAGTCTCTTTTCCAACTGATGCGCAATTGATGAATGAAATTCATGAGATGTTTCCCGAAGCGGCTGTTGACGTGATTCAAGATATAATTCATGCAGATGAACGTCATACAGTGGTCCCTTTCATTTCTGAACGCCAAGAATACGGTCTGAGCTATTGGATTTGGAAGAACCGTAAATGGCAGGTGGCACATATTGATATGAACGGCGAACCTAGAGTGTGGAAGGTTGACCAGCAAGATCCATCTTCTTATCATTTTGTATGGAATATATCTCCTGCGGATCAACTAAGTACTCTCCAATTATATATGATTCGGGAGAGAGGACAGCGAATCTCAGAAGAAGTAGTAGAAGAAGAAACATATTATCCAAGGGTGCAAATGGAGTGGGTCACCTCTCTCAAGGACAGTTCATATGGCGTGATGCCGTTGCCTGAAGATGGAGTGCAGATTTTGGATTCTTTTTTAAAAACTAAAGCAAAACATCAGCCTGAGTTGTTCTTTGAGAATTTCTCACCAACACAAGAGATACATTTCAGTTGGATTGCAAAGGATCAGTCAGGGAACGAAGCATATCCAGAGAGTTCAGTAAATGGCGATAGCTATAGTGTCAGTAATATCTCGGTAGATTATATGATGATTTTTAGTGAAGAACAGTTAGAGTTGCCGGATAGGAAGTGATGAACCGGATGTCGAAGAAGTTTTTATATGTAGTAGTGACTCTTGCAGCATTGGGATCTTTCATTTATTTTCAAAATAATGCAATCGATATTACTCGCACTACAATTCGTTCGACAAACATCCCAGCTGGCTTTGATCAATTCAAAATTGTGCAGTTGTCTGATTTGCATAATAAGAGTTTTGGGGAAGAACAGCGTGCTTTGGTGCGTAAAGTCAGCGGCTTGGAACCAGACATCATTGTATTTACGGGCGATTTGATCGATTCAAAGAAAAAGGGCGACAAAGCTAGCCTTATTTTGATGGAGGAATTGGTTCAAATTGCGCCTGTTTATTTTGTCTCGGGAAATCATGAATGGTGGTCGGGAACGTTCAGTTCACTGGAGAGTTCTTTACATGATATAGGAGTACAAGTCATGAGAAACACACATGTTACCTTGGTTAAAGGTAATGAAGAGATACATCTTGTTGGGATTGATGATCCGGCGTACGAAAATGAAAGCCGATCAGAAAGAGATACATCAGAGGAGGACATTTTGAGATCGACCGAAGGGCTTGAAAAAGAAAATACTACTATCCTTTTATCGCATAGGCCCGAAATGTTTTCGCTCTACGCAGAGCATGAATTTGATATAGTTTTTGCCGGTCATGCGCATGGGGGACAGTTCAGAATGCCGTTTATTGGCGGTCTAGTAGCACCGAATCAAGGGTTTTTACCGAAGTATACAGCTGGTAAATATACATTGGATCATACGGTCATGGTGGTGAGCAGAGGACTTGGGAATAGTATTATTCCATTAAGGGTTTTCAATCGACCGGAGATTGTTGCAGTCACATTGGAAGCGACAGATTGAGAAATAAATAACTAGAGAAACAGCTGAGGGGCATAACTGAGGAGGAGAGCAAATTGACTATTAAGACGATAACACCGGAAGATTTATTTATGAAAATGAATTCTAACGAAGAGATTGTGCTTGTAGATGTACGAGCTGAAGACAAATACAATGACTTTCATATTGAAGGGTCTAGCGTAGAGGATTTGAATGTGCCAAAAACAGAGATATTCAAGTTGGTAGACGAGAAAGATCGACTCATTCCTATGTTACCGATGAATAAAGAATTGACCATCACGTGCACAACGGGGAATTCCGCTACGAAGTGCGCGAACATACTCTCCGAACGAGCTTATACCGTTGTCGTATTGGAAGGAGGAATCACCGCGTGGAAAGAATATAAGAGCAAGAATTCGACCAATCGTATGTGGGAAGAGTATATAAAGGGTAACCCGCATGCACCTGAAAGTTACGAAGCATGGGCTTTCGGCGATTCAAAAGAAATGGCAGATGAACTTGCCAATCTGGTTATAGAAGGAAAGAAAACAGCGACAGCCTCCAATTACACAATTTATGAATTAGAAAACGAGCCGTTACCGCAAGTGGGCCTACACAATATTATTCTCGATGGTGATGGGGAAGCGGTAGCGATAGTGGAAACGACAGAAGTGGAAGTTGTTCCTTTTGACGAAGTAACGGTAGAACACGCTTATTTGGAAGGCGAAGGTGATCGTTCGTTAAGCTACTGGCGTGACGTTCATGAAACTTTCTTTAGCAAAGAATTTGAAAGTCTTGATAAAGAGTTCACATATAAAATGCCGGTGGTTTGCGAAAAGTTTAGGCTGCTTTATAAGAAATAAATGATTTATCTAAATAGAAATACTTTGCAAAAAAGTCAGCCGTTCGCAACCGGCTGACTTTCACTACATCACAATTTTGATTTTATGGGCTTCATTGGGACCCCGTCTTCGTGATTTACCTCTTTTACACCTCGATAGATCCACTTATGTAACGGCTGTTTAAAACGCGGCATCATAAAACCAAGAATTTTTCCGATATAGTACGCAGCAAGAATTGTTCCGATACCAATTGAGCCGAGTGATTGAATAAAGACTAAACAAACTGCACCTGCGATCCCTACGTTAAGCAAGTCACTCGTAATTTTTGCTTTGCTGAATTTTAAATCGAATCGCTCACTAATTACATATGTCAAAGCATCATAAGGCATCAACGGAAGTTTGGCCGTGAAATAGGCTACTAGACCTGCTGAAATGATGAATAGACTGATCACTAGAAAAGCAAATCTTGTCAGAAGAATTTCAGGGTTAGGAAACAGCTGAACAAGGAGTAGTGTCGCATCCATAAAAAATCCGAATAAAAGTGCGACTAATAGCTGTAAGAACAATTCACGTAATTCAATTCGTTTCTTTAAAATTACCTGGAGTGCGACGAATAAAATGTTCGCGAGGATGGTAGTGATACCAATGGATAGGCCGGCTGTCAGCGACAAAGCATAAGCCAGCGAAGACACAGGGGAAACGCCGAGATTTGCCTGAATGGAGAAACTAACGCCTAACGATAATAAAAATAAGCCGATTATATATAGTATTACACGTTTCATGATGGTTTTCATAAACTTTGAAGGACCTCTGCTTTCTAGAAATGTCTATGTTTAATCATAACATGTTAATTTGGATATGTATTAAACCTGATACGCTAGAAAACCTTCACTTCTATAAGTAGGGGATGGACTGCAATGGCTTACATCATGCAGTCCAAAAAACAACAGTTACTTCACCAACCAATTTTAATCGTCAACACACAGCATGTTCCGTTTTGGTCCCGATATTTCAGTTGAATACCTTCTGGGGTGTAGTGGGTTTCAACGATAGCCGTTTCATCAATGGATGCAATCAGCTGGTTTACTTTATTCTGATTGGATTGTTGTGCGGCCTGCATAAGTTCCCGTGAGAATTGGGGCGATTGTTCGATCTTACCGACTAATAAAGTTGCCTGTTTCATGAGTAGATGGAATTCCTGAGCTGAGGATTGAAATTTTTTCGTATCGACAGGTGGGTAGCCGCTAGTGTCATTGACGGCTTGTGCTTGAGTGGAGAATGGCCAGACAGGATAATAAGGTGAATGGAAGTAAGGGAAACGATGCACTGAAACTCCTCCTTTTTATAAAATTCGGTATGGTATATTATGAAGCTTATCGTAAATACGTGTTAAGTGTCGGTATGGTAGACCCATTTGAAATACGAGAATGCATAATACATAACGAAAAATTAAGGAGCTGCCGTAGAATAGCAAACGTGGACTTAGTGGTGTTTTATTATAGTGCGACCGATACACAAACTACCTTTTCTTCGTGTGTTAAACAGAGCAAAGTTGCAAGGAAGAATGCCTTTCCTTGCAACTTTTGCGTATTACAGTACTAGTAAATAAGGTGTTTCAATATATTTTACTAAAATGGATAAGAACTCGGCAGCTTTAGCTCCATCAATGATTTGATGGTCAAACGTAATGCTAAGTGGAATCTTTTTGATGGCTTTTACTGTTCCGTCTTCACTTAAAATCAACTCTTCTTGCAGAGCCCCAATTCCCAAAATTCCTGTTTCGGTTGGATTCAGTATTGGTGTGAAATATTCGATACCACTTGCACCTAAATTGGTGATAGTGAATGTGGAACCAGAAAGAAGAGCTTGATCCGCTTCACCGATTCGGGCTCTTTCAGTTACATCTTTTAACGCGTTCGCGAGTGATCCAATGGTCTTTTGATGTGCATTTTTAATGACAGGCACTAGTAAACCGTTATCTAGGGAAGTCGCGATGCCTAAGTGTACTTCATCAAATTCTACTAACTGTCCATCAAAATATGTGGAGTTCATGGCCTTTAGCTCTTGTAAAGCCAAGATAGCAGCTCGAGCTAATAAAACAGTCAAACTTAATTTCACTTCGGAATTATTGGCGTTCAGTTCATTGCGCAATGTCTGTTGGAATTCAATTAGCTGATCGATACCTGCTTTGCGATGTAAAGTGAGTTGGGCTGTTTGTGCCAAACTTTCACGCATATTTCTCGCAATCGCTTTTCGCATGGGAGAGAGCCCTTCGCCGACAGAAGCAGTTGGTGCTGAAACGGTTGCTGCGGCTTGTTTGGCAGCGAGCTCATGTGCAGGTTCAGTCTGTCTATCACTACTTGCCAACACTTTATCGATATCGCGCTTTGTTATACGCCCTTTGCCGCCAGAGCCTGTCACAGATTGGATATCGATATCATTGTCGACAGCCATTCGTCTCGCTAACGGGGTAATGAAGATCCGATCTGACTGTTGATGTTTTGTTACTCCTTGCTGTGCAGGTATGTCTGATGGTGAATGCGGTTTTTCGAAATTCATTACATCTACACTGACAGGGTTAGTATCCTTTTTATCAGCTGAGGAAGGCTTTTCTCCTTCTTCGCCAATAATCGCAAGGGCGTCTCCCACTTTCAGTTCATCTTCCACGTCACCGAACTTCTCCAATAGAATACCGGTGTTTGGAGCTTCTACATCTTGATTTAGTTTTTCAGAGCTAATCATTAAAACAGGTTCACCTTTTTCAACTGTGTCACCTATTTCTTTATACCATTCAGTAATGGTGCCTTCTGTCATAGTCATACCTAGTTTCGGCATTACAATTGTTTCGCTCATTTATTTCACCTCCTACATTGTATGAGATTTCTTTAAGTCTTCAATGATTTCATCAGCTACATGCAATACCTTATTGGCATCTGGTATATATGCTTTTTCCAGATTAGCGGCAAATGGAACAGGTGTATTTGGTGCACAAACTGTTTTAATTGGACCGTCTAGATAGTCGAATGCCTTATCTGCTACAACAGATGCGATGTCTGTCGCTGTATTGTTGTGCGGGTTGGATTCGTCTATAACAATTAGGCGGCCTGTTTTTTTCACAGACTCAATAACTGTTTCCTGATCCCATGGTGCAATCGTTCGTAAATCGATTACTTCTACCTCGACACCATCGGGATTCAGTCGCTCTGCTACTTCTTGAGCGACCTGCACCATTTTACCTATCGCCACAATTGTCAGGTCACTTCCTTCACGTACTACATTCGCCTTGCCGATTTCAATTGTATAATAGTCTTCCGGCACATCTCCTTTGATGCCATAAAGCATTTTGTCCTCCGAAAAGACGACCAAGTTATCATCTTCGATTGCTGCTAGCATGAGCCCTTTTGCGTCATAAGGATTGGAAGGAACGACCACTTTTACACCGGGAATTGCACCGAACAATCCATACAATGTTTGGGAGTGTTGAGCAGCAGCTCCTGCGCCTGCCCCATGGACCGTGCGTACGGTAAGTGGGATTTTTGCCTTTCCGCCAAACATATAGCGCATTTTTGCTCCTTGGTTCAAGATAGGATCTAGTGCAAAACCAACAAAGTCATTGAACATCAATTCTGCGATTGGGCGTAAGCCGGTTGCTGCTGCGCCGACAGCTGCGCTGAAGTAGCCATGTTCTGCAATCGGTGTGTCAATGACGCGTCTTCTGCCAAATTCAGTAACAAGCCCTTTGGATAAACCGAACACCCCACCAAATGCATCGTCATATCTTCCGTCATCTTGGACTAAATGATCAACTTCTGCCCCGCCTGCTACATCTGTACCAATTAGAATAACAGATTCGTCTTTACGCATGGATTGCGCCATTGCTTCATTGATTGCTGTCATAAAAGTGACTTTTCTTTCCGTCATCGTCAGTTCCCCCTTTTCTTATGCAAAAATATCCGTGTAAAGTGTGGATTCATCTGGAAGTGGACTAGCTTCTGCAAAAGCTACTGCATCCTCAACTGTCTTCTTCGCGTTTGATTCAATTTCGTCCGTTTGTTCTGAAGTCATCCATTTATTCTTGGTAGCTTTTTCACGAAATTCCGTAATTGGATCACGGTCCCTGTTTGGATCTTGGTCGGTTTTATATTTTTGTTCATCTCCTTCAAAATGTCCGAAATGTCGGTACGTATCACATTCAATTAAAGTAGGGCCTTCTCCGGCCTTAGCTCGTTTAATAGCTTTCTCAGTAGCCTCGTAAACGGCTTCCACGTCCATTCCGTCTACCCGAACGCCAGGCATATTATAGGCAGGTGCGCGTTCCGCTACGGTTTCAGATGCTGAAGCATAACGGAAAGGAGTGCCTTCCCCGAATTGGTTATTTTCACAGACAAAAATTACTGGTAAGTCCAAGATTGACGCTAAATTAAGCCCCTCGTGGAATGTCCCTTCATTGGAAGCCCCATCTCCGAAGAAACAGACTGCTACATGACTTTGCCCAAGCGTTTTAATGGTTAATGCGGCTCCTGCTGCTAACCCGAACCCACCGCCAACTATCCCGTTGGCGCCGAGCATTCCCCGGTCTATATCTGCAACGTGCATGGAACCGCCTTTTCCGCCGCCCAAGCCATCTTTTTTGCCCATTATTTCAGCCATCATACCTTTAATATCGCAGCCTTTTGCAATGGCATGTCCGTGTCCGCGGTGTGTACTCGTAATATAATCTTCGTCATCCAGTAGTGCCATCACGCCAGTAGCGACGGCTTCTTCTCCAGCGTATAAGTGAACAAATCCAGGGATTAGACCTTTTCCGAATATGTGATGCACTTCCTCCTCAAAAAAACGAATTTCATTCATCTTTTGATAAATCCATAATGCTGTTTGCTGATCCATAATAAATTCCTCCTTTATGACATTCTATTTATGAATAGCTAGACCGAAAAATGCGTTAGCACTTTCCCCGATTGCTTCTGAGACAGTAGGGTGCGCCTGAACAAAATTGGCCAGCTCAAACATCGTACCTTCTGCATGTTTAACTGCTGACAATTCCTGAATTAACTCTGTCGCATTCGGAGCAACAATCACTGCTCCAAGAATTTCTCCGTATGTTGTGTCGGCAATAATTTTGACAAAGCCTTCTGTCTCGTCCATGGCAAGTGCTTTTCCATTTCCAGATAGGGGAGTGAGGGTCGTCCGTACTTGATAACCACTCTCTGAAGCTTCGTGTTCACTAAGACCGAATGAAGCAATTTCCGGATGTGTATAGACACATCGTGGAATGGAAGAGGAGTCCAGTGGTAAAACTTCTTCTCCTAGGATTGCTTGAACGGCCGTCAAACCTTCCGCGCTCGCTACATGTGCCAGTTGATAACCCTCTACAATATCGCCAATCGCGTAAATATGTTTTGTACTCGTCTCATAGTGATCGTTGACTGCAATATAGCGATCCGAATCATCAAGCTGTAAATCTAGTTGATTAGCTATTTCTAGGTTAGGAGTTCTACCTGTTGCAACAAGCAGTTGGTCATAAGGATAGATTATATCTTTAACTATTACACTGTCTTTTGTGACGCTCTTGATCTCCGCGCTTGTTACAACAAGTACACCTAATCTATTCAAGCGTTGTAAGATAATTTTTCTTGCATCCTCGTCCTCTGACAATAAAATCTTGTCTGCTACTTCAATAACAGTGACAGATGTACCAAGCGGTGCCATGGCAAAGGCGAGCTCGATGGCAATGACACCACCGCCAATGATTACAAGTGTACTGGGTAACTTCCGAAGTTCGAAAAAAGTGTCTGTTGTTAAATAGTCCACTTGATCAAGTCCGGGAATTGACGGGACAAATGGTTTACTTCCAGTCGCTAAAATTACATCTTGGGCTTTAAAGTGCTTATCCTTCACTGTAACGACTCGATCAGTAGTGACTGTAGCAATCCCTTGAAATAATGAAATTTGATTTTTTTTTACTAAGTACTGAATTCCCTGTGCTAACGTGTCAATCACTTGATTTTTCCGGTCCATTAATTTGGGGAAATCAATCGACATAGATCCTGTCTGGATACCCCAATCATTTGCCTTATGGATGACTTGTATCATTTCACTATGTTGCAAAAGAGTTTTGGAAGGAATACAGCCAACGTGTAGACAAGTGCCGCCAAGTTTACCTTTTTCTATGAGAGCTATTTTTTTTCCCGATTGGGCCGCACGAATTGCTGCGACATAGCCGCCGGGACCTGCCCCAATTACAGCTAAATCAAATGTTTCCATAACTTTCTATCACCTGCTTTCATGAAAATAAAATGAACTTTTAAAGAAATAATAAATTAGCTCTTTTGATGATGCATTATTATATATTGCAAGAAGCATGCCGAAAAAACGAAAATTTTTAAGAGACTATGATACTGTGGGTTTTATTCAATATATCAACTAAATTCGGATTAAATGGAGGGATCCAGAGTGTCTCAGTGAGACAGAAAAGTGCCTCACTGTAGCAAAAAACCTCTATCAGATCAACAGGAGGCTGTTGATCCATTAGAGGATGGGTTATCGTGCGGTAATATTAAATTGCTTCATTCGTCGGTACATAGTTGCGCGTGAGACACCGAGACGTTTGGCAGCATGGGTAACTACTCCATTTTCAGCTTGTAAGGATTCGAGTAACTGCTCTTTGTCAGTTTGCTTTAAGTTTGAAGTTAGTTCTAAAGGTAGATGCGCAGGAGTAAGCATTTCACCTTCCAGATTAAATAACGCTTGCTGAATCACGTTTCTTAATTCGCGGATATTGCCAGGCCAGTGGTAATCAATGAGACATTGTACTGTCTCTGCCGTGATTTGTACATGTTGTTTTCCAAATTGATTGCTTAGTTCATTGATGAAACGATGAGATAATTCAGAGATATCTGATGTTCTCTCCCGAAGTGGAGGTAACGTTAATTGAATAATTTTTAGACGATACAATAGGTCTTCACGAAAAAGGCCATCTGTGACAGATTGTGATAAGTCACGGTGCGTGGCGGCGATGATACGGACATCAATTGGAATGGGCTTCGCACTACCGATCCTTGTCACTTCACGTTCCTCAAGAATGCGTAGCAAATGAACTTGAAGATCAAGGGGCATGTCACCAATTTCGTCCAAGAAAACGGTGCCGCCCTGTGCCATTTCAAATTTCCCTGGGCTTCCCTTTGCTCTGGCACCGGTGAACGCACCAGCTTCGTATCCCGATAATTCACTTTCTAGTAATCCTTTTGGAATGGCTCCACAATTGATTGCGATAAAAGGATGATCTCTTCTTTCGCTTGCTTGATGGATGGATTGTGCGAATACTTCCTTTCCTGTACCAGTCTCTCCTGAAAGGAAAATTGTCGCATCAATAGCAGCCGCCTTTTTTGCTTGTTTTATGACATAAGAAAAACTAGTAGATGAACCAGTTATATTTAGAAATGGGTCAGATTTCTTATTTGTAGTTTTCTTTAAAGCAGGTTTATGCTCATGTTTTGAAAAGGATTTAGTTTTCCTTAAAGTGATAATGGCACCTAAGTATATATCTTGGAATGAAAGCGGCTGGATGGAGCAACGAAAAATTTGTTTTGAATGTTTGATCTTCACTTCTTCATTCAGGATATTCTGTCCGTTCATGGTGTGGATTAAAAGTTCTTCCAATCCAATAAGGGATTGAATTTGTGAAACCTGAGAAATAATTGGATTGGTCATCGCAATTATATTTCTTTCTATAATATTTTTTCCGCTATCCACCACCAAAATAGCCTCGTCAGCCACTTCTATCGTATTTTTCAAAAATAGATTGTCACGTACTGCACTTTCATATACTTGTCCCATAATTGAATTTGATACATTTTGAGTCTCTGCGATAATTAGCTTAAATGTATGGGGATGGAGATTCGGATTAGAACCTGCAATGTTGACGATTCCCAATAGCTCTTTTGTAAAAGGAGCAATAATTGGTGTAGCCGCACAATACCAATCATGATTCTTTTCACAGAAGTGCTCGGAAAATAGTACTTGAGCGGATTGTTTAGTTTTCAAAGTGACTCCAACGGCATTCGTACCGGCTGATTTCTCACTCCATGTACCGCCATCCGAGATGTTAAGCGCCTCAGCTCGCTTTAGTGTTTGTCTGTTTCCGCAGGAATACAAAATAGTTCCTTGGCGGTCGGTAATGGATAACATAGTTTGTGACTCATTTAATAACTCTAAAATATGTGTGGTTTTTGGGGTTGCATACGACAATAATTGTTCATTTTGTTGTAAGCGATTGCCTAAATCGTGGTGGGTCACAACTTCTTGTATTTTTGATTGAAGAGGATTTACACCAAGACTCTTGGAATTCTCCCAGGATTCATAAATTTCGTGACGAATAGAATCATTTGAATGTATTCCATGATCTTGATACTGTTTCCAGGCTGCTTTAGCTGACAGATTAAATTCATAAGGTTTAAGAATTGCTTTTTTAAGTAAAGGATTCATATCCAAGCCTCCAAACCGTTTATATGCTAAATATAAGACTACCGAATATTTAGACTATAGCATACAAGGTAGATTGGATGCGATAGATAAGACAATCTAGGAGAAATTCTCTATCGAAAAGTTTGAGCGACATGTTATGATAGAGTCAGATAAATGAAAGCGCATTCAACTTTGAAGTTATTGTGTGGATAAATCTTAAGGAGGAATGGGTTATGGAAATGGTTTTACAGCAAAAACAGGATTTGCATTTGCGTATGACGACAGAATTGCGACAAGCCATTGAGTTATTACAATTATCCACTTATGATTTAGAACAATATATAAGAGAACAAGAATTAGAAAATCCACTGATTGAGTTAAAAGAATCCGATAGAAATGAATCCTTTCAGGAAAGAATCTCTACTAAGAGTTCTGGAAATGGAGCAGAGCAACAGGATTGGGTAAAGCAGCAAGAAGAGAGTAAACGTGATCAACTGATCAAGCAAGTGAATGTGAGTTTCCCAGATAGTGAGACAAGACAATTGTTAAAGGCTATCATTCACAACTTGGATGATAATGGGTACTTGTCTACAGACATGCAATTTATGGACCCTTCTCGCATAGAATTGGGAATCGAGCTTTTACAACAAATCGGACCTCCGGGTATTGGCGCAAGGAATTTACAGGAATGTCTATTGCTGCAGGTTAGGAGAAGTGATACAAATCCCGAATTAGTCGAGACTTTTATTGGTGATCATCTAACGCTGATTGCGGAACGAAAGTGGGAGAAAATCGCGAAGAGTATGGGGATTTCCTTACTGCAGGTAAATGAATTGCATGACTATGTCCTAACATTGAATCCTCGGCCGTGTCCAGAACTTTCACTAGTGACTACCGAATTTATGATACCGGATATCGTTGTAGAAGAGACAGAAGGAAAGCTGTCATTCCATTTAAATGATCGAGGATTGCCGAAGATTGGTTTGCAACGAGAATACGTATCGTCTTTGCAAGGAAAATCGGAGCTCTCTTCATATTTAAGCGAATACCATAAAAAAGCACAATGGCTATTGTCGAGTATCGAGCAGCGACGTCATACGATTATTCGAATTGTAACGGAAATGCTGAAAAAACAGGAATCTTTTTTTAAGGAAGGTTTTGCGGCGTTGCAGCCGATGACGTTAAAAGACATAGCCGACAGCATCGAGATGCATGAATCTACAGTGAGTCGGGCAGTGTCAAATAAAGTAATGCAAACTCCGGTTGGTTCCTTCGAAATGCGTTCTTTATTCACTTCCAAATTATCCGGTCAAGACGGTGATAGTATCTCCCAATCGGCCGTCAAATCTTTGTTACAAGCTTTAATCGCAAAAGAAGACAAACGAAAACCGTTATCCGATCAAAAAATTGCGGATTACTTTATAAAAGAACGAGGAATTACGGTATCGAGAAGAACGATCAGTAAGTATCGAGAAGAACTGCAGATCCCTTCATCAAGCAAGCGGAAAGGGATTTTATGAAAAAGCCAATCACACCGGCCGTGATTGGCTTTCTTCTGTTGCTCTCAGTTGAGCACGTTTTTCTGTATGTATCACCAAGCGAATGCTTGCTTCATACAGGAGAATCATTGGAATGAGTACAATAAGCTGGCTGATAAAATCAGGCGGGGTGATTAATGCAGAGAGAACGGCCAATACAACATATGACCACTTTCGTACTTTTTTCATCGTATCGCCTGTCAATAAACCGATTGCGGCAAGAAACATAGCGACCATTGGCAACTCGAATAACAACCCGATTGGCATGGTCGTCAGCAGCAAAAAGCGTACATATTCTTGTGCAGAAATTAAAATATCGAAATTCATTGCACCTAACGAGATTAGGAAGTTATAACTCAACGGATTGACAATGAAATAGCCAAAAGCTAAGCCAGCAGCAAATAAAATAAACATCACTGGCGAGTAAAGACTGAGGAATCGACTCTCCTTTTCGTTTAAACCAGGTCTCACAAATTGCCATAAAAAATTGCATAAGAATGGCAGTGCTAAACCGAGAGCCAGCGCTGCAGAGATTGTGGTATAAAAGGTGATGATCTCTAATGGTCCCAAGACGATAAGTTTGTGACCTCTCGTTACATAAGGAAACCACAAATTTATCGTACTGAAAGCTCCGATGAAGAAGACTAAAAAGACAGCAATACTTTTAACCAGCTGTTTTCTCAGATCCGTCAAATGCTCTACAAGTGTCGGCTCCATCGTAGAATCGTTGGTACTTGAATCTTTTGACCCGACAGATGCAACGTGTTCATTCGTTTGTTTTTCTTCTGTGGGTACTGTCATTTACTTCACCTGCTCTTGTACTTCAGTTTTCTGTGCTTCAGTTTTTGGTTGGTCATCATCGTCATCCATTATATCCTTTGCGGATTTTTTAAACTCTGCTAAAGTTTTTCCTACCGCAGAACCGACCTCGGGCAATTTACGTGGTCCAAATAAAATCAAAATGATAACTAAGATGATAATTAACCCCGGTACTCCAATGGCTGCTAAATTCATAGCATTTCCTCCTTTCTCTCCTTAAAAATCAAGTCCTTTTTATATAATAGCCAGTTTCCGACCGCCTAAAACAATTTCCTATGTATTTTTTTATGAAAGAATTGAAAAGGGGATATTTTTGACTAAATTTATGGACTTTCGGGCAAGCTACGGTCTATACGAGATGCATTGAGGAAGTGACAGGAAAATGGATGAAAATACAGAAAATCCGAATACCCCCGAGTACATGAAACGTCTAACCAAAAAACTAGAACCATCTGATGATATTGTACAAAATACCTTGACGATAGAAGGAAAGAAAGTTCATCTTCTGTTTTTGAAAAGTGTAGTCGACCCACTTCAACTGCAATCCGTCATTGTGAAACCATTTTTTGAAATGAAGGAAGAAAGACATTACGCGGAATATATCAATTCGCTGCCGTATAAAACCAAGTTACCGTCCGGTGATCGTGAAGTAATGATCGAACTGACAAAAGGTAATGTATTGGTCATGGTTAACAATCAACTGACCTTGCTGGAATTAAAAATTGTAGCAAATAATATGGTGCAAGAGGCGGATTTGGAACCGACTATGCATGGCCCTCAAATGGGGATGAGTGAAAGTTTGGAAATTAACATCAATATAATTCGGCAACGTTATCACGATCCATCCCTCATTGTAGAGACACTTGAATTGGATGAACAATCAAATCGAGGTATTGCCCTTCTTTACGATAAGGATAGAGTCAGACCGGGCGTGCTGGATAAGATCAAGGAACGACTCCAACCATTGGATGTTGAATTGGTTCAAGCTGCAGATGAGTTGATATATTATTTGAATAACAAAAAACGCAGCCTGTTCCCCACGAGCCTTCTTTCTGGACGCCCTGATCGATTGATTAACAATATAACGGCTGGAAAAGTCATCATTTTGGTTGATGGGAGTCCGCATGCTATTGTGACGCCGATTGTCTTTTTTGACTTTATGGCATCTATGGAAGATAGGTACCATTCTTATTGGATTATGGTGGGAGCTATGGTCTTGCGCTACGGCGGACTTTTCACTTGTCTCATGCTGCCGGGAATTTATGTGGGGGTTACATCCTATAATCCGGACGTATTCAGAACAGAACTTGCTCTTACAGTAGCAGCAAGTCGGATAGGTGTTCCATATCCATCATTTATTGAAGTGTTTTTCATGTTGATTTTTATCGAACTACTCACGGAAGCCAGTTTACGTCTTCCTGTAACGATTAGTGCAACAGCCACAACGGTCGGTGGGTTAATTTTGGGAACCGCTGTTGTCGAGGCTGCTTTAGCATCCAATATTATCGTAATTGTCGTTTCCCTCGTTGCCATATCTACATTCGTAATTCCGGTCAATGAGATGAGTTACGCTATTAGGATCTGCCGATTTTTCCTATTACTTTATGCGACATTGTTCGGGTTGGCGGGACTTGTTTTAGGAATGTTGGGGCTTATTATGTTTTTGTCGAACAAAGACAGTTTAGGACAGCCTTACCTACGCATGTATTGGTGGAATCGTGAAAAGGAATTAAAGGCGGGTAAGAGATGAGTCGATTCGTCTATTTTCTAATTACAACTAATATGATAGCGAATATAGCAGCCTCTTTGCCAAGGGTTCTTCTAAGCGGAAGTAATAATGGGGCAATTACTTCCATGGCGTTGGCTTTGATTTTCGGAGTGTTTGCCACTTGGTCAGTGATTCGATTACTAAGTTCATTTCCTGGAAAAACACTTCCAGAATTAATGGAAACATATTTATCGAAATGGTTATTTGTTCCGTTGCTTCTTTTCTTTGCAATCAATTGGTATGTTAGTGGGTTGGCAACGTTGATTACGTATTCGGATATATTGCTCCGATACCTAACACCTGAAATGTCTATTTATTCAATTGTCGGCACCTTCATTCTGTTTATTACATTTGGTTTAGTGATGAAAGGTCGAAGTGTCTTGTACACAATAGAAATCATTCTTGTATTACTTGTCCCCATAATTTTATATTTCTTATTAAAAGTATATTTAGATCGACAATTGGATTGGGATAATGTTGGAGTAGCGATTATGAATGTAAACAGCTTCCCCAATTATACCCTATTTACAGCCTCTTCCTATATATTCTTGGGTTTTTTTGACATGCTATATTTTAATAAATATATAAAGAAGAAAATGAAATTTGGTATTAAAGAGGGACTGATTGTCGGAGGGATGGGCTTCTTCGTTTTATTTACAACCTATTTTATCCCAATTGGCTTTATTGGTTTTGATGGAATTGAAGATATTCTCTATCCATGGATTGTAACCACGGATTCAATTCGAATGAAATTTGGAGTAGTCGAACGTATTATTTTTATATTCCTTTTGATTTTCCTTGCCATTGCGTTCTTAAACATTATGATTCATTGGCATGTGTCGTTAAAATTTTTTCAAGGCGCTTTAGGAATCGATAAATTAGAAAAAAGAAAAAAAAGGACGATAGCGAACAGTATTCTCATCATCGCTTTTTGGACGGTAAGTATAGTTGTCGCTGTTAAAATAACAGAATATGGTTTGTTTAAGTATATCAACTATTTTTACGGTACATTACCATTCCTTTTTATATTGCTTATGGGGACGTTGATGTTGGTGAAACGGAGGGCAAACTCTTGAAATATAGACGATCTTCTGTTAAAGACATACTTTTGACCTTCCTCCTGATAGGAACAGTTATTCTTCAATCTGGCTGTGCCTTTAAAGATATTGATAAACGGTTATTCGTCTCTGCAATTGGAGTGGATCCTTCGGAAAATATGGAGAACGGCTATAAAGTTACGTTGAAAATTGCGTTGCCCTACGGTGCCATTAAGGAGTCAACACAGCCAAGCTATGCGTATCTCTCTCAAGAGGGGGAAACAATAGGAGAGTCAATTAGGATGTTAGAGACGCATGTTGATAAAGTATTAGAACTTGGACATATGAAGGTAATTGTCATCAACGAAGAACTTCTTTCGGGATCTTTACGACCGTTTATGGACTTCTTTACCAGAAGGGGCGATATTCAGTTGATTGCCTACGTAGCGGCGGCGCGACCATCCGCTGAGAAGGTATTGAAAACAGAGCCAAAAACGGAAGCGCCTGCTTCTGTCTCTTTATTTAACTATTTTGGGGATTCAGGAACGGAAAGTCCTTATATTATCACAACGTATTTATTTCAATTGAGACGAGATTATATCATGGAAGGAATAAGTCCTGTCTTGCCAGTTATTACGACAAATGGCGATCATGAAGAACTTATTGTCAATAAAAGTCTGGTTATTGGAGGCGAAAATGAGTCCGCTTCGCTTGATAACATCGAAACAAAATATTACAATTCTCTCTTCAAAGATGCTAATGGTTTCTCTTATAAGACGGAGCAAGGTAAGATGAGGCTGCTTTTGAATTTTGACAGAATTAAAATGAAGTACAAAATTATCACGAAAAATGGAGTACCGCAGGCGATTGACATGAAGGTGACAATGGCAGGAGAAGTAGGTGAGTCTGAACAAAGGCTGTCCTTATCTAAATTGGATAAGTACGACAAAATGGCAGAAGAGGAAATTAAAAAGAAAATACTTCATCTCTTGAAGGATATGCAGGAAAAGAAATTGGATCCTTTCGGTTTCGGCTTGCGTTACCGGTCCACGAGACTGCAAAAGGATGGCCTTTATGAGACGTGGAAAGAAGCCTATCCTGAATTGGAGTTTAGAGTGAGTGTGGATGTGAAGTTGATGAGTATGGGAACGAATCAATGACCCGAAGAAGGACATTGATTCGAGAGTTTTTTCGAGATGCACTTCAAAAGTTAGAGCAGCAATTTAACTTTTGGAGTGCTTTATTATGACTAAAATAGCAATGAAATTAAGCCGTAAGTGTCTAAAGAAAAGGAACGACTTGGTCATAGCACATTGACTGGAAAAGATGGTGTGGAGGCAGAAGTACAGGAAGGAAATCTGGCGAACGCATGCCCTCTAAATTAGAGAAGAATACTCTTCAGGAGCTAAAAGAACAATACAATAAAGAGGGGGATAACGGAAAGACTCTCTCTCGTGGCATCCCAGTTTGTATTTAATATTCAGCTCGGTAAACACGCTTATGGAGGTGTTCTTAAAGGTAAGTGAAGCGACACTACACGTAAGAATCGCTCAATAAACGCAGAGTATTTAAACGTTCAGATGATTTCTTATGGATAAAGTCTTCGGGCTATCGAGACCAGAGATGTATTATGGGAAATGATTAACAAATTGAAGAAATAGAAACGAGATATTAAGATCACCTTTCGTTGTCTTAACGAAAACAGCAATTGGCTGGCATGAGTTCGGTCCGATACCGTCCTCATACCAGCCAATTGACTGCTGTATTAGTGCTAACAAATATTTTCTGGATATCGACTAATCATTCATTAATTAGCTTCCAGATCGATTAGAGAGGGCCTATTGGAAAGCCTCCTCTAGTTATTTTCGGTTATTGCGTCGTTCTCTGTTTTGCTCATCATCTTGTCGTTGACGTTTTTGGTCGAAGTTAAACTCTTCACCAAACTCCATGTTTTCTGCTTGATCCTGTCTCTCACGCTGGTTCTGCTGATCTTGACGTTGGTCTTGACGCTGACGATCGTTTTTTCGGTTATCCATTAAAAAACACATCCTTTAAAGTTGTTAGATGATGACATCTACACCTATAGATTGAGCAGAATTACGCTTTATATGAGTGGAAAAAAATTCATCTTAATGGGTCGGCCAGAGAATAAAAAAACTCCGTCTTGCACGAATGCAGTACGGAGTTTTAGCTAGCTCATGACATATGAAGAGGTGGCGGGATAATCCAGCCTTTTGATTTGTTTAGGTTCAGTAATTTTGCGCCGAATGCCACTTTTTCCAAATGAAACTTCGCGAATAGCGCGGCGATGTCTTCACGCAAGCATTGACCCATTGCCATACTACATGAAACAAGCCCTTGACCTACGTTAATGGAGACGGCCGCACTGATTTCAGGATCCATGAACCGAGCTCCAGCTGGAATTTCCTCTGGATTTGATTTTGGTCTTTCTGGCAATGCGGGGGGAGGCGTGATACCGTTTGCTTTTAGCACTTTGCCGAATTCTTTATTCTCAGCTTTCATCGTCTTAATCGCTTCCTCCAACAGTGCGATTAAGTCTGCGTCCTCGGCATGATTGACAAATGCTTCATACCCACTAATCAACCCATTATTTGAGCCCATAAACGACCAAACAGCAATTACTTCACCATAATGCATTGGCTCATCTTTCGGATTACCGTCTAAAATACCCAAAAAATCACTCCTTAATATCATGATAATGTTCAGGTATAGTTTTTGCGTAAATCATTTTTTTATGCATACACTTTTTAGAAGTTTTAAAAACAAGACGGAACTCTCAGTTTAAGATGAATGAAAGCGGGAAGATTACTTAGGAATTAACAAATTGGAGGCGATTGGATGAATTCTCAATATGAAGACGTATTGCGTGTACTGGAAGACTGTGTGAAGGCTTGTAATCAATGCTTTGATGCGTGTTTAAAAGAAGAAGACGTTAAAATGATGGCGAATTGCATTCGATTGGATCGGGAATGTGCGGATAGTTGTTCGTATGCAATACAAGCGATTACTCGCGAAAGCCCATTTACTGCGCAAATTCTCAAGTTGTGTGCAGACATTTGTGAAAAATGTGCGGAAGAATGCGCAAAACACGACCATGATCATTGTCAGAAGTGTGCAGAAGCTTGCCGTAAATGTGCACAGGCATGTCGAAGTGCCGCGTAATTAGGTTAAGTTAAAGTGTTTTTTGAATCAAGTATACAAAAAACACCTTTCACATCATGTGAAAGGTGTTTTCGTTCGTTATAAAAGCCGTCTTTGCCGTAATTTAGTCATAGAAAGTTTTAAACCACCACTTCTCGAATCTGGTCTTTCTCGTTTCACCAATTAGTGAGAAGTGATATGAATGCTGTTATAAAGCAGTTCGTTTCGGTTCGTTTGTTATCATTTATCGTGAGCTACTATGCTTTAGGGAGAATTTTAACCCCAATTTAACCCCAGTTACTTTTTCAAAAAGATGCTTTCCATTTTTTCGGCAGCTGCTCGATCCGCTGACTTAAATGCATGACCGTATGTGTTCATTGTAACAGATATATCGGAGTGCCCCAACCGTTCTGATATAATTTTCGCGTGGATGCCTTGAGCGATCAGGAGGCTGGCAGATGTATGACGCAGATCATGCAAACGGATGTAGCGGAAATTGTGTTTCTGTAGCATCTTAGCCCATCGATTAGAAGGGCTGGAAGGATACATATGTTCACCATTAAATTGGCAAAACACCCAATCATATTCTGTCTCTATCCACCGTTCTCCAGAATCTTCCCGAGTATTTTTATGGTGTTTTTGATAAGTTCTTAGTTCTTCCATCATGCTGAGTGGCAATGTAACTGTACGCTTTGATGACCTAGTTTTTGTCCTCTTAATGTGAGGACCACCTTTGGTAAGCACAATTGTCGTGTGTATAGTGATTTGATTATTGTCAAAGTCAATATCATTCCACTGCAAGCCTAATAGTTCACCTCTACGCATACCCGCGGCCAGAGCCAGTGTAAACATTGCTCGCCAATGGGGCAATTCGTTTTGTATGATTTCCATAAGCTGTGCAATTTCATCTTCGTCATACACTTGCAGATCCTGATATTCTTCTTCTGTATCTTTAGCTTTCGGCTTCTCAACACCATCCATCGGATTCTGACTCAAAACTTTCCACTTAACAGCATATTTAAAAATGCTTTTTAGCGTTCGATATACATCTCGTTTGGAATGAAAGGACAACTCACCATCTTGTCCATCCTTGCGTTGTAATCCATCTAACAGTTTCATTAGGATAAACTCGTTGATCTGTGACATCTCCATATGACCTATTTCAGGTAATATATGAAGATCCAGTTTCCTGACATGATTGCCGTGCGTCGTCTTAGCGAGTTTGGAAGCGTACTTCTTATCCCATTCTTTTATAAAGGTTGAAAAGGTCATGGCTTCAGGACGTACATAGTTACCAGAAAGTACTTCCGCTTTAAATTTCAAATACTCGTGATCCAAATGCTCTTGTAACTGTTTGGGTGTATATTTGCCTTCGACAGTATAAGTCATTCTTTCTTTAGGATATCGCCCTTTTGCATCTTTAGGCAGATACACAGTAAAGCGGTACGAATTCTCACCACGTTGTTCAATATTAGCCAAGCTTCTCACCCTCCTTCATAGTGTGGTCTAGCAAAAATATGTTTTTTTGATAGTATCTTTTCAATCGCTCTTCCGCGAATGAAAATTCTACGTTGAATGTTTCAGCAATTAATGCAGCTGCAAATCGTTGATCGGATGGTAGCTGTATGCTTCTGAGCATGAATGTGGGTACACAAAAATGGTACATAAAATTATTTGCTTGCCATTCTTGTAATTTTCTAAAAGATAAAGGCATAGATTTTTGATTCCCAGCATGACGCAATCCGTGACAGAGTTCATGACCAAAATCTTGCCATCGCTGTTGTCTACTTAGGTTAGGATTCAGGAAGATGTAATAAATATCACCGTCCCATAAACCCCTACTCCGTACCTCCAATAAGTGCAAGTACACACCTAACTTATCAGCTATATAAAATTTGTTTAGATGTATAGGTTTGAAAACCCCGATTTCTTTTAATAAACTTTCTATAAAATCTTCCAGATGCGATTGTGTCATGAAATAACCCCTTTAGAATGTATGTTCTCGTTGAGCGTAAAAGAAAAGCCCGCAATAGGGCATCTTTATGCAGCATTACTACAAACTCATTTATCTTCGTTGCGTTTTCTCTGTTTTATAATCTCCCATATTTGCTGTAGTTCTTCTTGTTCTTGTTCATCACTAGCTTCAATGTCCTTAAAAAAATGTTCAAGTTTAGGATTATTGGAAAACGATTGGAATTCTTCATCAGCTGTCATGTGTGAGTTATCTGATCTTCCTAGTAAATAGTCTGTTGTCACCTCAAAATAATCAGCTAATCGTTGCAATGTATCAGTGTCAGGAAAACGATTACCACTTTCATATCCAGAAACTGAAACGTTTGTTACATTAATTTTTTCCGCAAGTTGTTTTTGCGTTAATTTTTTTGTAGTCCTGAGTTTTTTTAATCGTGGACCTAACATCTAATCACTCCTTAGTTAAATTATAATTTAACAAAACGTTAAATTGAACTGAAAAAGGTGATAATCAACACAAATTAACTAAATAGAAAATAATTCAATTAAAACTGTTGACTTTAACAGTGAGTTAAATTAATATGTATTTAACACCAAGTTAAAAGAGGTGAGTGAAATGAAACTTGAAAACCTGCAGATTGTTAGGAAGAAAAACGGCCTTTCATATCAAGATATGGCTTCTAAGCTTGGAGTTAGTTTTCAATCTTATTGGATGATTGAGAATGGCAAAAGAGGCCTTTCATATGAAACGGCAATAAAAATTGCAGAAATTCTTGGAACAACTCCTGATAAAATTTTTTTAAGTGAGGATTTAACTGTTTGTTAATAAAAAGGAATTGGATAGGAGGTGAGAGGAATGGAGAAAATCACACTTACAGTTAAAGAAGTAGCAGCATTGATAGGTGTAGGAAAGACAACCGTCTATACGATGGTTCGCCAGGGAGAAATTCCACACAAGAAAGCACGGGGATGTATTCTATTTCATCGTGGCACGATCGAAAGGTGGCTTTCTGGTGGGGAAGAAAGTGAATCAAAAATTGGATAGGAGATGCATTGTATGATTCGTCAACAAGTTTGTCCAGAAAAAAAGCGGCTTATAAGGCTGATGAACAAAGAAATGAAGATAATTGCCAACAGTCCGTCTAGTGAAGTGATGCAGTTCCGTCTCGGGCTGCTGGCGAAGTTCGCTGGGGAATTAAAAGTGGTGAATGACAGAATACATTGGCAATCTTGCCAGGCAAGGAGAGGAGCGTAGCGAGGAAATACAGAATTATCTTTTACTTACCTTCATTAATTATATTACTAGATTCATATGAAGAATGTTGGTCCGTTTCGGAACATGTTCGAAATCGGAACATTTCAGGGGAGTGAGTTGCTATGGACATTGGGTATTTGCGCGAAACTAGAAAGAAAGCGGATTTAACACAGGAAGAAATGGCCCCGCTTATGCAAGCTTCAAGGCCGACCATTTCTAAGCTTGAAAACGGAGAAAGAGCGCTGAAAGCAGATGACCTTATAAGGTGGCTACAAGTAACTAGTGCTCAAATGTCGAAAAATACAACTGCTCTGGAAGCAGGCATTGCATTTGTTAACGGCGTAGACATTGTGGTGTTAGCGGATATGCTGACAAAGTTTGTAGGAGGATTTATTAAATTTCTATAGGAGGCAGTCATGAAGAAAGAAAAACAGTCGGAGAAATTAAGAAAAGAATTAGCGAAATTCGTGGAAAAGATGCAGCTAGAAGGCATCGATATTATGACAATAAAAAAGCCGATCGACGTTGGCGCGTCAATCAGCTGTGCTAAAGAAATATGATATTTGATTAAATACATTATAACACAAAGACGGAGCTTTGGCTCCTGTCGAGTAGTCCAGGATCTGCCGAAATTTTCCCCCAAGATTAATGGTAAATACCACTCTAGTTTCTGGCCTACTCGATGGGATTCAACCATCTACTAAAAATAAGGAGAGATGCAAAATGGAAAAGATCAATGAATTGATCGCATTGGCTCAACAAATTGACTCAGTTATGGATGATTCCGGGGGAACAGTGTATTCGTTGGACATTAGCCAAACGAATGGAAGATGTAGGTTTCTTATTGAGCCTGACGAGTTTCTTGCACAGTTTGAACACGCAGATATGGTAAAGCGGCATGATGCCGAAATCCCTGTTGTATTGGAAACAGAAATCGAAGGTGTCGTATTCAGGGCATATGTACACAGTAATGAAATCGAGCTACTGCGTGGACAAGTGTCTGATCAATGGTTGGATGACACAAAGAAAACCATTAATGCTTCTGAAGGAATTTATCGGATTGAACCAGCGAATAAAAAAAGCCCACTCGCATTGGCCTGCGAATGAGCGGTTGAATAAATATAAAACAAATGTTCTCCTGTAATTATCGTTGATTACAGGAGATATGTCAAGGGGAAGGAGACAATCCCATGCAACAATTACAGGAAATAAACTATCAAGACGCACGAGTGCTTACGACTAAGCAACTATCCGCAGCGTTTGACACTACTGACAAGACAGTCACGCGTAACTTCCAGCGCAATAATGAGCGCTATGAAATTGGTAAGCATTATTTCGCACTAACAGGGGAAGATTTGAAGCAATTTAAAGCTACCCGACAAGATGACGCGACCCTTAAGTTTGTTTCCACATTGTACCTCTGGACCGAACACGGCGCATGGTTACACGCTAAGTCGCTGAACAATGATCGCGCTTGGGAAGCGTACCGAATGTTGATTGATAACTATTACAGCATCGCCAAGAGACATTCAGTTTTGAGGGGTCCCGACAATATGGGGCATGCCTTGTCTGAACAAGTAATCTATCAAATAGAAAGTAGGTTGGATGCTTTGGAGGAACAGATAAAGCAAGTAACCCTACCAGCAAGGGAACAGAAACGTCTGCGCAATGCCGTAGGAGAAAGAGTGTATCAACTAACACGCAAAGAGCCTGGCGCACGTCCGGCATTATTTCGGGCGTTGCACCGATCCATCCGTGAGCGCTATGACGTGGAGTCTTATCGTGATGTTAAACGGCATCAGTTATTAGACGCCTTGAATTTTGTGGCTAATTGGGGAGGTGAAGCGATTGAAACGAGGTCGAAAGCCAACAGTGGCTGAATGCAACCATATTAAATCTTTTAATCTCATTCCTGCAAATTGGTTTATTAGCAAGAAGATGAAAGATCGATGGATGATTGTTCATAGGGAGTTCGGAAAACCAAAAGTACTACCAGCGCCATAGGAGGGCTAGCCATGAATCCGAATTTACTAATCAGCGAACCCCCTCTGCAAGTACTGCCTTCATTGGCGATGCAAGTGGGGCTGAATGAAGCTATTTTATTGCAACAATTACACTTCCGATCACTGATTTCCAACAAGGAGAAAGATGGTCATAAGTGGGTCGTCAGGACCTACCCGGACTGGAAGGAAAAAGAGTTCCCCTTTTGGTCAGTTGACACTATCAAAAGAGCCATGAGGAAGCTAGAAAAAGAGGGTTACGTGATATCGACTTCCACCCATAACAAAATGAAAATGGACAAGAGTAAATGGTATAGGGTTAATTATTCCAAATGCTATTCACCGACAGGGCAAAATGCCCCATCGAATGGGGCAGAATGCACCGATGGAGAAGGGCAAGATGCATCGTGTGATCAGGGCAAAATGCACCTAGCAATAACTAAAGAGATTAAGAGTACTAAGAAATATAAAGTCGAGAATGATCTCGACGCTGTCTCTGAAATTATCAATTACTTGAATGGACAAGCAGGAAAGTCGTTCAAAGAAACGTCAAAGACTTCGAGAAGATTTATCAATGCTCGACTTTCTGAGGGATATTCGGTAGATCAATTCAAAGCGGTGATCGATGTGAAAGTTAAGCAATGGTCGAATGACGCTTACTGGAACGCCTATCTGCGTCCGTCCACCTTGTTCAGTCCTAAGAACTTTGAAAATTACTTAAACGAAAATCAACAATCAAATAAACAGACAGTTAGAGCGGATCAGCCTAGAGCGCCACAGCTAGACTTTGGAAAGGGAGAAGAGCAATGGGAATCGAATTAGCAGAAAAAAGTATTTTGGGAACGATGTTGAAAGAAAATTATTTAATTTTGGATAGCGGGATACAAGAGGACTTCTTCTCAAAACAAATACACAAAAGCATTTTCAACTGCATGCGTCGTTTAGCTACACAAAACCGTCCGGTCGATTATATAACGATTCTGACGATGGCCGAACCATCCGAATTGGGAGGCGCTAACTATCTTTCAGAGTTAAACAACTTCGCGAATTCCACACGATTCGATGAGTACAGGGAAATTTTGATCACCGGATGGAAAGAAAGCGAGAAAAACCGATTACTGCAACAGGCTCAAACAGAAAAATGGGACATCGCAGAAATCCAGAAATCTTTTGACGATCTGCAAGCTGAGAACACACCACAGGAAGACGCTTCAATCCAATCCGATTTAGTGGAGCTGTTCGAATTGCCGTTTCACCCACTCGAAGTGGACCCTGGAACAACGACAGGACTGGATGATTTGGACAAGCTGTTGAACGGTTTCCAAGACGGAGAGATGACCATTATCGGTGCCCGGCCTTCGATGGGTAAAACGGACACGCTGAATCATTTGGCGTTACACGCCGGATGGGCTGGACATCTGCCGATTATATTTTCTCTAGAAATGAATCGTAAATCCATGATCACTCGATTAATCGCAGTCTCCGGGGGATATAACCGTTTAAGAATGCGTAATCCTTATGAGTATTTTGACACGAAACAAAAAGATAGTTGGAGCAGATCCCTTGGTTATTTAGGGAATGCAGACGTTCAAATCGACGACCGGAGCGGATTGTCGGTAGCTCAGATTAAAGCAAGGGCACGGCAGATTATTAAATCTAACCCGAATAAAAAACCGATTATCTATATCGATTATTTGCAGCTGATCAGACCGGATAATCCGCGAGAAGATCAAACGCAAAAAATTGGCCAAATCAGTTATGACCTAAAAGGAATGGCGAAAGAATTTGATTGTCCGGTTGTGGTTTTATCGCAGTTATCCAGAGGGGTAGAAAAGCGGGATGATAAGCGCCCGATTATGAGCGACTTAAGAGACTCAGGCAACATTGAGCAAGATGCGGATGTTATCGCCTTTCTTTACCGCGAAGATTACTACGACAAGGAAACTGAAAATCAAAACCTACTTGAAATCATTGTCGCAAAGCATCGAAATGGACCTACTGGGACTGCAACTGTTTCTTACGTCAAAGACACAGGTAAGCTTTACAACATTGATTGGTCGCGGGGCAGTGGATCGGCATGATTACAGTCAAAGATATCTTTGATTATGCCGTGGGGCTTGATTTGTCCAGACTAGCACACAGCGTATACTGGGCGATTAGTAATAAATTGGTACAACCTAATGATGATAGTGAAAAGTTGAAGATGCTGCAGTATGAGGACGAAGTCATAAATCAACTGATTGAAAGCAACATGCTTGGCATTGGCAGAATTAAATTGTTTGTAATTGAGACACAACAGAAAGATTGGTTCGCCTTTCATTTGGCAGAAAATGCACTAGACGCAAATCGGTTACATTCCAATCTTTTTCGAGATCAAGGGGGAAGAATCACAAGGGCGGATCGCTTAATGATTCCAATCATGGCTTTTGCCGAAACTGGAAAAGAAAAAAACTTATACGAACTGAAGAAAAGCATTGTCCAATATCCGGCATATGTAGGACATGCCAAAGCAAACGAACACGTGCTGTACAGAATGGGGGTGTGATTATGCCGGAGGAAGAACGCGGTGCTTTGATTACAGCTATCCACTTGAAAAAGAATTATGGTTTGTCTTATTTAGAGGATTTGTGCGACAAAGAACTTGTGAATTTGTACGATCAATTATTTGCAGTGTAAAAAAATAAAGAGGTGAAAATTATGGAAAACAATATTGAATTAAATAAATTTATCGGGGGAGCTGTTCAAGAGAAGTTTAATGTCGAACTGCAGCGCGTGCTAGATAATATCGCTGACCCAAATACGGATTTTAAAAAAGCTCGGAAGGTTACATTGACTGTCTCGCTAAAACCAAATGAAAAAAGAAATCTGGCAGACATCAAGGTTGAAACTAAATCAACAATCGCGCCACCGGAGCCAATTGGAACAGAGATACTTATCGGCATGAGCAATGATGGAAAAGTAATAGGTAAAGAGCTTATGAGTGGAATGGAAGGCCAGTCGTATTTTGATGACAAAGGCGATGTCAGAGACGATGTTGGCGAAAAAATAGAGGAAGAACAAAAAATGAAAGCTTCCGACAAAAAAGTCGTTAACTTTAAATAAAAAAACAGAAAGAGGTAATGGAAATGTTAAAAGAATTTGCACAGTATTTGCTAGAACTGAAACGACCAGAAACAGTAGAAGCGGAGGGACGCACGTACTCGACTAAGCAACTACACAGATTAGATGTGGAAAGGGATGTGAGGACGATCACTATCCAGAGCCTTTCTGGAATAGTCGACTATATCAAATCCAATTTTGATCACGAACGCCCCATCATGATTCAAGTTGCCTCCCCGACAGAAGTTAATGTGTACGATGCACTTAACGATGAAAATGATCGCCGAAATTATATTCAGGCAAAGGCATTGCTGCCGGATATCACGTTTGAAAAATTCATGAGTCGTGAAGCATTTAATATTATGGTTCAGGCATGTTTTGTGGGTAGTGATACGAAAACGACTGTGTTAAAAGTAATTAGTTCAATCGTTGAAGAAAACTCACTTGCTCAAAGCGACGATGGCGTTACGCAGCATGTAACAGTGAATCAAGGTGTTGCGACAAGGGGATTGGACACTATTCCAAATCCAGTATCACTGAAGCCGTACCGTTCCTTTGTCGAAATCAATCAGCCAGAATCGGATTTCATTCTGAGACTTCGGGAAGGCGGTAACGTTGCGCTTTTCGAAGCAGATGGTGGAGCGTGGGAATTAAATGCTATGCATAATATTAAAGCTTATTTTGAGCTAGAACTTGCTGAATTGGTTAAAGAAAAGAAAGTGGTTATTATAGCGTAATAAGAAACGATAGACCTTGAGTTAAAGTACACAAAGCGGCATATTGCTATGCCGCTTTACTTTCAGCAGATGATAAAAACTGTTTGAAAAGAAAGGGGAATTTCAGGGAATAATTTCACAAACTGATTCTATTGGATTGTATGTAGCGCACTATTATTAGTAGCTTCAGCGATGGGCTACAACATCAGAAAATTACAGAAAAGGAGGACTGTTGCTTGTGAATCAGTTATCATTTGATGATCTTCTTGATGCGGAGTGCGAGTTAATTTATTGTCAATTGAGCTCAGGGTTCCATTGGTTGCGTATCACTAGCGGTCACACTCCTTCTGCCGTTGCTGATCGAGTCCACTTTACGTTGCATGGATATGATTATCTTTATGAGACGACAGAGGGGAAGGAAGAAACAATTGGTTTGTTTGATGGACCAGTAAAAATAGTCAACTGGAATGAAGGTTTGGCTTATGGGTGATGAAGAGTACTTTATATGGAGTGGTGAATGAATGTTGAAAATGCTAAAACAGAAGTTTTGTAAGCATAAGCTTTCTCTTCAATTGCAGATAAAAGGCGAAAAAATGAAGAAAGAAATTTATACATGCAGCAAATGCGGGAAAATAAAACGCTATATTTTAATTTATAGTTGACGGATGATGCGTAATAATCGAATGCTTATGTATAGAGCTATTTTAAGTAGGTCCGCGCGAGGTGAACTACAAGAAAGTCATAAAAAATGTCGATCGGCAGTTTATCTAACTTTCTTTTTAAGGTGTAAGGAGGCAGAGAGTTTAGCTCTCTGACCCTACACCGAGACCTGTCAGTTTTTAAAGAATTTACAAATGACGTGGTACAAATAATTTGATATTACGCCAGTAACAACACCTATAAACAAAGCAAGAAGGATTTGTGAAAATAGATTTTCCAATTCCTTCACCCCCGATCTTATCAAGATCAGGTCCGGTAATAAAAGTATACAAAAATAACTCTAGAATTGCGAATCCAATTCTAGGAGGAGGGTGAAAAGGTTGGAATGCAAGTATTGTGATATGGGATTCCCAGCAAATTATAACGGAGATATTGTCTGTGGTGGTTGCGGTGCTGAGTGGACTGATTGTGCCATCACTGCCGAAGGAGATTGATGCACACTTCGAAGATGAAGCACATTAAAAAAACAGACCGCAAAGCGCGGTCTACACTCACCATTTGGTGTGACTACAGTTTTAGCGAGTGGGGCTGTAAATAAACATAGTAAATTTTGGATGAAAAATGCGAAATATAAAAACCGGCATGATAGTTGGAACCTACAGAGTTTTCGATAATTCTTGCGGTACTAATTTCTATGTCAATGCTTTAAAGTTTTAAAAGCTTCCGCAAATTTTCTCGCAAAAGAAAGTGGCGGCTCAACAGATTGAGCATGAACATATAGAATAGTTGGATTGGTAAAAATCCAATGATTATGAATTGCGCTCACGATTAATCCGTTTTTTGCGAGCGTATCAACAAACAGAGGCAATTCTTCTTGAAGGACTACTACTTCTGCAAGGTTTAGTGCATTTCCTTGAGCATCAAGTGACTCAAATGTTATTCCTGCTGGAAGCGCACTTTTACTTACGCGACCTTGGATAGTTAAGTGAAAGTTACGTCCTATATCTACAGAGCAGACTCCTTGCTCAAATTTAGGGTTGCCATTCACGATCCCAGCAAATTGATGACAAAGGCTCATATATCCCAATAAGAAAACCTCTATTCTTTTTAGTATTTAAAACGTTGCATACACAGAATGGAGATACTTCGCTCATTTGTGAAGCTTATATTTAAAGAAACTAGTAAAGAATCTGCTTTTTCAGAGTTGAAAAAGTTAACATTTATTAATTTTAGTAATTTGATAATTTAACTGATCTATTTGTTTTTTCAATATAACAATTTCTTTTTTTAGCTGTTTTTTTGCATGTGCATATTCTGGATGATCCAATACAGTATTTGGTGTTGGAGTCAAAATACTTTCGGCTAACTTAGAAAGGGAAGAACAAAATACTGTAAGTTTTCCTAAAAGTACGTCTGGGGTATCAACTATCATATCAATTTGCGGATTATTGTCATTAACCATTTTCTAAAACCTCCATCATTTAGCATTAATTATGATTTAAAAAGTATAAAAACCAAACCGCATGATTTTGTTCATCGGCTGACGCTTGTGTTAAAGCATTTTTAACGGCCTGGTTATCTGTTTTTCTAGCTACGTCATGGTAAAAGTCTACCGTTTCCTGTTCATCTATGAAGGCAGCGGCTACCCCATCTTTAAAATCTGAAGGACATTGTTTGATTATCTGGGGAATAGGCTCCTGTCCTGTTAACGAAATATAAAGATACCAAAAAGTTTCATAGTGCCTGATTTCATCATTTCTAATTTCAAGAATACGATCTTTTATTTCAGAATCCGGCGCCTGATTTGCCAAGAGTTCATAACATGAGATTGTAGTGTACTCAGAATTGATTGCTTTCAAAATATCATTTAAAATGTCTGACTCCACAGAAGTTATAGTATTTTGATTCAATTTCGTGTCACTCCTTTTTTATTACTGTATGACTAAACCTAAATAAAGGAACCTTGTCTTATCGAAAGTGAAGACCAATGAACATCCCCAAGAAATTACGTATTCATACAACCTGTACAGTATAGGGTTCGAGATTAGTAGAGTCATTTATGAATAAAAACCTTGGTACCAAGCGGAACCCTTGATGACAAATCTAGAACATCATGATTAAACATTCTAATACATCCATGTGATACGTTCTTACCGATAGAAGCTGGATTATTAGTTCCATGTATACCGTAATGAGGTTTCGATAAACCCATCCAAAATATTCCGAATGGACCACCGGGATTATATTGCTTATTGATAATCGTATATATCCCAGATGGGGTTGGTGACAGTATTTTTCCTACAGCAATTGGATAAGTTTTTATCAGCCTGTCTCCATCAAAGAGTTTTAAACGATGGTGTGATGTTGACACGTCAATCCGTCTCGCCATGAAGGGCCAACTCCTTTCTTAGTTAATGTATGGAGTAACTAGGGCGTTTGCTAAAAAAGAGGAATTGTTTGAAAGATAAAGAGATAATAAGGCCGCTTAAAGCAGCTCACACTCACCATTTAGTGTAGATGAAGTGTTTGCGATTGCGGCTATAAATAAACTTTGTAAATTATGGACAACAGGAGAAGGACGTGAGCAAAAATCCAATTTATTAAATTAGCTACATGCGGGAGCTGCTGCTAGGAGTATTGCAAGGTATACATGCACAAATTAGCGAGTGAAAAACCCAAAAAGATACAGGCATTTATTTGATGAACCGATTAATACTAACAACAAATAACTATTGGTTAGAGGTGAGATTTTGAAAAAAGCGACTTTTCCTTTATTAATCATTATGCTGCTATTTTGGGGAATTAAAAGTACGTATGCCGACAAGGGAAGACAGTATTATGAGGAAGCAGGACAAATCCTTTGGGAAATCAATACGGAAGAGAAGGTGATTGCTTTAACTTTTGATGATGGTCCTCATCGGAAGTATACGGCAGAAATATTAGATGTTTTGAAAAATCATAATGCAAATGCGACCTTCTTTGTGGTTGGGGCAAATGCTGAAAAGAACCCAGATCTATTGATTCGTATGTATAACGAGGGGCATGAAATAGCTAATCATACATTCACACACAATCGAAATATGAGATCATCTGAGTTGATAATGGAGATAAGGAAAACTCACGAGACAATTCAAGCGATCACTGGACATCAAACTACATTATTTCGACCTGTCGAAGGATTATACACCGATGAGCTAGTGGAAGCAGTGACTAAAGAGGGCTATAAATTAGTCATGTGGTCTTGGCACCTAGATACTTTAGATTGGAAAAATCCAGGCGTTAAGAAAATCGTGAATTTTGTATTGGATGGTGCGAAAGAGGGGAATGTCGTACTTTTTCATGATGGGGGAGGTAATCGTCAACAAACAGTGGAAGCGTTAAAAACAATTCTACCGGAACTTAAAAAGGAAGGTTATAAGTTTGTGTCCATTTCCGAGCTCATGAAAATACAAGGCGCTGAACATCAAGAAAAACAAATTAGTAATGATAAGTAAAAATGAGAAAAGACAGAGATCTCTCCCCGTCCTTGGCAGGATTATTATAACACATCTAGGAGGGGTCCTGGTGGAGAAAACAGCAATAGTTGATTTGCGCAAGAATGGCACATACATCGTAAAAGATGGCAGGCTCATTGAGATCCCAATACCACAAGCAGGGTACGGGAAACAGGTCATAAACTGGCAGGGCGGCAAACCGTGTACTGGAACATCTGAGCAGATACTTAAATTTTAATAGGCTTATCGGAACAACCGAGGGCATTGAACGAGCATAACGCTTGTTTGATGTCCTCTTTTTTATTTGGAAGGGGCGAAGGGATGAAAACATTGCAAGAACAACTAACTGAAAAAGGGCTTGCACAGCCTATCAAACAAGCGGAAGTAAAAAACGATACTAGCTTTAGGAAGAAAAGAGAAGAGAAATTAACGGATAGAGAATGGCGCGAATTGATGGGCATGAATCGAGATAGGTATAAGCGTGTAGGTGGAGCTTTCAGAAGAAGATAACGGAGGGGATATTGATGCAATTACAGTTCAACTTACCAGAAATTGATCGAGACAGAACAAAGGAAGCAGTCGAGCAGGCATTGGAAACATACCGTTTATATTCCTTGCAAGTGAGTTTGGACCGCTTACCATCTATTACAGCCTGTTATTCATTTACGCCACCGTCTCCAAGACTTCCGTCATCATCGACAGAACAAGCTGCTATAGCCAATATCGATTACGAGCAAGCTAGACTCAAATATATAAATTGGATAGCGAATGCTGTAAACCGTCTGAGCAAAACAGAACGCATAATTATTTATAAGAGATATTTACAAGACACAGAAATGTTTGATTATCAGATTTATGCAGAATTGAATATGTCTGAAAGAAATTATTATAGGCTGAAAGCTCGTTTGTTTTATAAATTAGCATTTGCACTCAAGATAGAAGTCTTAAAGGAGGCGGTTGGCCGATGAACTTTGTAAACCCTATACGGGATCATGACCGTATCGAAGCCATGAAGAAATTCCTCAAAGACAAGTCAGAGAGAAATTATATTTTATTTATGGTAGGGATTAATAGTGGATTGAGAATTTCCGACATATTGCCTTTACGTGTGAGAGACGTGAATAAGCGTCAATACTTCGTAATCACTGAACAGAAGACAGGTAAGCGAAAACACGTCCAGATGACACCTATGCTTAGACGTGAGCTGAAGAAGTATGTAGATGGCAAAGAAGAAGATGAGTATCTGTTCGCCAGTCGGGAAGGTGTCAATAAACCAATTGGACGTAGCATGGCCTACAAGATGTTAAGAGAGGCTGCAGAATATGTTGGACTTGACGGTATTGGCACACATACATTACGAAAGACATTCGGCTATCATTTTTACCAGAAGTATAAAGACGTTGTGATGCTCATGGAGATCTTCAACCACACAGAAGAAAAGACGACACTTCGATATATAGGCGTCACACAAGATGCATTAGACCAAGCGATGGAAAGGTTTGAAGGATTATGAATGATAAAACGTTTAGAAAGAGGCGTCCGATTGGATGCCTTTTTTATTTGCCTAAAAATAGATGAATTAAGTTGAATGATTATTAGAAGAAGACTTTGCCTATCAATTACCTTTAAATAGTGATTGTATAACTCGAATTAGAGAATATGGATTAGAGCAATAGGGGCAAGGCATATAGCGTTTGCTTGAATTACACACACTCCTGTATGAAGGTAACTGAAAGAGAGAAAATAATTATGGCAGACAACTGGCAGACTTACGGCAGAACATTAGGAAATCAAGGTGTTATTCTTTTAGTGTGAAGTAGTTTGGTTAGCCGCTTCCGACTTGAACCATCCATATTAACCAAAACGCTACGGAAATAGCGGATAACATGTTGTGTTCTTTCTATGCATTTAATGTTGATATAGAGGATTTAAAGAAAGCTAAAATAGCATGGAATCATTGCAAAAATAGGAGAACGCTCAATGTATAAAAAGATTGAGCGCAGTATTTTGATCTTAAAAAGGAATTATTTAACCTGTATTCACTTAAGACAATAATAGAATTTCTATTACTCTTCTTTTTTTAGATTCAAGAAATTACTAATTACCTTTACATATTCATTTTTTGGATATTTCTTATATAAATCGCTGGATAATCGAATCGGGTCGCCAAAAAAGTATCGCTCATACTGGGTTTGTCTTGTTCCAAATGAACTCATCGTTAGATCCCAAGCTAAACGAAATATTTTTACTCGTTCCTCTGCGGTCTTAGTAGCTCCTTGAAGATAAAAATCTAAGTCATTTCTAATAATAGAATGAAATGCTTTCTCGGTTGGTAATGTAATCATTCCACTAGCTCCGATTAGCTGGATAATTTCAGTGAAACGAGGATAGATTTTAGGAAAGATGTTACCAGCAACTTGAAGTGGGAAAATTTCTGGACGCATATATCCCCATTCATCTAACTTTGCGTTATTTTCCGATTTTTCTAATAAGGCTTTCATCGTTTCTAGACCAATGATGATTTCTGACATCTTTTCTTGGATATGGTGATACTTGCTTATATTAATCGTTTCGATAAGTAGCTCAGCAACACCTAAGACGAACTCTGTTTTTACAATTTGTCTTGTCAATACTTGGTGCTTAGTAAAGGGATGGAAAGAGCTTTGAATTGGGAATTCTTCGGCTACTTCTGCATTGTTGTAATAAAATACCCTATTCCAAGGGACTAATACATTGTCAAAGACAACGATAGAATCCATTTCTTCGAACCGCGAGCTTAATGGATAATTAAAAGAAGATTGTCCGCCGCTGAATGTTTCCCTACAAATAAACTTTAATCCTTTTGTGTTAGAAGGGATTGAAAAGGCAAAAGCTTCATCTTCATTAAATAGAAATCTACCTACGCTAAATACTAATACTTCATCTGTTAAACCACCTTGCGTAGCAAGAAGACGTGCACCTTTAATGATGATTCCTTTTTCATTTTTATCAATAACTTTTGCGGCGATTGGCTCATCCGTTTTTTCAATGTAGATATAAGAACGATTCACTTGAGGAGAAATAAAGGTATGTGTAAACGACAGGTCCTTTTCCCTAGCAAATTCATAAAATGCTTGCAAATTTTTCGGAAAACATTTGTCCTTATTATTTAAAAAGGATACTGAAGAGGCAAAGCTCATTAAAACTGTGTTCAAATAATCTGGGCTTCTTCCCATGATACCCCCTGAATACCTAGCCCAATGTTCAATCATCTTTCTTCTTCTTATTAAGTCCTCTTTCGTTTTTGGTTGCAAATAGGAAAGACCAATATGCTCTCCTGATGCTGGAGAAATAAAAGTCATCTCATCTTTTATTTTTGGATCATGTTGCAAATCATAAAGTTCGGCTTTGGTCTGGATAAGACCTTTGAAGACAGGGTGCTCAGATAACAACCCCTCAATTTTTTCACCGTCGTACCAAATTTCATTATTTAGATGATTTAATCGGTTAATGTAATCTTTTCCGTTAATAACCCCCATGTTCCACTCCCCCAATTTTAATTGATATTTAAATACAATTATTCGTTTATAGCTGTTTTAACAAGTTACATAGAATAATTTTATTACTAAAATTATTCTATGTAACTTGAGCATGCTAATATTCTTTCTTTAACTAGCGCAGCATGATAGTTGAACAATAAGGAAATATCGAAAGAATTGGAGTAACTAATTTGATATTACCTCTGAATGTGGTATCAGGATTTTTGAAAGGGAGGGTGCCCTATAGTAATCTTCTTATTTACGTAGAAGAAATTATTAAACAAAATACTTAAAAGATTCTTATTCCATTAAAGGGCGTTATTGTTGAGCAACACAGTTAGAAAATGATCAAACTTTTTTATAAAAACCAAACTTAAAGATGCAAAGAAGAATCCATTTTGACACCAAAAGAAGTTGAGAAGAAGATTGCCCAGATAGACACTAGGAACAAATATGAAAAGAGTATCGAACACATGAATGAGATGCTGCCCTATGTTATTCAAGAGTGGGATGTAAAGGCTAAGTTCTTAAAGAAGAAGCACGATCGATTGATTGCAGAAGGATTCACAGAAGAACAGGCATTGGAGATTGTGAAGACTAGGCCAATATTTGAATAGGGGGTGGGGTCATGGCACGCAAACCTAAGCGTCCGTGCAATCAACCAGGGTGCCGGACACTGACCAGTGAGGGTAGGTGTGAGGAGCATAGGCACTACTACAACCGATACCGGGGGACTACTACCCAACAAGGCTATGGGTACCGATGGCAGCAGGCAAGGAAGGGCTACCTGCAGGACAACCCATTGTGTGTGATATGTAGAGAGCAAGGCATACGTACTGCTGCTAATGTTGTGGACCATATCATTCCACATAGAGGAGACACGGAACTCTTTTGGAACCGTAGGAACTGGCAGCCCTTGTGTTCATCTTGTCACTCACGTAAGACAGCAATGGAAGACGCTGGCTTTGGGAACAGAAGAAAGAATCATTGAACGTTCTTCATCGATCAAGTTGAATGATGAAAGAGCAGATAATATTAATTTTGTTCGTCAAAAGGGTAGGGGGACTTCAATCTCTACAGCTTTTTCATAAGATAAGCGCGCTCCAGCTTCGCGTGCATTTTTTTCGTTTTCTAAATTATTTTCAAAGGTGGTGTAATAATGACCAAAAACAGGAAACCGATTGGATTACATCTCTTGGAAGGTAATAAAAACCGATTAACCAAGGAAGAAATTCAACAGCGTCAAAATCACGAAGAATCCATGAAGGCAGATACGGATAAAGTGATTCCCCCATCCAGATTGACGAAGGTGCAAAAAGAAAAGTTTGTGGAACTGTCCGGCCAACTTATGGAGTTGGGCATCTTTGATAATCTCGATGTGGACACGCTTGCTATGTATATCGAAACGTATGATAACTATATTCGCGTGAATCGTTCAGCAAAAAGTATGACTGCCAAACAGTTAAAAGAGGATTTTAAAGACTACGCCCAACGAATGCGAACAGCTTCACAATTGGCTGCTGTTTGTCGGCAGTTGGCTGGGGACCTCGGTCTGACCATTACATCACGTTTGAAGTTAGTTATTCCAGAGAATGAAAAAAAAGGCGATTCGCCTATGGCTAAATTTTTGAAGAGTCGTGGTAACGATGGCTAGGATTGATAAACAGAAAGCGATGGACGTAGTTGAGTTTATACCAATGCTTAAATTGGTAGATGATTTCTATGGACAACCTTTTATCTTGCAAGATTGGCAATATGAAGTTTTATGGGATGTATACGGAACGGTTAATGAACAGGGATATAGGCAATATCGTTATGCTTATCTTGAAATTCCAAAGAAAAATGGGAAAACAACCCTCATCGGCGCCTTAGGTGTTTACCATTTGGTATGTGATCCACCACAAGGGCAAATTTATTGTTGTGCGGCTGATAAAAAACAAGCCGGCTTAGTATATAAGGCAGCAGTTGCAATGATTGACCAAGACGAAGAACTTGGTAAGATTCTTAAAGTTAAAGAAAGTACTAAAGAAATTTTTAACCTCGAGACTGGAACTATTTTTACAGTTCTATCAGCAGAAGCTTATACCAAGCACGGTATTAACCCAACTGTAGTCATCTTTGATGAATTGCATGCTCAGCCGAACCGTGAATTATGGGATGTTATGACATTTGGTGCAGGAGTGACAAGGAAAGAACCATTATGGTGGGTGATTACTACTGCAGGTGATGATCCTGACCGTAATTCGATTGGTTGGGAAATTCACGATCAGGCTATTAAGCTTCGTGATGGCGAGTTAATCGATCCTACTTGGTACGTAAAGGTATATGGAATTGAGGAAGACGATGATATTTTTGATGAAGAAGTATGGTACCGTGTTAATCCTTCATTAGGTCATGCGATTCCGATTGAGGCATTAAGAAGTGAGGCATTAGCCGCCCGAAATAGTGAAGCGTCCGAAAAGCTATTCCGATGGTTGCGTTTGAATCAGTGGGTATCACTCAAACAACACAGTTGGCAGCCTCTCTCTCTGTGGGATTCCACGAATGGAGATTGGGATTTGTCAGAACTGATTGGTAAACGTTGTTATCCAGGGTTGGATTTGGGGAGCACTACTGATTTAACGGCTGCATGTTATCTATTTCCTCCACAAGACGGAATTGACGACTGGCGTTTTATTTTCGACGCATGGATACCGGATGAAAATATGAAAGAACGAGTGCGGCGTGATAAGGTCCCTTATGACCGTTGGGTAAATCAGAAATTTCTTCACGCTACGCCCGGTGATGTCATGGATTATGAATTTGTGGAAGCGCGGTTATTGTTGGTTAATAAGCAATATGACATTCAAGCGCTTGGTACGGATCCATGGGAGAGTCGAATGCTTACACAAAGGCTGATGAATGAAGGCATTGAAGTAGTGGAGATTGGTCAAAACATGAAGCATATGAGTCCATCCATGAAAATGATTGAGCGACTTATGAAATCCGGCAAGATGACGCATGAAAAGAATCCTCTTGCTCGATGGTGTTGGGGAAATACAGTGATTGCGATTGATGGTAATGAAAACATTAAACCGATGAAAAATAAATCGCATGAACGAATTGATTTAACAGTTGCACTTGTTAATGCAATGGCGACTGCAATGCTGTTTGAAGAAGACATTGAGTCCGTTTATGACAGACGTGGCTTGCTATCAATTTGAGGGAGGTGTAAGTGATGCCAAGTTCTATGAAAGTAAATATTCAGGTTAATGGTTTGGATAAATTGAAAGCTCTAATTGAAGACGCAAGTTCTCAAATTGATGAATTACAAGGGACTCTGGATGCAATAAATTCACTTGAAGTTGAAGTGAAAGCTGAAGTCGCTTCATCGCAAAATCAGTAATGCATTTGGACTTCAGAGGGAGGTGAGAGATTGAAACGTAGAGGAATTATTCAGCGAGCGCGTGATTGGATGACTACCCCGATTGATGAAGCGGTTGAGCAATGGTTTGTAGACCTAATGGGAGGCGGTACATCTTCATCAGGTGCCATTGTCAACGAACGGAACGCAATAACATATTCTTCATTTTGGGCTGCAGTACGTGCCATTACAAAACCGATTGCTTCACTTCCACTACATCTTTACGAGCGGAATGGAGACGGTCGGGAACGTGCTTATAACCATCCGCTTTATTCTTTGCTGCATGAAAAGCCGAATCCACTTATGACAAGCCTGTCATTTCGTGATGCATTGAATACTCATCTTCTCGTGTGGGGAAATGGGTATGCGGAAATAGAATATGGAGCGGACGGAATGCCGAAAGCATTATGGCCATTAACGCCAGATAGAGTGACACCACGGTTTTCAAAGACAGGAGACGTTGAATATTTAGTGACGTTGCCTAAAGGTGGAACAACCATTCTTCCGAAGTGGCGCATGTTTCATTTGGTCGGTCCTGGCTTTGATGGATTGAAAGGTTATTCTGTCGTTCGCATGTTTCGGGAATCAATCGGTATGGGTATGTCCGTTACAGAATATGGTGCAAGGTTTTTTGGAAATGGAGCGAAGCCAGGTGGAGTATTAGAACACCCAGGATCACTAAAAGATAAGAAGCAAATTGATGCATTGCGTGAACAGTGGGATGACATCCACAAGGGACTAAACAATGCTCACCGCATAGCAATTCTTGAAGAAGGAATGCAGTACAAACAAATTGGTATTCCTCCTGAAGATGCACAGTTCTTAGAAACACGCGCTTTCCAACGTCAGGAAATGGCAGCCATTTTCGGTGTGCCTCCTCATAAAATTGGTTCTATGGAAAATGCCACATTTAGTAACATTGAGCATCAGGCACAGGAATTCTACACTGATACGCTGTTATATTGGTTCTCTTTATGGGAACAAACAATTAAATTGCAGATTATCCCTGAATTTATGCATAAGAAATATTACGCCAGTTTCCTTGTGGATGGACTGTTACGTGGAGATATTCAAAGCCGATACAATGCCTATGCAACTGCTAGACAATGGGGTTGGATGAGCATTAATGATATTCGTAATAAGGAGAATATGAATCCTATTGGACCTAAAGGTGATGTGTACCTAACTCCACTGAATATGATTAATGCTGACGATTTAGATTCTGTGGATCCAGTCGAAAAAGTACCCATTTTGTTAGACGATGAAGATGAACGGAGTCTTGAATTTCGTACATTTGAAAAAACAACAAAAGAGCAGCGACAAATACGAGCCGCACAAAACCGTTCAAGACTTGCTAAGCGTTATGAGCAGGTCTTTTCTAATGCAGTAAAACGATATTTAATACAAGAGGCCGCTGATATTCGGGAAGCTGTCACAAAACATTTAGGTACTCGTGATTCAGCAACTTTTGAAGTCTGGTTGGATGAATACTATGACGACAATGAAGCGTTGAAAAAACGTATGAAGCCCGCATTTCTGTCACTAGCTGGAATCGTATACGAAGAAGCCAGTAAGGAAGTGGGTGATAAAAAGGCATTCACCGATGAAGCACGTGCGTTCATGGATAAATACTTAGAGGCTTTTGCTGAACGGTATTCTGGAAGCTCAAAAGGACAACTAGCCAAAATTGTACGTGATTCATTCGATGAGGGATTAGATCCTGTAGTTGAAATCGATGTTCGCTTAACTGAATGGGAAGAACGCCGTCCTGAAAAAGTGGCCATGAATGAAACTGTTCAAATTTGTGGTGCCATTGCTAAAGTTGCTTTTGCTGCATTAGGAATTAGTAAATTGCGATGGATGGCACTTGGTAGTGACAATTGTCCATATTGTCAGGAGCTGAATGGTACGGTTGTGAGTATCGAACAGAATTTCGTGAGCAAAGATCAAAGCCTTGAAAGTGAAGATGGAACAATGAATGTCCGCAAACCTGCTTCACATCCACCGTTACATGGCGGTTGTGTCTGTCAGATTGTGGCTGAATAGAAAGGATGAATAAAATGAAAGTAGGAGACTATATGGATCCGCAAATCGAAAATAATTTTAAATATCATGCCCCAAAAGAAGGGCAACCAGAAAAGTACACTGCAATTCGTGAAAAGGCTAAGGAACTTGCATATTTGATTGATGGAACTTGTCCGAATAGCCGCGAAAAGTCTTTGGCCATTACAAAGATAGAAGAGGCATCAATGTGGGCAAATGCTTCAATTGCACGTAATGAGTAAAAAACGGTAATCGAAAGGTGGTGAGGATTTGAAAATTGAACGTAGAAATTACCCGATCACTGACATGGAAGTCAGAAGCGAGGAAGGCAAACCCACCACTTTACGAGGGTATGCTGCAGTATTTGATCAACTATCTGTACCATTGTACGGATTTAGGGAAAAGATTCAAAAAGGCGCGTTTGCCGAATCTCTATCAAAAAATAATATCAAAGCGTTGTGGAATCATAATTCTGACTTTCCGCTAGGCTCAACGAATGGTAGCACTCTACGTCTTGAAGAAGATGAAAGAGGGCTGCTTTTTGAATTGGATTTGCCGGATAACTCATGGGGACGTGATGCTGGCGTTGCCATTCAGCGAAAAGACGTGGACGGTGTTTCGTTTGGCTTCTCTGTGAAAAAAGACAGCTGGGATAATACCAACCCTGAACAATCGATTCGGACGCTTGTGGACGTGGAGTTGATTGAAATCAGCCCTACACCGTTTCCTGCATATCCATCGACGAATGTCAGCGCACGTTCTGTTACGGAAGCTATTCAAGATGTAGATTTTAAAGAAATCTTGCGTTCTGCAATTAAGGATGTAATGCAAGAAGAACGGCAGGCACCACCGAATGAGCCTACTCCATCATATTCAATTGATATATTGATGAGACGCTTGGAATTGGAAGAAAACTATTAAAATTAATTGGAGGTCATCTATATGACTATTGCAAAAGTACAAGAATTACGTAACAAGCGTGCTGGATTGGTAAAAGAAGCACGTGGGATTTTAGAACGTGAAACAACAGAAAAGCGGTCACTGGCTGCTGACGAACTAGAGCATTACGATAAAATCATGAAAGAAGTGGACAGCTTACGTTCCCAAATTGAACGTGAGGAGCGACTAGCTGGTATCGAGGGAGAATTTAATAAGCGTTCTACAGAACCAATTATTGATGATGAACCTGAAGATCGGTCTGGTCCGCGTGCTACTAAAGAATATCGAAACTCTTTCTGGAATGTATTGAAGGAAGGGCGCAATGCAGATCCACGTGAATTGCGTGACTTGTTCAAAGCTGAAGATACGAAAGGTGGATATCTGGCACCTGAAGAATTCGAGACTACTTTGTTACGTGAGTTAACCAAAGTGTCTGTCATGAGACAGTTGGCAACAGTTGTCCAATCTTCCACAGATCGCCGTATTCCAATGGTGGTGGATCGTCCTGAATTTGGCTATATCGCGGAAAAGGGAACATATGGGAAAACAAGCATGTCCTTTGATGTGCAACATTTAGGAGCTTACAAAGCTGGTGGAATTTTACTTGTTTCCGAAGAGCTTTTACAAGATGCTTATTTTAATCTTGAAGGTGAAATTCGTACTCAGTTTGTAGAAGCTCAATCCGAATTAGAAGAGCAGAGTTTCCTAACTGGTGACGGTGTAGAAAAGCCGCGGGGTCTGTTGCTTGATGCTCAGGTAGGCACAGAAGCTACCACAGATGGCGTAACGGCGGACAACCTTATTGACCTATTCTACTCAGTGAAGCGCCCTTACCGTCAACGCGGAACGTTCCTGATGGGCGATTCTTCAATCAAAGCAATTCGAAAAATGAAACGAACAGGTGATAACGACTACCTATGGCAGCCGGGGTTACAAGCAGGAGAACCGGATCGTATTCTCGGACGCCCAGTGACTACTTCTGATTTCATGCCAGAGATTGGAGCGGGTACAAAATCGGTTGCATTCGGAGACATCGGTCGTTACCGCATCATGGATCGTCTTGGAATCGCAATCCAACGTCTAGATGAGTTGTATGCAGAGACTGGCCAAGTTGGATTCCGTGCAACGTTCCGTCATGATGGTAAATTGCTTGTACCAGAAGCAGTTAAAACAATTACACATGCAGGCGAGTGAGAGGGTGTCGATGACTACTCTATTTATTAGGAGGTGTGAACGTGAAGGTGAGACTTTTACAATCGATTTCATCCCCCACCTATAGTTATGCCGTAGGACAAGTTGTGGAGACTAGCAAAGATCGAGGTAATCAATTCGTGAAACACGGAATTGCAGAGGTGGTCGAAACAGCAAAAGCTAAACCTGTCAAAGAAACAGCTACTAAAAAATCTGCATCCAAAAAGGCAAAAAAGGGTGATGACGATGCTGACAACGATTGATGAATTGAAAAGACAGCTGTTCATTCCTGTGGAAGACAATGATGAAGACCACCAATTGGAACGCATCATTCGTTCCGTGTCTGAAGCAATTGAAACATATTGTCGCAGGGCTTTCTCCAGTGAATATACTTTGCCTGGTGAAGAACCTTCTGAAGTCATTCCGCGGCTACCCTATGATGTGGAAGATGCGTGTATATTATGGTGTACGTATCGTATCAATACAGGTGGGAATATGGGCGTTTCTAGTGAGCGAATTGACGGTCTTGGTCAGAAAAATTATGCACTCCAACACATAGATGGAAAGGTGATCCCCGCCCCTCCATCTGTTTTAGCTTTAATCGATCCATATCGAAACATGGTGTATGGATAATGGCAAGAGTGAGAGACAATAATCGAATTCCAGATTTAGCTCGCCAATTGCAACAAATAAATCGAAACAAAATTCAGTTAGGTATTGATGCACCTAGCGGGGATAAACTTTTTACAGTAGCTTGGGTGCATGAATATGGTTTCGATATCAAAGTAACACCTAAGATGCGCGGTTGGTTTTTAGGGCAAGGAATGCCGCTAAAAAAGTCCACCACTCATATTCATATTCCTGAACGAGCCTATTTTCGTTCCGGTTTTGACGCCAATCAAGGTAGTATTAATAAAAAGGCGGAGGAGTTACTGGATCAATTGTTGCAAGGGAATGCTACTGCCTATGAAATTAACGAGGATATAGGGGAATTTGCATCGAAGAAAATAAGTGATAATGTGACAAACGTAGGTCTGGTGAAAACAGGAGATCTGAGAGACTCAGTTGGCTTCAAGGTGGTGCGTAAATAATGGATTTCCGTTCATTTTTGCGTCCCTATATGATTACCGTTTATCTAAATGAACGTGCAGATGGTAGCGATGGAGAGTATGTGGATGGTGTCTGGGTGCCAGGTACTGATACAAAAACGCCATTCCGTGCAGTTATCACAAATTTTACGGATGACATTTTACAGTTCGGAGAAGGTGGTACGTATTCCACTGATGATGAAAAGCTCTATACTTATAAAAAATTAGAACGTGGTCAATCCGTTACAGTTCGTAAGTTAGATTACACTGTGATGGAAGAACGAGATTACTCATTTTATGGCAAGGGTTTACGAATGTATGTGATTAGGAGGGATGGCATTGCGAGTAACTGATATTATTAGAAGTTTGGATAGCCATCTAACACGTCCAGTGATTTTAGCGGAGCAGTCAAGTCCAAAACCATCTTATCCATACATCGCTATTAAAGAAATCGTGTCGTTCATTCCGACTGGTGGGCGACCATCGAATTATGATGAAGATCTGGCTGAGGATATTAACAGAGTATCGACATCCCAGCCTACTATGTCCTTAAGTTTGACGGCTTATGGAAAAGATTTTGATAATACTTCGGGTCTAATCCAGCAGGCACACGATTGGTTTACCTTCACTGGGTACAGGCAGTTGAAGGAGGCTGGTTACGTAGTTGCAGAAATCCAATCTGTTATGAATCGTGACAGTTTGATTGTGGATGACTATGAACGCAAGCGAGGATTTGATGTGATTTTACGATTCGTCCACACGCAAAGTAGGGTTGTGGAAGAAATAAAAGTGGTAAAAGGAACGATTAATAATAACCCTTTCAAAAAGGAAGTGACTATCATTGACTAATATTAAAGACGTCGAAGTCATTATAACAAGGGAGACTGCAGCCTTAACACAACAAGGCTTTGGTCTTCCTTTTATTTTGGCGACTAATGGAGAAAAAGAATACAGCGAATACACAGGCATTGAGCAAGTGGCCAAAGATTATCCAGTAGATACGGCTGCCTATAAAATCGCGGCAAGGATTTTTGGCCAAACACCGCGTCCACCAATGATCGCTATGGCTGGCACAGCTTATGCGGAATCAAACCCTGAAACCTTAGTGACATTTTTAAATGAATTAATTGAAACTAAGAATGATTGGTATTACTTGGAGTGTGACCAGAACGGTGACAATGAAATTACTGCTCTTTCCAAATGGATTGATACGCAGAAGAAACTATACGGTGTCACCACACAAAATATAGACTTGCTTAAAGAGATTGAATCTGACCGTACATTCTTGTTTTATCACGACGATCCGGAATCTTATGTAGCAGAAGGATTAATTGCACGCTGTGCCCCCGAAGAACCAGGTAGTATCACATGGAAATTCAAAACGGTAAATGGTGTGAAAGCAGCTAATATCGGTATCAGTGATATTACACAACTGCACACAGACAATGGAAATACGTATCTTCGTAAATTTGGCATTCTTCAGACGAGTGAAGGTAAAGTAACAAGTGGTGAGTATATCGACGTTATGCAATCACAAGATTTCTTAGATGCACGTTTGACGGAAGAAGTTTCGCGAGTGTTTTTCACACAGAAAAAAGTTGCTTATGAGAATAGCGGGATCGCATTAATAGTATCTGCTGCTACTGCTGTTTTGAAAAGAGCAACTGAGCAAGGCATTGTTTTAAAAGATGATGCGGGGAATGGCTTGTGGGAAATTCAAGCACGCAGTCGTGAAAATAGTCTACCTAATGATGTGGCCAACCGTGTATATGATGGTTTAGTAATCCTTGTGCCGTTAGCAGGAGCGATTCATGGAACTACTTTACGCTTAACTATGACGTATGACGAAGGAGGGGCAGCGGCATGAGTGTAAATACGTACGATCCGTTAGACACCAATGTCGTAGTAAATAATACGATTCTGACAGGTTTTGCTGATGGAACATTTATAAACGTAGAACGTGACGAAGAGAGTTACACTGCACACGTAGGCGCGAAAGGTGAAGTAGCCCGCGCACGCAATGCAAACAAAATGGGGAAAATTACCGTGACGCTATCACAAGACAGCCCCTCAAATTCTATTTTGTCAAAAATGGCTAGGGGTAAAGATACATTTTCAGTATCAGTTGTAGATCAAAATTTCGGCTCTACATCCGGCGGGAATGATTGCTGGATTGAAAAGCCGCCTAACTTAGAGTTCGGGAAAGAAATTAGTGAGCGTGAATGGATTATTGTAGTGCCTGTACTAGAAATAGATGAGTGATTAAGGGAGAGATAATAAATGGAACAAAAAACAATTACGATTAATGAAAAAGAATTTACGTTGCAAAAGGTTTTCCCGGTTGAATGGCTAAAGATTCGTGACCGCTGTAAAAATAAATTTGGTGTACCTAGTGAGGAAAAAACGTATAAGGAAGTTCTCGCTCACATTGTTGTTTCACCAAAAATGAAAATAGAGGATTTTGATGATTGGGGTGAACTTGACGAATTAGTCAAGGAAGCAGTCAACTTTCAACAAGGTGGAGACGAAGAGTAAAGGTCACTATCGGAAAAGTGCAACAGAACATTGGTGGTTTTGGCGCCTTGTTATGGAGGAGAAGTTTTCTTATCCCGAATTGCAGAAAATGACAATGGATGAAATCATGGAAGCTAACGCGGCCCTTGATATTTATATCGAAAAGATTGAAGCAAAAAAATAAACAAAAGTAAGACACTCGTTGATCGGGTGTCTTTTTTTATATGTCTCAACGCGAATCGGGTGAAATTAGTTGAGTTTAAGACAATTAGCAATAGACATTATGTTTAACTCTGACGTCAATAAACTATTGGCAGTGAACACCGCTGTGGATGATATCCGTGATAGTGCTATTGATTCGGGAGGCAGCATTGCGGAAATGGGTAGCGTCACTGAATCTGCTACCAGCAGCATGTTTTCCAAATTAGACGGTATTGGCACCAAAATGAGCGGTATCGGTAAGAACATGACAAAATGGATAACTGCCCCGGCGGTTGGGGCTGCTACTGCTTTAGGTGGTATAGCTTTGGTCAAAGGGTTCGACAGGCTTGTGGGTATTGACACAGCCCGTGCCAAACTGAAAGGTCTTGGTCATGACGCAGAAGGTGTTGACGTGATCATGACATCTGCCTTAGATTCTGTAAAGGGCACATCGTTTGGCATGGGCGAAGCAGCAACCACCGCAGCTAATGCCGCGGCAGCAGGAGTTAAGCCAGGGAAAGAGTTGACCAAATATCTCACTTTAACCGGAGATGCGGCTGCAATTGCTGGAATGGGAATGGGCGAGATGGGTTCGATTTTAAATAAAGTCCAGACATCCAGTAAAGCTTATAACGGTGAGTTGCAACAACTATCCGACAGAGGGCTGCCCATCTATCAATGGCTGGCAGACGAGGCCGGAGTGACCGGAGACGCGGTGTTTAAAATGGCGTCCGATGGTAAAATATCTTCTAAAATGCTGATGAACGCGATTGAAAATAACATCGGCGGCGCGGCTAAAACGATGGGTGAAGAATCGTTTACCGCTGGGATGGCTAACATGTGGTCAGCAGTCGGTCGACTTGGAGCATCCTTCCTTGATGCAGGTGGTAAAGGCGGCGGTTTCTTTTCCAAATTAAAACCGTTGATTTCTGATATCACAGCACGTGTAGATGATATGGGAGGAATTGCAGAAAAAGCGGGAGAAAAATTTGGAGATTTCTTTTCAAGTGCAGTGGATAAAGTCAAGGCGGCTAAATCAGCGTTTGATGAGCTTTCACCGATTATGCAAGGAATCGTCAAATATGGCGCTTTAATCGGATCTGCTTTCATTATTGGTATTGGACCTGTCCTCATGGTGCTCGGTAGTATATTGACGAAGTTACCCCCTCTCTATAGTTTATTTACAAAGGTATCGGGTGCGGTGAAAACAGCAGGAGGAGTATTCGCCGTATTAACTAATCCTATAGTTCTAACAGTTGCTGCCATTGGTTTAATTATTGGTGCACTTGTACTGGCATACAACAAAATCGAATGGTTTAGGGATGGCGTTCATGCTGCTTGGGATTGGATCAAAGAAGCTACATCCGTTGCATTTGGATGGATTAGCGAGATTGTAATGAATGTTTTCGGAGTGGCAATGGAGTTTGCAATGAGCATAGTCGGCCGCTTTAAAGACTTCTGGGATACCAATAGTGCGTTCATTATGTTTATTGTCCAAGAACGATTCAATAGCATTTTGGGAACTATCCAGATGGTTATGGGTATTATACAAGGGATTTTCCAAATCGTATGGCCATTAATTACAGGTATAGTGACAATTGCGTGGGAATTGATCAAGACAGTGATTTCAACTGGTATTGACATTGTGCTTGGCCTTATCAGTGCCGGAATGGCGATACTACAAGGTGACTGGAGCGGAGCCTGGGAAATCATAAGGGGTATCGGTGAAAGTATCTGGCATAATATTGAAAGTTTCTTCGCAAATATCAATTTGTTTGATATTGGTGCTAATATTCTCCAAGGATTAATTAGCGGAATTGACAGCATGGCTGATGCTGTATGGAAAAAAGTTGGTGATATCGCTAGTGGTATTGCAAGTAAGTTTAAAGGTGCCCTGCAAATCTTTTCACCGTCACGTCTTTTCAAAGAGTATGGTGTCAATACCATGATGGGTTATCAAATTGGATTTGAAGATCAGGCTGAACATGCAAGCGATGCGGCAGAAAATGTTGGGTATGATATCGCTGGATCCTTCAACCCTGAAACCTCACCACCTTCGAATCAGTCATCGACTCAGGGTATCTCGTTTAATCCAACAATTGAAATTATTATTCAGGGTAATGCAGATGGTCAAGATGTTAAACATGAATTGGAACGCTATTTCCCTGAGATGATGGAACAGTTTTTTGCAATGTTAGCGGCTAAAAGAGGGGGTGAACCTGCATAATGTTGTCAAAATTAATTGGTCTAAGTGGTGAAGTCGAATTCAATGCAGTAATAGATGAATCAGTGAACGAACCAAGTGAAGTCACCGATCATCCTGTGGAAGAAGGATCTGACGTTGCTGATCATGTGCAGGTTAAACCAGAAACCATTCCTCTTAATGGCGTGATCACTGGGGAGCGGGCTAATGAAAAACTAGCCCGACTCCAACGGTTTCGGCAAGAACGAGAACTGCTTACTTTTATCGGTGTTGAAACATTCGAGCAAGTAGTCATAGCGAGTTTTTCAAGAAAACGATCGGCTAAAATTAGCGATGGCTTTGAATTCTCTTTGACGTTACGAAAGGTACGAATTGCAAAATTAAAAGAAGTGAAACTCGTTGTCCCTGCAAAGTCAGTCAGCAAAACGCAAACGAAGAAGACTACCAGTAAAGGCAAGCAACAGCCGAAAAAGAAAACACCAAAGCAGAAAGCGGACACTCAAAGTCGAAAGGGGCGTAAGAAATGAATTACATTGAAATCGATAAAGAAGCAATTCCTTATTCATTCGAGATGCAACTCGACAACGTTACCTGGGGGTTTGAGGTCCGTTACAATGCTGAACATGATTTCTTTACTGTCGATTTATTACGTCTTGATGACTTGATTGTTGCTGGCGAAAAGTTAGTATATGGTAAGCCTTTATTTGAAAATGTACAAACCAAGCCATTAACCCCAATCATTCCTTTCGATGAATCAGGAAACGTAAAGCGTGTTGGATGGGAAGAGTTAGAAGAAAGTGTTTTTCTGTATATGATGGACGGTGAACTCGATGAATGATTTGTGGATTCGGAAGGCATCATTCCATGTGGCTGGTAAGACAATCAACTACCCTGATTTACATTTTGATTTCAAAGTGGATTTCGATGATGATCCAGAACCAAGCACAGCGGAGGTCAAAATATACAACCTTTCCAAAGACACAATTTCTAAACTAAAAAAGGGTACGCCTTGTATTTTAAATGCTGGTTATCAATCCAATAGCGGTTCCATCTTTACAGGTGGAATCATTACTTCTAAAACCACATGGAGTGGTGTAGATAAGATAACAACCGTTACAATGGGCGATGGTGCGGCAGAGTGGATGAAAACGAAGGTGTCCAAGACATTTAAGCAAAATACTAGAGCTTCCCAAGTTATTCGGGGCGTCATCGGTTTGTTTGGTTTGGAAGTTGGCGAAATCCAACTCGAAAAGGATGTCATTTATAAAAAGGGTAAAGTTGTTCATGGCCCATTACAAAGAGAGTTGCGTCATATTGTGGTGAATGATTGTAAAAGTAAATTACTCATTACGAATAGCGTCATCTCCATTCGGCCTAAAAGTAAAGGCGTGATTACAGGATTCGTGTTAAATTCGGATACTGGTCTAGTTGGAACGCCTGAACAAATGGATAGTGAGGATGCTGACTACTCTGTTACGTGCTTGCTGAATCATCGCATTCGCGAAGACAGCTTGGTTCGTATCGAGAGCAGAACGGTGACTGGTAATTTTCGTGTCGTTAAAGGTAACCATGATGGTTCCTCATGGCATACGAAAATGGAGGTGAAGGCAGTATGAGTGAGGCGGTTAAATTCTTTGATGGTTTTACTGATGGCATGATGGATGGGCTACGTGTTGCAATGCATGCTGAAATTTTAAAGTTTGATAACGTTACGATGAAAGCTGATATCCAACCCTTACAAGGTGGCTTACCCCCAATATTAGACGTTCCTGTTTCTTTTCAAAAAGCAGGAGCGTTTTTTATTCGCATGCCGTTTAAAAAAGGAGATAAGGTGATTGTCGTTTTCAACGATTACCCTTTGGATGATGCAGGGGAACGCCGACACCATTTGGATGATGCCATGATTGTTTCAGGTCTGTCGGAAATGCCAATGCCAGCTGAACATGAAAATGATTTACTCATTGCTCATGAGAATATGAAGACGAAAATTGTCATTGATGAAGTTGGCAGTGTATCTATTTTGACCAAGCAACAGGATATTAGTTTGACAAGCGAACAGGGAAATATCAATCTTACTGCACCAAACGGCTTGGTGAATATTTCTGATAGACGCAACGGAAGTTAGGTGATAAATAATGAAGGCTTTAAAAATAGAGGACGGCGATATTGTTATTGATCAACTTGGGAACTTTGTAGTGATCGAAGAAGAAGAGGAAGAAGGACAATCTCTTGAAAGGGCGTTGACCACAAATAAGGAAGAGTGGTTCTTGAATATTCTTCACGGGCTAGCCTATTCGGTTATTTTCGCTAAGCCGTTCGATGAACAACGGTCAAGACTTGCCATTATTGAAACGATCCATCAAGACGAGCGGGTTGATCAAGTTGAAAAGGTTGAGTTTTTTCAAGAGCGTCCCAAAAGGAAAGCAGAAGTATTGGTCCGTGTCCGTATGAACAGTGGAAATGTGATCGAGGAGGTGTTCCCGATTGGATGACTACGGATTGACGAAGAAGGGTTTCAAGCGTAAGCAATACGCAGATTTGATTGAAGATATGGAAATGAAATCCCGTGAATTGTTTGGGGAGAATATCAATCTCTCTGAACGAACTTTTTTAGGATTGTTCATCCGTTTATGTGCGTGGTTTTTGGCTATCGTTTGGATGCTGGCAGAAAAGGTTTATAACAGTATGTCGCCAGATACAGCGGAGGGTATCAATTTAGATAAAACATCAAAGTTTATCGGTACGACCCGACAAAAAGCTGTAGCTGCCAGGTATGCAGTTAAGTTCGAAGCGGATCCTGGCATTCCTATTCAAGAAGGATTCACCGTACAAACGGAGGGTGACATTTTATATCGTACACTCACTTATGCGGTCGCTGATGACGATGGATGGGCTTACACGGAAATCGAAGCACTAGAAGCAGGAGTGTCTGGAAATGTTAGTTTAACAGCTATCCATCAGATTACGAATCCAGTAGCAGGCGTTTTCAGTATGGAAGTGTTGAAGCAAATTGTGGTTGGTCGTGACGCTGAAGACGATGAGTCTTTTCGGCAGCGTAACGGACTATCAGCTACCAGAGGTGGCGCTTCTAACGTCGATGCAGTACGCTCCAACTTATTAGATGCAGCTGGTGTAGTAGATGCTTTCGTTTTCGAGAATGATGAAATAATCGAAGTGGATGGATTACCACCAAAATGTATTGCTCCATTCGTTCATGGTGGAAAGGATGACGTAATTGCACGTACTATTTTTATTGCTAAGACAGGTGGTATCCAATCATATGGAACGACTGTAGTAGATGTTGTAGATAGCAATGGGAACACTCATCCAATTGGCTACACGCGACCTTCCACAGTTGATATTTATGTAGATGTGAAGCTGACTACAAATGATAGATTCCCACTTAATGGGTTCGATTTAGTCCGTGAAAGTATTGTGAAATATATTGGAGACGGTAACAAGCATCCAGGACTCGGTATTGGTAAAAGTGTAGGCTATACCAAATTGATCGCTGCCATCCACGAGACGAATGGTATTGATGACATCAATTTGAAATTAGGATTGTCAGCGGATGAGCAATTTATTGTGGGCAATGTATCGATTGATTTTGATAAGATCGCTTCCACTTCTGCCGATAAGGTTGTGGTCACATGAACCTAATTGAAGCAGCTTTAGATAAACTGACGGATAACTATCGAAAAGCAAGAGACAGCAACATCGGCAAAGTGTTTCAACTTGTTTTTTCTGAATTGGAAGCTGTAAAAAATGTCTTTCACAAAATTGAAGACTGGCAGGATATTGATAAGGCACAGGGTGTACCCCTTGATGACTTGGCCAAGCGTGTGAGAGAAGAACGTGGACAGAAGGAAGATGAGTTATTCCGTGACTATATCAAGATGCGAATCCGTCTAAATCGAAGTGCAGGTGAAATCGAAACGATAAATGAAGTTGGTCATGTCTTTTTAGGGGATGCCTATGTAGGCGTGGAAGAAGTGTGGTACAAGTCAGAACTAAACCATGAGCCTGCCGCGTTACTCATTTCCTTTCAACAGACCGACAAACCAGTCAATATGATTGCCATTGAACGTATCAAAGGCGGGGGCGTGAAAGTCTATTGGCAGTTTGTTCTATCACCTGTCGAAATCAAAATAGCAACGTACAGTGATGTTATCACATATCCTTACTGGCTTTGCGGCACTTTTGCATGCGGCGTAAAACCATATCGAGCGTTTGATGGAATTAGCTTGAATACTGACGTTGCGCTTGTGACAGACAGCATTGTAAATGGTGGCTATTACCCTGTGACTGGCAGATATTTAGCGGGCGGGAATTCATTTGTTGGGGAGGTGTAAATATTGAGTGCATTGTCAAAGACGATTATTACTCCATTAGGTTTCGAAGTCTTTCTGAACGCTATCGCTAAAGAAATTACAGGTTCAAGAGTTTTGGTCAATGGCGTTGCTACAGAATTCGAGTTATATAAAAAAACTGTAGAAGGCAATCGTCTACGTGTTTTCCTTCTATTGAATAAGATTACCGAAGGGGAAATTAAAGATTTTCGTTTGATTGATCGTCACGGACGAGAATTAGCGGAAAACATTGAGGTCGTGCAAAAGACTAGTTTGCGGGGCCTTTTAGTTCGTTTCGAAATGGCATTTGTTGAAACGCCGATGAAGGAGGGTGTTGGGAAATGAGGAAATTAGATTATTTACGAATTAACTTTGACGATCATATTGTTGAATTTCCTAATCGTTTCCGCTTTGTTCAGAACAATGATGGAACAGTTTCCTTGGAGCCTGATGAGGGAGAAATTTTTCAACCAGGCACACCTTTGAATGGGGAAACCTTTAATCCTATGGATATTATGATAGCAAAATTAGCAGAGCATTGGAATCTACATGAAAGTGATATTGTGCAAATCAAAATCCAACAGGCACTAGAGGGTGATACGAAAGGTAATAGCGGTATCTTTGCTGATACATTCAGCGGAGATCCAATTCGGATTAACCGTGAGACGACAGCTGCAGTCCTAACCGCCCCAAGATCAGCGGGAACTACCGTCCTTAATGTAGATAATACAGACGGTTTCAAGCCGTTTACTGAGGTGACGATCTATGACGCTACCAATCATGAGGACGTGCTGATTACTGATGTAACGGAGTCTACGGTCACCGTCCAGCCGTTGCAGCATGATTACGTCAAAGGCGCGGTCATTGCTCGGAGTAACGTGACGATTGCGGATGGTCGGATGGATAATGGTGCTTGGGGTACCTATTCAGTAATGGAGGTGGTGTGAGATGGCATGGGAATTAGTTGAAACTCAAACTAAAAGAGGGGATCAGCTTAGTGATTCTTATACTTACGGCTATCAATACACAGCAGCCCTGACTGCAAACTACGGGGGATATCCATCGGAACTTTATTATTATGTGACAATTAATTTTCTGAAGGCTAGTAGTAGTTATGTATCAGCGACAGTATTTGGTAAGTTGGTTCGACAATTTAATTTTAATTACTACCGCTATAAATTCGAATTGTCTGTTAATGGAAGCCGTTTATTAGATCAAATAGTAGAGGCAGGAAGAACAACAGGAGGAACCATAAAAGAAGTGCCGTTCGTTTTAGACCGCTACTTAAGTACGGATATCTATACGGTTAATTTATACCAAGAAGTGAAAAACACCGCCCCAACAACACCAGGAGCATTCACTCAACCGACTGGAACGTTAGAAATCGGAGATACGAAAGCCATATCGTGGGGATTGTCAACGGACGCGGATGGTAACCTGCATGGATATGAATTTGAAGTTTCTGTCGATGGGGGTTCTTGGGTTAATCGAGGTCTTGTGACAACGCCTAGTATTAGTTACACTATCCCGACGGCAAAGACTATAAAGTTCAGAGTGCGGGCTAGGGACAACGCGGGGCTATACTCAGCACATCGAGAAAGTCCTGTATACACAGTTTCGAAACCGACTTATTATTGGAGCAAGTATAATTCCGAGCTGAAACGTATTTATAAAGATGACGCCCCCTGGGAAAGTGCAGGAACTGTAGTACGTAGCCTCTATGGTTTATATCCTTCATATTCCTTTAATCCGGAAACTAATAAATACTCATTACAAGGAACCATGGTGACAGGGAGTAGTCGCATACCTTCCGGAACCACCCTCTATCAATTAACTTCCAATGTGTTGAATAGGTATACAACAACAGGTTCCGAAGTAGGGGGCAACGATCAAACAACCGCTTTACGATACAATAGAGAACCCGCTCTTAATACGTCATATACACTGTATGTTCGGGGGTCTTTATTACAGACTAACATTCAATCCGTAGAGGGAACTTTTCCGATAGATGACAGACATTCAGACGGTTATTGGTACATCCGGGGTTCCCGCGTCAACCAATCTATTGCGCCTCCTGGTCCGTTTACTCAACCCGCCGCTAATACAGTATTAGAACCTAAAGAAACTATAAATTTGTATTTCAGCGTCTCGCCGGCCGAGTCTATTAGCGTTTATGAAGTGCAGTACCGATATAACGGAGGTTCTTGGTCTCTTATCGGGATACCAGAAAAGTCTATTACTAAATTCTTTACAGTGACGGATGATAAGACCTTGACGTCAGTAGAATTTCGGGTAAGAGCTAAAAATACAAGTGGCGTCTATTCGGACTATGTGTATTCTGAAGCTTTTCAAATCCAGCATAATAAAGTGCCAACGATCACACTAGAAACCGAAAACAACAAAACGCTCTACGAAAAAGACACGTTTACCATTAAGGGGTCAGCGGTTGAACCAGACATTGGTGACGTCCTGATCGTCTACTACCGCTTAAACGGCGGCACTGCTAGAGGGATTGAAACTAAGCTATCTGACGGATCAGCCATCCCATTTAACGAGCAGCTACTATTCAAATCGGGCAAGCTTTACAAAGGCGATACAGAGATCACCGGCATGTTAACAGAAGGCACGGCTCATACGCTTGAAGTCTGGGCAGAGGATAACCAGGGCGGGAAATCGGAAGTTGAAAGACGTATATTCTATGTTGTTCCCAATCGTCCTCCATCCTTAACTATCGATCCGATCGAGTACCAATCCGATTTAATCAATGTTGACAAAGTAACGATTACTGGGGAGTCATATGATCCAGACGGTAATGACGTATTGGTTCGCTATCGTATTAACAATGGCATAAACGTCGAGATTCATAATGGATCAGCTGGACCATTTACATTTGATATTTCGTTGTCCAAGCTAAAAGACGATGAAAATAGCATCGTCGTTGAAGTAGCTGATACGTATGATTTCAAGGCATCTGAAACAATCGTGCTAATTAAAGACAAAAAACTTACACCGTTGACCGCATCTACAATGAGATACACTATCAAGCCACCAGCAGGGTCTGCTAAGAGTATTGCACTCTGGATATTACGTGATCCAAATAATTCGGTTAAGGCTGAGATCAGCATGACGAACGGAACGGAACCGGAAGATTTCAAGCCAATGGAATTAGATTCGAGCGGTCCAGCCGATAATTATATCAACGATCTATTCAAGTATGAGGCAGATAGTCCAGCCGAACACATTGCAATCAAATTATCATGGACAGGCGATAAACCAATCATTCAAGTATCGGGGGCGTTATTCTCATGAGTATACCTTTAGTGAGACGCACATTGCCGAATGGAGAAAAGGGGCCTTATGAGCCTCTTTTTCCATCTGACGCGGTAGAGAAATTAGATGAAACCCAATTAATCATGCTAGGAGCGATGGCAGGCATGCAGGAGCAGATTGAAGTGCTCACTGCTAAAGTTGCCAAATATGAAGGAGGTGAGGAATGATGGTCTTTGATTATATGATTCCTGTTTACGGTCTATTGGTGAAAGCTAGTGCAAGGAAGATTGGTAGTTTACCTGAACAGTATCAGGTTCCTGTTGCGGAGTATTTGGCTGCTGAGGTCGAGAAAGAAGGTAAATAGTATTGGGTAAATAGGAGGGTAATACTTCCTCTCTGTCGAAACATGGAGATAGAGAGGAGGTGCATATAATATGGAATTAACTTTAAAAAAAGAAGCAGTCTTGGACGAAATCAAAATTTGTCAAAACTTGATCGATGAGTATAAGGGTAAACTTGACAAGGCGAAAGAGAATTTTGGTTACATGACTGATCGGCTTGCGGTGTTACAAGCGCTTGATGAAAAGTTGAATGGTATGTCGAAAATGATAAATGCAGAAGATATTAATCAATTGACAACGCAGCGATTTGATCTCGCTCCAGAAATCAAGAAGTATCAAAGTAATATTTCTAACTTGCAAGTGCAATTAAATGCCTTAAATGAATTGTTAGATTAATTTGTGTAGAACGTTCCAAATGCGGAGCGTTCTTTTTTATATTCAAAAATTAAAAAAAGAAGGGTGAGATATATGCAAATGATTGATTGGTTGCAGCGGTTTTTAGAGACAGATAATACAAAATTAATTTATTTACTAGCACTGATCGGTACGGCAAATATTATTGATTTTTCAATGGGATGGATAAATGCAAAGTTTAATAAAAATGTAGATTTTTCATCAAGCAAGGCTATTTTCGGGATAGCACGTAAAATGCTGTTGCTAATTTTATGCGTGTACTTTATTCCAGTCGCGTTATTAGTACCGGAACCGATCGGGATAAGTGCATTATATGTGCTGTATATTGGCTATTTGTTAAGTGAGATTAATTCGATTTTGAATCATCTAAAACTAGCAGATGATGATAAATCTACTGATATGTTCGCTGATTTCATTTCAAATATTTTTAAAAAGGGGATGAAATAATATGGCTGAAACAGAATGTGCGGTTTGTACAAAAGAAATAGATGTGCTCGATAAATTCAACGGCGAGATGTTATGTGAGGATTGCTATGAAAATTACAGAAATGAAGAAAGTGAGGTGACGGATGATGAGTAAAGTTTGGCTTGATTTTGGACACGGTGGTAATGATCCGGGCGCTATCGGCAAACGTTCAAAGGAAAAAGATAACGTGCTAAAAGTTGGAATGCGTGTAAAGGCTCTACTCGAAGCTGCCGGTCATACCGTCAAGTTGTCGCGTTCAACAGATGTTTTCGTGTCTCTTGGCGAACGTGCGAGGATGGCTAATGCCTGGGACGCTGACTATTTTATCTCCCTGCATAATAACGCGGCGACAGCAACAGCTACAGGCTTCGAAACGTTTATTTATAATGGGTCAGTCAGTTCCGCAACAAGTAAATTACAAAGCTCTATCCATAATACAATCGCTGGTAGTATTGGGGTTGTGGATCGTGGTAGGAAACGTGCAAATTATTCTGTGTTACGCGAAACCAATATGCCCGCCGTGCTGATTGAGTATGCGTTTATCTCCAATACGAATGATGAAAACATCTTGATCAACGAAGTCGAAAAGTTGGCACAGCTGACAGCACAAGGAATTATAAATTATGCCGGTGGCAAGAAAGTAGCTGCAGTCGATAAGAAAGAGGAGGTAAACAAAGTGTGGGTAGAGTTTAGCAGTCCGACATTAAAGCGAGAATTCGAAACATTTTTAGGAAGCAAAGCGCAACAGGAAATAGCGGTGCAAGCGGGGGTAGATCAAGGTTACATGGAATCGTGGTTAACCAATAAAGGCGCCAAGCCTGGCGATAAAGCGATGCTTGGGTTAGGTGCTACAATTAAACAAAATAAATAAGAAGCATATGGCCATAAATCAAACGTTGATACAACAAGGTTTGCAAAGTGGCCAATGCAAAGTTAAAGCGACTCTATCCATTATCGGACGGAGTCGCTTTTTTTATTCTAAATTATCAATAGCGTATTGTGCTTCTTCAGCAGTAAATTTTTCTCCATGTTCTGAAATCAGTTGATCGTAAACAGCCGCATCTGACATACTCATTGTGTCAGCATAGGTCTTTGCTTTTTTCAACGCATTTTCTTTCCAATCATACTCAATATTATCAATAGCATATTGAGCTGCTTCAGGAGGAAAATTCTCTCCATATTCAGAAGTCAATTGATCGTAAATACCAGCCTTAGACATTTGCATAGTTTTCGCATATGTTTCAGCCTTCTTTAATGCAGATTTATGCTCTCTGGGGATGCTTTCTTCTTTTGCTTTAGCTTCTTCCTCTTCTTTAGCTTTCTGTCCAGCTGCAGCTTTCTTTTCCTCTTCTTTTTTAGCAATTTGAGTTTTTTCTTCTTCTGTTAAACCTGGTTCTTTTCCAATGTCTGGTTTTGCATCAGCTGAAGTCTCCACTTTTTTCGGTTCTTCCTCCGCCTCTTCTTCCATAGTTGATCCAATAGCACCTAAAATAAAAATAACTACAATAGTGATAAACCACCATCTTTTATAAAATGGCTTTTTAACTTTAACTTTCTTCTTGTCTCCCAATGGTACCCCTCCCATAATTATGTATATTTACAGGATACATGATATAGGTAAGAAAGGCTATTCGGTTTTTCAAATATTTTTTAGAAAATGAAGGTGATCCAGTTTAATTGGTTATCAGTATTTAATACAAATTGTTTTGAGTTTTAACCCCAGTTTAACCCCAACCAGAAAAACGCACAAAAAAAGCACCACTCAATTGGAGTGATGCCTTCTCGCAAACCTTGAAACTATGCGGTTTGTTAAGCCGTCTTTGCCGTAATTTAGTCATAGAAAGTTTTAAACCACCACTTCTCGAAGTGGGTGTTTGCAGAAACGTTCCTGTACGTCCGAGTTGCTAAAAGGAACCCGGCATGCCATTTCCGTTCCGTAATAAACTCCCTGTTACAGCTTAAAGGTTAAAACTTAATGTCATACGAACAATACAGCTTGTAAATTTATAATACACCCGAACAGCTGAAAATGCAAATGGAAAGTTTTTCAATGAAACGAAACTTAAGCGGTTATAAAAACGTATAAAGAAGAAAACTTGGAGGAGCGATTAGATCTATGGATACGAATGAAACATCTCCGCAAAAAAATGAACTAATTTCTAAGCAATCGCAGGAAATCAGTACGCTGAATACAGAAGTAGAAGAGCTTCGTAAAGAAGTGAAGCAATTGCGTGAAGACTTGGAATTGATTAATGTCTTTCAGAAGAAGCCGGTTGTGTCGACGGAACTGGTCCAAACCGTTGGGGGTCTTATTATCGCCGCTCTTGTCATCATTGGTATATTTTTTTAAACGAGTTTTTTTCTAATGTAATTAGAAAAGTACCAGGAATATGCACAGAGATTCAAGTTGATATAAGCAGGCAAATTTTCTGGAAAGATGAAACGAATACGACCGTAAATTTAGATACTGAGGATAAGAGACAGCTTAGCCGTGCGATGTTTAGATCTTTTAATTCGTGGAATAGTAGGTCTAGAACATCACATAAGGAGTGGTAAGCAATGGCAAAGATCGCAACAGTACTAGGAGACATGTTTGAGGACTCAGAATATACGAAGCCGGCCAAAGCCTATAAAGATGCTGGACATGAAGTCGAAGTGATTGGGACGGAAGCTGGATCGGCAGTTACCGGTATGAAAGAAAACACGAAAGTAAAAGTCGATAAAGGAATTGACAATGCGAAGTCATCAGATTATGATGCTTTATTTATCCCAGGTGGATTCTCCCCAGATATTTTGCGCGCAGATGATCGTTTTGTAAAATTTGTCAAAGAATTCATGGATGCCGACAAACCAGTTTTTGCTATCTGTCATGGACCACAGCTATTGATCACGGCGAAAACATTAGAAGGTCGTGACGCAACAGGATACAAATCGATTCGTGTCGATATGGAATATGCGGGTGCAAAGTACGCAGACAAAGAAGTCGTTGTCTGTCAGAATCAGCTAGTCACAAGCCGTCAGCCTGATGATATCCCGGCATTTAACAGAGAATCCTTAAAACTGTTGGAAAAATAATAGTTGAAAAGAGACTGTCCTGAAAGTCAGAAATGGCTTTTAGGGCAGTTTTTTCTTTGGGGAGAACAAAGAACACGCTAAAGTACAGCGGCCCCGAAGCAATGCAGCTTTTTTGTTGGACTAATATGCATATTTCAAGTTAATCGTGAAGTAGAATAAACCGATAGCATTCGAATTGAAAAAGGTTCTCACTTACACTTGAAAATTGTTCTCAACTAGAGTATGCTAAATACAACGAATTATTCAGAACCTTTGGGGAATCTTTAACTTGAAAGGTCGGGGATCTTGTTATGTATAAGTTGATTACATTGGCAATTATAGCGGGTATTGGCATAGGCACGACTGCCGGGTTTTCCTTAGGGAGTAAAGAGTGGGCGGGCATGCTGGCAGGTGTGGCGGCATTGGCATTTATTGTAGTGCCGGCAACAGTTGTTTACTCAGCGGAAAAGAAGAAATGGCAGCAAACTCAATGAGCATTTAAAAGACATCCTTCTCTCTAGGATGTCTTTTTTATTGCTAGGAAAGAAAAAATCCTCTTGCACTTGAACGCAAGAGGAGATGGGATTAATGAATATTTACGGCTTCTACTGCTTCTTTCGCAGCGTACAGTGCTTGTTTGACATCGGCAATTAAATCATCCGCATCCTCCACCCCGACTGAGAAGCGCAAGAGTCGATCATCGACACCGCGTCGATTCCGTTCTTCAATCGGAATGTCCATATGCGTCTGTGTTGTTGGATACGTGATGAAACTTTCGACGCCTCCAAGACTCTCTGCAAAGGAAATGAGTTTCATATTCTCTAAGAACGGTCCTACCCACTCGCTGTTTTGTACGCGGAACGAGAGCATACCGCCGATGCCGGCGTACAAGACATCTGCGATTAAAGGTTCTTGCTTCAAATAGGCTACCATTTCTTTTGCATTCGCGTCATGCTGCTTCATTCTCAAATGGAGTGTTTTGAGACCGCGGACTACGAGCCATGAATCAAACGGAGATAGTGTAGCGCCACTCGCATTATGGTTCGTGAACAAGCGGTCGCAAAGTTCTTCGCCTTTTGCTATGACAAGACCAGCAAGCACGTCATTATGACCACCGATATATTTCGTAGCGCTATGGATAACGATATCCGCACCTTCCTCAATCGGTCGTTGGAAATACGGTGTAAGGAACGTATTATCAACAATTAGCAACAGGCCATGCTTTTTAGCAAGTTCTGCATAAGTTGCGACGTTAATCTGCAGCATAAGCGGGTTGGTAGGTGTCTCCAAAAATATCGCTTTTGTACGATCTGTAATTGCTTGTTCAACTTCTGAAACATCATCAAATGTTAGGTAGTGTGTAGAAATCTGATAGGTTTTCTCATACTGTTGGAATAAACGATAGGTGCCGCCATACAGGTCCTCAGGGGCAAGGATTTCGTCACCTGTTTTAAACAGTGACAAGATTAGTTGAATAGCTGCCATTCCGGAGCTGCAGGCATAGCCTTGATCACCGGATTCTAAATCGGCAATGCCGTCTTCCAAAATAGAACGAGTCGGATTTTTTGTCCGCGTATAATCGTAGCCGGTAGACTGACCTAACCCTTCGTGATGATAAGCTGTTGATAAATAAATCGGTGTATTGACTGCGCCCGTTTTCTTATCGCTGTTATTCCCCAGCTGGACTAATCTTGTTTCTAATTCATTGTTTGTCATAGTATCCATCCCCTTCAGAAAAATAAAAAAGAGCCTCTTCATTTCGAATAGGCCCTCGAACATACAACATTTTCTTCAGTATTCTCATCTTCAAGGCGGTGTTCACCCTTGGAATTAGCACCATGCCAAGCTGGCTGGTTGCTGAGACTTCTTTGGGCCTATCCCTCCGTCTCTCTCGATAAGAATATTCTTAATATAGGAAAAATTATTAGTGGATTCATTCTATCATGCGAACATAGCAGATGCAAGCTTACTTCTACTAGGAATGCTTTTTTCGTTTAACTGAAAGGTTTGTTATACTAATAGACACTATAGAGCGAATGAAAGGAGACGTTAACTTTGGCTTGGAGTTATGTCGCTTTAGCTGCGGTCGTAGAAATATTTTGGGTGGTGGGACTGCGCTATTCGGAGACATTTCTGCATTGGATCGGAACTGGAGGCGCGATTATATTTAGTTTTTATTTCATTATTAAGGCATGTGAGAAATTGCCTTCAGGGACAGTTTATGCTGTCTTCACCGGTTCAGGCGCTGCAGCCATTCTATTAGTTGATATTTTCGTTTTCCACGCGGACTTCACCTGGATTACGCTGTCATTTATCTGTTTGATTGTCATCGGGGTTGTTGGTATCAAACTGACTACAGATGAGCAGTCGGATGAAGCGAATCAAGAAGGGGGCAGTTGACGTTGGCTTGGGTTTATTTAGCGATTGCCAGTCTTGGAGAAATCTTTGGGGTTATAAGCATCAATTATTACTTGCAGAAACGTACGATCAAGCGTCTCCTACTCATAGTTGGAGTATTCAGTTTCGGCTTTGTTTTTTTATCGTTAGCGATGCGCGATATTCAAATGAGTACGGCTTATGCAGTCTGGACAGGATTGGGAGCGGCAGGGGCAGTCCTGGCTGGTATTCTAATCTTTAAAGAGTCTGCAAGTGTGAAAAGGATTTTCTTTTTGTCATTGATTATAGTAGGGGCCGTTGGATTGAAGCTGTTTGGCTAATAGAAAGGTAGTGGGGAAACTGGTTTATTGGACAAGTTTTGATGTGGAAGGTTGGAACGTAACAATGGCAGCGACTGAAAGGGGCCTTCTCTATGTAGGCTTAGCTGAAGATGCTGAGGAAAAAATGAAGAGTTGGCTCACCAAACAATATGGCGCTGGCGAAGTGAAGGAAAATGCAGACAGATTAGCTGAATACGCAAATGAAGTGAGAAGTTACTTGTCTGGAGAAGTGCAAGATTTCACATGCTCCGTGGATTGGTCAGGCACACCATTTCAAAACAAGGTGTGGAAAGCGCTTCAAGATATTCCGTATGGACAATTGGTGACATATTCAGACATTGCCGAGATAATCGGTCATCCTTCTGCAATTCGAGCAGCTGCTTCCGCGATTGGAAAGAATCCGTTGTTGCTTGTCATCCCATGTCATCGGGTCATCGCAAAAAATGGAAGTCTATCGGGCTACCGGGATGGTCAGCAACTGAAAGGTCGGTTGATTCGAATGGAAGGTAATTCTTTTACTTCCTCTAGTTGACAAAGTATTACTCTATGATAAACTATAGTTGTTCGACAATTCAATAATCATAACTAGGGGTGTCCAGCGCGACTGGACTGAGATGGGATGAGTAAAATGCATTCCGAACTCTTTGGACCTGATCTGGCTCGTACCAGCGTGGGGAAGTTTTCAATCTATCAATCAGCGTACTTTTGTGCGTTTTTGAAAGACCAGGTCCTTTTTTTATGGAGCTGGTCTTTTTTTGTGCTGCTGATTCCCTTTACTCGGATGGAGTCATGGTCTGCCCTCACAAAGGAGACGATGACAAATGAAACAAACGACAGAAAAAGAGATCCACATTCACGATTGTTTTCCGGCAAGCAGAAAAGTATATGTACAAGGAAGTCGATCCGATTTGCTTGTACCTATGCGCGAAATTGAACTATCACCAACCGTGACAGAGCAAGATGAGTTTCCGAATGAACCGTTCCGCGTTTATGATACGAGCGGAAAATACACGGAAGCAGGCTATGAAGTCGATATTAAAAAAGGACTTCCAGCCATTAAGGAAAATTGGATATGGGAACGTAATGACGTGGAAGAATATGAAGGAAGACAAGTAAAACCACAGGATAATGGCTATCGTTCAATAGAGCAAATGAATAACGATGCGCAATTTCCTTTATTGAAGCGCAAACCGCTGCGAGCTAAAAAGGGAAAGAATGTTACGCAGATGCATTATGCACGAAAAGGGATGATCACACCTGAAATGGAGTTCATTGCGATTCGTGAAGGCGTTGAATCGGAGTTGGTACGCGATGAGGTTGCGAGAGGACGGGCAATCATTCCGTCCAATATTAACCACCCCGAAGCAGAGCCTATGATTATCGGCAGTAAATTTCATGTCAAAATTAATGCGAATATCGGAAATTCCGCAGTCTCTTCATCGATTGCAGAAGAAGTGGAGAAGATGACGTGGGCAACACGCTGGGGTGCGGACAATATTATGGATTTATCGACAGGTAAGAATATCCATACGACACGTGAGTGGATCATCCGAAATTCCCCTGTACCGGTGGGGACAGTTCCGCTCTATCAGGCGCTCGAAAAAGTGAATGGAAAAGTGGAAGATTTATCATGGGAAGTCTTCCGCGACACATTGATTGAACAGGCCGAGCAAGGCGTCAGCTATTTCACGATTCATGCGGGGGTACTGCTACGCTATATACCGCTGACGGTTAACCGAGTGACAGGCATTGTCTCACGTGGCGGTTCGATTATGGCGCAATGGTGCATGCTTCATCATGAAGAAAGTTTTCTCTACACGCATTTCGAGGAAATTTGTGAAATCATGAAGCAGTATGATATCGCATTTTCATTGGGAGATGGCTTGCGTCCGGGATCGATTGCAGATGCTAATGATGAAGCGCAATTTGCTGAGCTGGATACGCTTGGTGAACTGACGAAAATTGCTTGGAAGCACGATGTGCAAGTGATGGTCGAAGGACCTGGGCATGTACCGATGCATTTAATTAAGGAAAATGTTGATAAACAAATGGAAATTTGTCAGGAGGCACCATTCTATACATTAGGTCCGTTGACGACAGATATCGCGCCTGCGTATGACCACATCACATCTGCAATTGGTGCTGCGATGATCGGGTGGTTCGGGACTGCGATGCTGTGCTATGTAACGCCAAAAGAGCATCTCGGATTACCAAATAAAGAGGATGTTCGTGAAGGTGTCATCACATATAAAATAGCTGCCCATGCAGCAGACTTAGCGAAAGGCCATCCAAATGCACAAAAGCGCGATGATGCATTATCCAAAGCTCGCTTCGAATTTCGTTGGAGAGATCAATTCAATCTGAGTCTAGATCCAGAACGAGCGATGGAATATCACGATGAAACGTTACCGGCAGAAGGGGCGAAAGTATCTCATTTCTGTTCAATGTGCGGGCCGAAATTCTGCAGTATGCGTATTTCTCACGACATTCGAAAGTACGTGGATAAAAATAGTCCAGAAGAGAATCTGGCAATCGAAAAAGGAATGCAGGAAAAAGCGGAAGAATTCAAAAGATCTGGTGCTAAAATCTATCTTTGATTAGGAGTGGGTTAGATGACTTCAGCAAAACAGTTAGTTCGTCATATTGTTGTGCAGCGCCAAGGTCTACGTGAATTAGAGGAAAAGTTATATAAGTTGCAAGCCGAATGTGTTCATGAATATATAGAAACCTCGACACATAGAGAATGCGAAAAGTGCCAGAAGGTGGAGAGTATTCATTATTAAAAAAGAAGGTTGCGGGAAATATGTAACGTAACCGAGTCGGTCTGAACCGAGTAAATAAAATTTATCCACAACAAAAAAGAGCCAATCAATGGCTCTTTTTGCATTCTATAATTATGATGGTTGACGCAATGATTCTACTGACAACATCCGTTTATCTGTCGCCATTTTTATGGTATATGCCGCCATAATTCCGATAGCGAGGATCAACCAGATATTTAGGAATCCGTGGATAAATGCCATGCCGAAGAATCCAGCCGCCAATAAATAGTAACTGAGCGGGAACAGTACACGGCGGATCAACAGACCTTCTTTACCGATCAACCCAACTGTCGCCGAAGCTGCCACAACATTGTGCACACAGATCATGTTACCGGCAGCGCCTCCTACGGCCTGCATTGCAACGACAATTCCGGCTTGTGTCGTATCCAAACCGATATTGCCTGCGGCGCCGAATTGGAATAGAGAAAACATCATATTACTGAACGTATTGCTTCCTGCTATGAAAGCGCCGAGCGCACCAACAATTGGAGCAACGAGCGGCCAGAAATCTCCAGCGACGACAGAGACACTTTCAGCTAAAACTAACGGCATATTTTCGCCTATTAATGATGTACTATCAGCCGCTGCTTTACCTGCTGCAAGCGAAGTATTCAAGAATATTTTGATCATCGGTACAGCAAAGATCAGTGCCACCCCCGCGGTTACCGCCGTGATAAATGAGCTTTTCCATGCTGATAAATACTCCCTAGGTTTCATTCGATGAAAGAAGTAACCAAACAGTGAAGCTACAATAAAGAAAAAGCCAGGCAAGAATAAAGGTGTCGAGACCGTGGTGATACCTGAACCGAACATGTCTTCAAACTTCAACGTAATAGCTGAGTGTTTCAATAAACTTTCGAAAGGCTCTGCCGTTCTCGATAGGACGAGTAATACTGCAAGTACGACATATGGCATCCATGCATTTAACATAGAAATCTTACGGCTTTCATCCAAAGGCTTGGCAGCTTCATGGTTCAGCTTGCCGAACCAATCCTCCTCCCACTGGGCACGAGGTGGAAATTCAAACGAATCTTCTGTTTTAGGCATGAACAATCCCTTACGAGCAGCAGGAACGACGATGATCAATGACACGAGTGCGCCAAGTAAAGAAGGAAATTCAGGACCTAATGTAAGGCCGATCAGGAAATACGGAATAGTGAAGGCCAACCCTGCGAATAGAGCGAATTTCCAGACTTTTAAACCTTCACGGAATGACTTGCTGGGACTAAAGAAGCGAGTCAGTAAAGCTGCCAAAAATAATGGGATCAATGAGCCGACTACGCCATGGATCAAAACCGTGTTGGTAGTGATTTGGAGTAAGTACTCCGGGAAGCTCATACCCATTTTATCCAATGCCGTCATAACGGCTGGTTGATCCGCAAGACCAGTATTTACGCCGATTTGTATTGGAGTACCAATGGCTCCAAAAGAAACGGCAGTACTTTGAATAACGAGTGATACCATGACAGCAGCTAGTGCAGGGAAACCTACGGCAACTAACAGTGGGGCAGCAACAGCAGCGGGCGTGCCAAAACCTGATGCACCTTCGATAAAGGAACCAAATAAGAACGCAATGATAATCGCTTGAATTCGCCGGTCAGGTGAAATCGAAGTGAAACCGTTCCGAATTGTATGTATGGCACCGCTTTCTTTAATGGTATTTAACAGTAATACTGCACCGAAGACGATAAATATAACTTCCAAGGCAGTAATTAAACCGTTAAATGCAGCTCCTGCAACGATATTACCTTTTGTTCCCCAGATGAATATAGCGATGAGAGCAGTGACAACGAGAGCAATAGGCATAGCCCGGCTAGCAGGCCAGTTCAATAAGACAAGAAAAACTAAAATCGTGACAATAGGCAATAAAGCAATCAGCGATAAAATCAATAAGTTCAAATAAATAGCCTCCTTTTTGATAGGTTAGATTGGAAAGCGTTTTCAAATAGTGTTAGATCATTAGGTCATCTGATGACCTAATGACTGATAACTCTTTTCACGATTATATAGACTACCATATTAAAAGACAAGCAATTTTTTATATTTTTAGATTACATGCTTTGTTTACACGTTTTAAGTCATAATAATGCATTATGGATTATAATGAGAGTAGAAGACAGGAGTGAAGATTCTTGAAATATAAGCAAATCAAGCCGAAGAAAATATATGAAGAAGTAGCTGAAGCGTTATTGAATTCGATCCGCTCGGGGGAGTTGAAGCCAGGAGATAAACTAGAATCTGTTCAGCAATTGGCGGAAAGCTTTAATGTGGGACGTTCAGCTATTCGCGAAGCATTGACTTCTTTACGTGCAATGGGATTGATTGAAATGCGTCAAGGTGAAGGGACATATGTTATGGAATTTTCATCAGATGATTTGGTGTTCCCTCTGCATAGTGCGATGTTAATGGGCGAGGAAGATGTCTTTCATTTACTGGAGGTCAGAAAGATATTAGAAGACGGTGCTGCATATGCTGCTGCTGAAAAACGTACGGAAGCAGATTTAATTAAGATGGAAAAAGCCTTGAACGAAATGAAGGAACACGCAGGAGATATTCTTCTCGGAGAAAAAGCAGATTTAGACTTTCATTTTGCTATTGCCAGGGCCAGCGGAAATCCTATTTTGGTCAGTTTAATGAATCAAGTATCTGACCTGATGGGGGAATCGATGAGGGAAACCCGCCGAATTTGTCTGTACACTGAAACGACGACTGTAGACCGTTTGCATGAAGAGCATGAAGCAATTTTCTTGGCAATTAAAAATGAATCACCCGATCTAGCCGCTACAAGTATGAAAGAACATTTGTTTAACGTAGAATCGGTTTTATCTAATTATATGCGCTCGCTAAGCGAGTAACCAATTTCACCCGATTTGCAATCGGGTGAAATTTTTTAACAGAAAATATAGAGAACATCTATTAAACCTGAAAGTTTTGTAGTATGCTATGAAATAACTATAAGTCATCTGATGACCTGTTGACTCTGAAAAGTCTATCCCAGAGAGGTGAATGAAAATGAAAGTCAGCTTATTTATTACATGTCTCGTAGACATGTTTTATGCAGATGCAGGAAAAGACATGGTAGAAGTATTGGAAAGGCAAGGCTGTGAATTATCCTTCCCCAAAGGCCAGGTATGTTGCGGGCAGCCTGCCTACAATAGTGGCTACGTGGAAAATTCTAAATCGGCGATGAAAAATATGATCAAAACGTTTGATGGCGCGGAATTTGTTGTTACGCCATCTGGATCATGCGCAACGATGTTCAAGATGTATCCTGAAGTTTTCAAAGATGATCCACAATGGAGAACGAAAGCTCAAGAGCTTGCAGATAAAACGTATGAATTCACAGAGTTTCTTGTAGATGTACTCAAAGTAGAGAATGTCGGAGCAAAACTATCTGGGAAAGCAACTTATCATCCATCCTGCCATATGACTAGATTGCTAGGCGTCAAGGAAGCACCAAAAAAATTACTTGAGCAAGTCGAAGGTCTTGAAATGGTTCCGTTACCAAACGCTCATAATTGCTGTGGTTTTGGCGGCACGTTTTCGGTCAAGATGGGTGACATTTCTGAACAGATGGTAGATGAAAAAGTAAACAGTGCGATTGAAACAGAGGCTGATTATTTAATCGGGGCGGATTGCGGCTGCTTGATGAATATTGGAGGACGTGCGGAACGGACAGGAAAGCCAATCCGTGTTATGCATATAGCGCAAGTATTGAATAGTCACGAGTAATTCAGAAATGAGGTGAAGCTTTATGGCAATGAAATTCAGTACGAAAAACTTTACGGATCGAACGAAAGATAATATTTCAGATGATTTTATGCGCAAGGCAGTGGCAGGGGCACAAGAAAGGTTGCACGGTCGTCGATTGGATGCTGCTGAAGAGCTCGGAAACTGGGAGGAATGGCGTTCTCATGGAGAAGAAATCCGTCAGCATGTCCTAGAAAATCTTGACTTCTATTTGCATCAGCTCAGTGAAAATGTAGCCGAACGTGGCGGCCGTGTATTCTTTGCCAAAACGGCGGAAGAAGCAAGCGTATATATCCGGGACGTTGTAGAGAAAAAAGAAGGTAAGAAAGTCGTTAAATCTAAATCTATGGTGACGGAAGAGATTAATTTGAATTCAGTTCTCGAAGAAGCTGGATGTGAAGTCATCGAGACGGATTTAGGTGAATACATTTTGCAGGTGGATGATCACGATCCGCCATCTCATATCGTAGCGCCGGCGCTACATAAAAATAGAGATCAAATCCGTGATGTTTTTGCGGAGAAATTGGATTATAATAAAACATCCAAGCCGGAGGAACTGGCATTACATGCACGTGAAAAGCTTCGCAAAGAGTTTTTGGCAGCGGATATCGGCATTACTGGCTGTAATTTCGCAATTGCAGAAACGGGATCGATCAGTCTCGTGACCAATGAAGGGAATGCACGGCTTGTTTCCGCATTGCCGAAAACACAGATTACAGTGATGGGTATGGAGCGTGTCGTTCCTTCCTTTGAAGAATTCGAAGTACTGGTCAGCCTTTTGACACGCAGTGCGGTTGGTCAAAAATTGACAAGCTATGTGACCGCGTTGACAGGCCCAAGAGGCGAAGGGGATGTGGATGGTCCTGAGGAATTTCATTTAGTGATCGTAGACAATGGACGTTCGGAAATTCTAGGTACTGAATTCCAATCAGTTTTGCAATGCATCCGTTGTGCTGCTTGCGTCAACGTCTGTCCTGTCTATCGTCATATTGGCGGGCATTCTTACGGCTCGATTTACTCGGGGCCGATTGGTGCAGTATTGTCACCTTTGCTTGGCGGTTATGATGATTTCAAGGAACTGCCGTATGCCTCTACGTTATGCGGAGCATGTACGGATGCGTGTCCGGTAAAGATTCCGCTTCATGAGTTGCTTCATCAGCATCGTCAAGTCATCGTGGAAGAAGAAGGCAGAGCACCGATTTCCGAAAGACTTGCAATGAAAGCGTTTGGAATTGGAGCCTCATCCAATCCGTTGTATTCCATGGGAGCGAAAGTTGCTTCCACTGCGATGAGACCATTGACGAAAAACGATCGCATCTCAAAAGGACCGGGTCCGCTTAAAGAGTGGACGGACTTGCGTGAGTTTCCTGCTGTAGGCAATCAACGTTTCCGCGATTGGTTCTATGATCAGAAAGGAGGCAAATAATCATGACAGGAACGATTCGAAACCGAGACACCTTCCTTACTGAAATTGCCACCCGTTTAGGTCGGGAACCTAAATTGAACGTGCAGAAACCCGTGTGGAAACATCAGCCGCAACGCGCGGTATTAAAGGACGCTTCAGCAGATGAACTGTTAGAAGTGCTGCGCAATCAATGTCTGCAAATTCATACGGATTTAATTGAGACAAAGTTGGCAGATCTTCCAAAAACCTTGGCTGAAGCCGTCAAATTATACGGCGGTGGACCGTTGTCGTTATGGAAAGATGAGCGTTTTGACAAATACGGGTTGACCAATTTAATTGAAAATGAATGGCCGGCGGAAAATATAGAAGTGAATAGCTGGGACACTACACTCGGTGAGAAGAATATCGAATTGGCGGAACAAGCGAATATTGGAATTACATTCAGTGATATGACTCTTGCGGAATCGGGTACTGTCGTGCTGTTAAGCAGTTCTGATAAAGGACGTTCCGTTAGCTTGTTGCCTACGAATTATATCGCGATTATTCCGAAAAGTACGCTCGTTCCAAGAATCACCCAGGCGGCAGACTTGATACGAGAGAAAATAGATAACGGCGAACAAGTGCCTTCCTGCATCAACTTCATTACGGGTCCCAGTAACTCTGCAGACATTGAAATGAATTTGGTAATCGGAGTACATGGTCCTGTGAAAGCTGCTTATATAATAGTAAATGACTGTTGATCGTCATTGAAAAACCTTCCAACTTAGGAAGGTTTTTTCTCATATATCTTCTTTTAATCGATCTACATATTCTTTTGCTTCCAATAAAGAGAAACCATACATTTCTCTTGATAGTTTCACTGCTTTTATACTCTCACCGGCATGGATCAATGAAAGGATTTCATCATTTGCAGGCGGCTCGGGGAAATTTTGTGTCAATTGATTCAGCATTGACTGCTGCCGAGCCAGGCGTCTTTCAATGGCATCTAACTTAGTTAAAATTAAAAAGCCGAAAACAACGATAACGGACACAAGCAAGATTATATTCAATATTATCACTCCTTATACTTCTGTACGAAGTGAAAGTCAAAAAGTTTCAAGAATGAATTATGACGAAGATGGTTACTTTACGAAGAAAAAGGGGAAATAGTGTATAATGGTACCATCATTGCAGCGGAAGAAGGAGACGACTATGACCTCATCATATTCAGACGATAGCCTAGCGTTACACACAGATCTTTATCAATTAAACATGGCAGAATCCTACTGGGCGGATGGCATACACGAACGGAAAGCTATTTTTGAATTGTATTTCAGAAAGATCCCGTTTGGAAATGGCTATGCTATTTTTGCAGGACTTGAACATGTATTGAAATATTTGCAGGAGTTTTCATTTACTGAAAGCGACTTAGCATATTTGCGTGAAGAACTTGGATTTGCTGATGACTTTTTGGAGTATCTGAAAGATGTTCGCTTTACTGGGGATGTTTATTCCATGAAAGAAGGCGAGCTGGTCTTCGCGAATGAACCAATGATTCGTATTGAAGCACCATTGCTTGAAGCACAACTGATTGAAACGGCATTGCTCAATATCATCAATTATCAGACGTTGATCAGCACGAAAGCTAGTCGGATTAAGCAGGTTGTAAAGGATGATATCGTTATGGAATTCGGCAGTCGACGTGCGCACGAAATGGATGCGGCGATCTGGGGAGCACGGGCTGCTGTAATCGGCGGTGTCGAATCAACGAGTAATGTGCGGGCTGGAAAACGCTTTGGCCTGACAGTTTCCGGTACCCATGCGCATTCATTCGTTCAAGCGTATAAAGACGAATACACTGCTTTTAAAGTCTACGCACAACGTCATAAGGACTGCGTATTTTTAGTGGACACTTACAATACTTTGAAAATCGGTGTACCTACTGCGATTAGAGTTGCCAAAGAACTTGGCGACAGCATCAATTTTATCGGTGTTCGGCTCGACAGCGGAGATATTGCGTTCTTGTCAAAAGAAACTCGCCGTATGCTTGATGAAGCGGGCTTCCCGGACGCGAAAGTTGTCGTCTCCAATGATTTGGATGAATACACGATTTTGAACTTAAAAGCACAAGGCGCGCAAGTTGATATTTGGGGGATCGGCACCAAATTGATTACTGCTTATGATCAGCCTGCGCTTGGAGCGGTCTATAAAATTGTCTCTATTGAAAACAGTGATGGTGAGATGGAAGATACAATTAAAATCTCGGCCAATGTGGAAAAAGTGACAACACCAGGACGCAAAAAACTGTACCGGATTATCGATCTGGAAAACGGCAAAGCGGAGGGTGATTACATTACGATGCATGACGAGGATCCGACACAAGAGGAACGGATTAAAATGTTCCATCCGGTACACACATTCATCTCGAAATTTGTTACGAATTTCAAGGCGGTCAATTTACATGAACAAGTGATCCGTAAAGGTGAAGTGATTTATGAGAATCCGGCCGTTTATGACATCCGTGCATACGCACAACAGAACCTCGAACTGTTATGGGAAGAATATAAACGTTCATTAAATCCAGAGGAGTATCCTGTCGATCTCAGTCAGAAATGTTGGGACAATAAAAGACGTAACATTGAAGAAGTTCATGAGATGGTAAATAACTTTAAATGAAGCAAAGGAGTGGGAGCGTTGACATTGCAGCAAGAAATTATCCAAGCACTAAAAGTGAAGCCGGAAATCGATCCGCAGCAAGAGATCCGGACTTCCATTGAATTTTTAAAAGCTTATTTGAAGAAGAATACATTTTTGCAAGGCTTTACTTTAGGGATTTCGGGCGGTCAAGATTCAACGTTAGTCGGCATGCTTGCACAAATGGCAATAAACGAGTTGAATGAAGAAGCGGGTAAAGAAGACTATCGCTTCTATGCGGTTCGCTTGCCATATGGTGTCCAGTTTGACGAAGATGACTGTCAGGATGCGTTAAATTTCATCCAGCCATCGATCGTCTATTCCGTGAATATAAAAGAAGCGGTAGATGCCAGTGAGCGCGCCCTTGCCAATGCGGGCCTGCATCTTACGGACTTCGATAAAGGGAATGAAAAGGCCCGTGAACGAATGAAAGTCCAATTTTCAGTGGCAGCAGTTCATCATGCCGTTGTTCTTGGAACGGATCACGCCGCAGAAGCAATTACAGGTTTTTACACGAAGTTCGGGGATGGTGCGGCGGATCTTATGCCGATCTATCGCCTGAATAAACGTCAGGGAAGACAGCTGTTGCAGGCGCTGGATTGTCCGCCGCACTTGTACAATAAAATCCCGACTGCTGACCTCGAGGGGAATAAACCGGCTATACCCGATGAAATTGCACTGGGTGTGACGTATGATGAAATTGACGACTATTTGGAAGGTAAAGAAGTCTCTGATGAGGCACGCGAGCGAATAGAAGGGCATTATTTGCGGTCTGCTCACAAACGACACTTACCGATTACAGTATTCGATGACTTTTGGAAATAAGAACTGCCTGCCTTTTGTTTAACAGAAGGCGGCAGTTTTTCTGTTTGTCGGACCTAATAGTTTCAGGTATGATAGTTTAATACAGATCAATTACGCCTCGGCGTAATTGCGTCCAGATTTTGAATCGAGCATGTCCGATTCACTCCTTTCAGAATCTGTGACATCCGCCGAAGGTATTATCCTCATTCAGCGGGTGTTTGAACACCTGCTGAATAAAGATAAATGGGATGAGTTAGTGAATTGAGGGGGAAACGATATGCATTCACAGTGGATCGAACAAGTACTGGGGAATATAGAGAAAGTCATTGTCGGCAAACGAGAAGTTGCGGAGTTAAGTATTACGGCATTGCTGGCGGGTGGCCATGTGCTGCTTGAGGATGTGCCGGGCGTTGGAAAAACCATGTTAGTGAGAGCGCTTGCAACATCGATTGGTGCACAATTTAAACGAATACAATTTACGCCCGATTTATTGCCGTCCGATGTTTCGGGGGTTTCGATTTATAATCCGCAAACGATGCAGTTCGAATTTCGACCTGGCCCACTGATTGGCAATATTGTGTTGGCGGATGAGATTAATCGGACATCACCGAAAACACAAGCAGCTTTATTGGAAGGCATGGAAGAGGCATCGATTACTGTAGATGGCACGACGATTCAACTTCCTAAACCATTTTTCGTAATGGCTACGCAAAATCCAATTGAATATGAAGGGACGTATCCGTTACCGGAAGCTCAACTGGACCGTTTTATTTTCAAATTGAAAATGGGCTATCCATCAAAGCAACAAGAAATGGATATTTTAAAGCGGGCAGAGCAGCAAACACCGATTGAGCAGATAGGACCTATTGTGACGATAGAAGAGTTATTGGAATTGCAGCAGAAAGTCCAAGAAGTCGTTGTAGACAATACGGTTGTTTCCTACATAGTAGATTGTGCTGAAGCGACGCGTCATCATGAATCTGTGTCGTTAGGCGTAAGTCCACGGGGGTCTCTCGCACTCATGAAAGCCTGTCAAGCATATGCATTTATTAAAGGTCGTTCATTTGTCTTACCGGATGATGTGCAGTTTCTAGCTCCCTACGCATTTTCACACCGCTTGATTTTAAAGCCAGAAGCTAAATATAAAGGAATGGACCCAAGTGAGCTCATCCGACAGGTTTTATCTCGTTTGGAAGTGCCAGTTCAGCGGCCAACTTCTGTATGAAGCAACTGATTAAGCGCTTAAAATCGATTGGTAGTATTGTCGGAGTTGTTGGGATTGGTGTAGCGTCCTATATTTTTGCGAAATTTCAAGGTGGATTCGTCAGTTGGTTTATCTTCTATATGCTGTTGCCATTTGTATTGTATTCTATCCTGCTTTATTTTTATCCGTTACGAGATTTCACTGTGAAACGGAAGATTTCAGCTGAACAATTGACACGCGGGGGACGGGTAATCGTTCGTTTGATTATTGAACGAAAGTTGCCGATGCCTTTGTTGTATACAGTAATTATAGATAAAAGAGAGCATGCCAACAAGGAACGGACAGTACAGCAAATCGTGTTGTGGGGCTTTCGAAGACGGTACGAATATTCATATACTCTGACGAATATTCAGCGTGGCGAATATCGGTTGAAAGCTGTGGAAATTGAAGTGGTGGACTTTTTTAATTGGATTCGAAAGCGACGCGTCTATGCGCTCCAAGATTCATTTCTGGTGTACCCGAAAATGACCGATGTGCTGTATGAATCAGCGAATTCACGAACAAGTGAAGGACAGAAGATGTCTGCCTACATGCTGGCAAAAGATGCGACTATACCGTCAAGCGTCCGAGAATATGCTGCAGGTGATCGGATGTCTTGGATTCATTGGAAATCATTTGCGCGTACGAATAAACTTATGACGAAAGAATTCGACGAACAGCACTCTGAACAGTATACAGTGTTACTGGACAGTTCTTCTTCGGAAACGTTTGAGGACACAGTGGAACTCGCAGCTTCCATCCTAACCGCAGCCAGAAATCATCAAGCTATGCTTACTTTGATGATTAGCGGGGATCGGCCTGCGGTATTTCCGGCGATTCAATCGGGCGATCAAATGCAGCAAGCACTCGTTCATTTGGCGAAGATCCAATCAGATGGGACGGGGAGCGTTTCAATGCCATTACAGAAAATGGATGCGAGTAGTAAGTTGCTGGTCATTACAGGGAATTTGCGAATGGAGTTTATCCATAGTGTTCTTCAGTTCTGCCCGAATCCTGCTTCCGTTGTGTGCTTTGTAACCCAGAACGATGAATCGGAAAATCTTCAAGTGATAATTGAGCAGGTCAGACGACTGGGAATTACGGTTCAGATTATCAGTAAAACGAATGTTTCATCTGCGCTGAAAGAGGCGGTGACATCTTGAAAAAAAACAATTTGAACTGGAAGGTACTCGTATTTTTATACGCGTTGAGCATTGTAATGCTTTGGGAATGGTTTATACCGATCATGGAGTTGACCGACTTCGGTTATCCTTCTCTTTTCCTTATTTATTTACTATTATTCTTTGTCTTAGCTTTATTCGACGTGCCTTGGTGGCTAAATGCTCCATTACAACTCCTTTATATACTGTGGACACTCCACTACATATATTTTGATCAACTGTTTTACTCTATGGAGTCGATCGGCCTTATTTTCATAGATCTTAAACAGAATTTGATGTTTTTATTCCAAGGCGATATAGGCGAGCTGTCGAATCTATTTCGCACTGTTTTACTATATACATTAATTTGGATGATTTCGTATTTAATACGACATTGGATAGAAGTGCGCAATAGCATGATGATGTTTTTTGCGATCACGGTTGTGTTTATCGCGCTGCTCGATACGTTCAGTTCATATGATGCATCCGCTTCCATCGTTCGGATTATGATGGTGGGACTGTTGATTGTTGGCTATTTAACACTCATTAAATTGACAGGAAAAGAACGAATTCCGATTCGTCCGAAACGATTGTTGCTGTTGTCATTACCGTTGTTACTACTCGTTGCTTCTGTTGGTTTGCTATCGAAGAATGCCCCTGTTCACCCGCCCGCTTGGCCTGATCCCGTGCCCTTTTTATTATCGATGAGTGATATGTCAGGGAATAAGGATGGCGAAGGTGTTTCAAAGGCCGGCTATGACCCGGACGATTCACAATTGGGCGGAGCTTTCGTCCAAGACCATCAGTTGGTATTTGAGGCGGATGTGCAAAAACGACAGTATTGGCGAATTGAGACCAAGGATACGTACACGTCTAAAGGTTGGGTACAAAATCAAGAGTCCGATTCTGAAATCTTGCATACAAATGAAGATTTATGGGAATCAGAAGATGCAGAGCCGTCCTACGCGAAATTACAATTCTCAGAGCATTTGCCGTTCTTGGTTTCGCCTTACGGTACGCAAAAGTTTTTCTATCCAGAGTCGCTTTCCATCATGCACGAAATAGATGCAAACCGTTTGTATATGCTGATGGGTGTCCAAGAAGAATTGGATAATTATGAAGTGGAGTACGTAACACCTAAGTATTCCATGTCTACTTTAAAGAAAACTGAAATGATCGCGTATGAAGCTGCGCCGGAAAATTTGAATAGCTATATGCAACTTCCTGACGAATTGCCAAAACGTGTAAAAGATTTGGCTTTGTCTATTACGGAGAAGGAAACGAGTGTGTATGATAAAGCCAAAGCGGTGGAACAGTATTTTAAAAGGAATGGCTTTACTTATGAGACACAGAATGTAGCATATCCAAGTCCCAATCAGGATTATGTAGACCAATTTTTATTCGATACGAAAAAAGGGTACTGTGATAATTTTTCAACATCTATGGCTGTAATGTTGCGTTCAGCAGGGATTCCGACACGTTGGGTGAAAGGCTTTGCACCAGGTGAGCTTTCGTATAAAGCGTCGGGAAAAACTGTCTATCGCGTGACGAATGATGAGGCTCATTCGTGGGTAGAGGCGTATATTCCAGATGTCGGATGGATGCCCTTTGAGCCGACAATAGGATTTACCCATCCGACTGAAATAAAATTTGACGTCGTAACTAAAGATGAAGAAGAGCAAATTAAGAAGAAACCAGAAAAAGAACAAGTAGAAAAAGAACAGCAACAGAAAAAGAAGAACACAACACCATCGATGTTCAGCAAGTTGAAAGGACAATTCATATGGTTCTTCACTCAATGGTGGTTGTATGCAGTACTTGTACTTTTATTAGTTGGCGGTATAGTATTTGCTTATCAAAAGCGAAGAAGCTGGCTGCCGAAATGGCGAGTGAAGCAACTTCGAAAGCGACCGGATGGCTGGCAGAAATTCGAACAGCAGTACATCCAACTAGTAAAACAATTATCACGCGCTGGCTTGCCGAAAGAGCCAGGAATGACACTCTCTCAATACGCCATACTAGTTGATGAACAATACGGTGGCGAACGTATGCATATGCTGACAGATGCGTATGAAAAGGCAATTTACGGAAATGATCGGACGTCGCAGGATTGGATTAAATTAAATGAAGTGTGGGAAGATTTAATCATTAGTTCAACTTGTTGATTTTTTTAAAAAACATGCGTAAAATATGTAGCGAATGAATGCTTGATATGACCTCATATATCTTGCTATAACGAACGTTGACTGCCATTGTATTACGTTATATGTATTCTTTGGCGGAAAAGGCGCGTGGAAAGTTACTTTCTTACGCGTCTTTTGTGATTGAGGCATGAATCGGCACTATTAAATTGGAAGAGGTGGATCAGTTGTCAAACGCTCCTTTGTTAGTCGAACAAGAAAAAATTGTGGTACTCGATTACGGCAGTCAGTATAATCAGCTTCTCACGCGTACGATCCGTGAATTCGGTGTGTATAGTGAGCTTCATGCACATACAACGACTGTTGATGAATTGAAGAAAATGAATCCGGTTGGTATTGTCCTTTCTGGTGGAACATCTTCCGTTGGGGATTCTGCTGCTTATGATATCAATCCAGAAATCTTCACATTAGGTATTCCTGTCTTAGGCGTCAATTATGGGACTCAGCTAATCGTGAATCATTTTGGCGGTACATTGGAAAAGCTGGCAGATCGCACTTACCGACAAGAGTCCATTACGGCAGATACCACATCTACATTGTTTGCTGGGCAAACAGAGAAGCAAAGCGTCTGGATGGGGCAAAGCGCTCATGTTGCGCAATTACCCGAAGGATTCACTGCGTCCGCAAAAGATTCTGCTGGTAATATTGCAGCGATTTCAAACGACGAGCAACAGGTCTATGGAGTTCAATTCCATCCTGAGGTTCACCACTCAGAACAAGGCAAAGAAGTGTTGCGTCATTTTGTATTTGATATTTGTAAAGCAAAAGGCGATTGGACAATGGAACGGTTCATTGAAATTGAAGTGGAAAAAATCCGCTCGACTGTTGGAGATCGTAAAGTGCTTTGCGCATTAAGCGGCGGAGTTGATTCATCAGTAGTAGCGGCTTTGATCGACCGTGCAATTGGGGATCAGCTAACTTGTATTTTCGTCGACCATGGACTACTCCGTAAAGGCGAAGTTGAAAGTGTTGTAAAGACATTTAGTGAACAATTCAGCATGCATTTCATTAAAGTGGATGCACGCAAACGATTCTTGGACAAACTTGAGGGCATTACGGACCCTGAGCAAAAGCGTAAAATTATCGGCAATGAATTCATTTATGTCTTCGATGAAGAATCCGCAAAATTGGACGGCATTAAGTTCCTGGCACAAGGAACAATTTATGCAGATATCATCGAAAGCGGTACAGCAACTTCCGCTACAATCAAATCACATCATAATGTCGGTGGATTACCGGAAGATATGGATTTTGAATTAATCGAACCTCTCCGTGCGCTATTTAAAGATGAAGTTCGCGCGGTTGGTGCAGAGCTTGGTTTGCCGGATGAAATCGTTCATCGCCAACCATTCCCGGGCCCTGGACTAGGAGTTCGTGTACTTGGAGAAATTACAGAGGACAAGCTTGAGATTGTTCGCGATGCAGACTGGATTTTGCGTGATGAAATTGCAAAAGCAGGACTCGACCGTTCAATCTGGCAATACTTCGCAGTCCTTCCGAATATTCGAAGTGTCGGCGTTCGTAACGAAAAGCGTTCTTACGACTATGCAGTTGGTATTCGCGCAGTTCATTCGGTTGATGGTATGACGGCCGACTGGGCACGTATACCTTGGGATGTATTGGAAAAAATCAGTACGCGTATTACAACAGAAGTTGACCAAGTGAATCGTGTTGTATATGATATTACGGCAAAACCACCTGGCACGATTGAGTGGGAGTAATTTTGTCTTGTAAACGTCTGTGAGAGTAGTCGTATCAAGGGCTTACAGTACTTGTGATAGGGTTTAAATTCATTTACCTGCAACGATTGCGTTGTAAAATAGGACTTTCCTTTATTCATGTTAATCATGATGAAAGGGAGGTCTTTTTTGTGACTAGAATTATGGAGCTAATTGATGATTTTAAGTTGAATCAAGAAATCATTGGTCGTAAACCGAAGTATGTTGAGATGTGTGTGTGGCGGTTGAAACGATGGAAAAATTTTATGAAGGAGAAGTTTGAAATACAGGATGTTGAGCAGGTTCAGCCAAAGCATATTAAAAAGTACATTCAGCACCGCCAAAAGTTAGGCAATGAGAAGCCCATCACGCTCAACAACAACCTAGCGACTTTGAAAGTGTTCTTCAATTACTTGATTGATGAAGAATATCTTGAGGAGAAGGACAATCCTTTGAGACGAATCAAGAGCATGAAGGAAGAAAAGCGTGTCATTATGACATTCAATGATGAAGAGGTGAAACGCATTATTGGTGATGTTAAAGAGGAAACGTACTCTAATATACGTGACAAGCTTATTCTAATTATGCTCTTTGACACAGGAGTACGAGTCAGCGAACTATGTGGCATTAAGAAAGCCGACATTTCAATGCGCCACATACTGATTCATGGAAAGGGTTCTAAACAACGCCTAGTGTACATTAGCAAGACGATGAGGAAATACATGCGGAAGTATGAGGAAGCGAAGCAGGAGCGTTTTAAGCACAGGCAGGTTGATGATGTGGAGGACTTTTATTTCTTAAACCAATCCGCCACACAGTTGTACCGTTCACGTATCAATAAGATTTTAAAAGAGCATTGCGCCAATGTTGGAATACGTGAGGAAGTCCGATGTTCACCGCATGATTGCAGGCACTATTTTGCACAAAAGCAACTAAGGAATGGCATTGACGTGTATAGTTTGAGTCGTTTATTAGGGCATTTTGATACTCAAGAAACAGCGAAATACCTGAGAGGGTTAGAGCAGGAAAGCATACTCGAAATTGGTCGATTGCATAGTCCGTTGAATGATATTGGTATTTAAGAAAGCGTATAATAACCGATGAACTTTTGGTCTTGTGATATTCGTTAAACACACTATTTATAATTGCTTAGTATGTTTTTGTTTGTTAAGAAGTTTTACTTGAGTAATATAGACGAAGCTAGTCGATTATAATCAATATTTATTGATAAGTGTTGTCTACACTAGTTCCAAAGTAATATAAAATTGTTGTTTTTATGGTGACTTCAATGTATAATATTGATTACGAAGATTACATTACGAAACGTCTAGAGTACGAGCATAGCGTGAAAGAAAGAAAAAGCTGAATGTGAAGCAGTAGCAGAAGAAGTAACTTAGATTTCGTCTAAAATACGTACAACATATTTAGGGGGATAATTTGCTTTTGCTAAAGTGCCTTTCTTTTTGAAAGGTACTTCCCAACTCTAGTTATTTTGTGTGGCAATAGTTTAGGCACTTACAGCTTGTAATTTAAAGGTTTGAATATTTCCAATGAATCTTTTGTGCCTAGTTAAATAGCGAGATAATCAATTACTAATATTAAATAATCTATTTAGTAGTTGAATGTCTCGCAGAATGACTATTAGAAAAAAGGAGCAGATAATATTGGAATTAACAACATTAGAAGCTATTCAATACTGTATTGATGAAGGTATTGAGGGAGCAGAGAAAAGGTTACAAAGCTATGAACGTAGACAGAGAATTGATAATTCAAGCGTTCTGGAAGCCTTGATAAAAGACATTCTGACAATTCATGTAACGTGTGAGTTTAAAAAGGATAAAGAAGGTGAGATTTTAAAGGGTAAAAAGCGTAGGTTCGTTTTGGGAGAGAAACGGAGTGAACGAGCAAAGCGCTTGGATGGTCGAAGAAGCAATGGAGCTGTCAGGGAAGATGATAGGAAGGTTCTTGATGAGCATATCTTTAGAACCATTATCAAGTTAGAACCAAAATATTGGAATTATGAAAAAGACACTGTTGAAATTACAACAACAGAGCTTATTCAACACTATGCTTTGATAAATCCAAATGGAATTGAACACAAAGAAATATTGAAAATCATCAATGAGCATATTTTTGGAGAATCAAAGCTAGTCTATGCACATTCAATTACTGAATATATTCGTGCTTATATTAGAGATACGAACCGGAATATTTTGACAAGTTCTTTAAATGCGCTTGAGAAAAGTGACAGAATAGTTTTATCACATCGTTACTTTGTTTCAGATAAAACAGGGAACAATGAAGTTGATGAATTTGGTTATACTGCTATGAAGGCACAGATAGAGTTTGAAATTGATGAGTTTAACTATTGGAATAAGACTAGATACACATTGAACGCATTTCAGAAGATGAGAGCCAAGGAAAAGCGTTTTCGCAAGGAAAAAGAAAGAGACTTTTTGGAGCATATGGAAAAGAAGTGTGACATTCTCGTCTATAAGAAAAATGTTATTCGTATTCTCGACAAAGAGAGTATTCAAGTCCCCCTCCAAATGTCTAAACAGATATATTCAGATATTCTCTTGAAGCGTGTAAAGAAGGATTACATTGAAGCTTCGGCAACATTGGGCGGTAGCTTCTTTGAACGGTATAGAAGTTTTATTCTTGCCAAAGTGATTGAAACCTTTGGGGTAGAGCTTCCAACTTGGTGTATTGAATATTTTGATAGATATTCAGATGGGTTTGGGCAAGTTACTTTTCATGAAGATTTGCTTACAGAGGAAGAAAAGAAGGTTGTTGGTTTAATCTCAATTTCTCCTTATAGTGAGGAGGAGATTGAAGAACAGATGCCATTTTAAAGCAAATTAGCATGCCGTGATTACGTGGTGTGCTTTTTCTTTTGTTCAATCTTTATTACCAATCCAAAGCCACGGGGCAGACGCATGAATCGTACCGTGGTGATGGATAGAGTAGATGGGGCTATTAATGCCATATGATGTTAAATTGGAATATGTCGGTAGTGGTGCATTGGGGGAATTAGAAGTAGTTATATCGTAGTGCGTTTAATGATATATCCTTCAAATTCAACCTCCAATAACTGAACAAATTCAGATGGCTTCATATTCATTGCGTCTGATAATAAAAAAATAGTTGTGATTGTCGGTTGTTTTACGTTTCTTTCCAACATGCTTATATAGGTTCTATCGAGACCGCTTTTAAAAGCCAATTCTTCCTGTGAATACTTCAATGATTTACGCATTCTTTTTAACACCGAGCCAATTGTAATATTTTCGATTTCAGTCAAGAGAAAAAATCTCCTTTTTAACTCAATTACAATGGTGTTTAGCGTTTCAATCCACGTACCATAGTCTACAAAAGTTAATGAACTTCAATTTTATATACTAATATAGTTATAAATGTAGTAAGATGGTATTGTAGACTATAGTACTTACTTAATTACAATGGAGGGTAAGGAGGTTAAGTTTTTGAGTGAAAATCAAAGTCAAGAGGAACAACGTGAAAGAAACGAACGAATAGGTTGCGGTGCCTTACTGTTCGTTATTATTATTGGTTTTATTATATATTCTTTGGCAACTAGTGAAAGTGATAGCTATGACCCGAATGATTGGAATTTTGATGGGAAAGTGGATTATGATGATGCTGAAATGAAATTGGATTGGATTATAGAAAATGAATAGATTACAATATTCGAAAAAGGAACATTCTTGTTAGAGGGATTTTTTTAATACTTGAAAATATGTGAAACCATTGATATCAAGATTTATAGAGGGAGATGTAGTGAAAATGAAAGCTAAAAGGTTTATTGTTGTTTTATTTTTTTTAGTTCTTTTTGTTGGAGAGGTTTCTCAAGTAGAGGCTTCTAGTGTTGGACAAAATAAGTATGTAACTTCTAAGGGTGACTTGATATTGAGAGTAGAACCAAACTCAAAAGGCGCTAAAGTAACCATGTTGAAGAAAGGCTCAAAAGTTTTTGTCTATTCAACAGATAAAAATGGTTGGTCACATATTAAACAAGGAAACTATAGGGGTTATACAAAGGATTCTTATTTAGTGGCTAAATCAAGTTCTACTGCAAAAAAAATACCCAAAAGCACATTGGCAGAAAAAGAACTTAAAAATGCTTTAATAGAGATTCGAGCTAAGCAGAAAAAATATCCTACTTATTCTCAAGAATATCGTGATGCTCTCAATGAGGAAAATAAAATAATTCAAAAATTGATTGATTTAAACAACCAAAAAATCAAAGAGTTAGAAAAATCAATCGGAAGATGAAAGATTCAAAGAACAAGTTCTTTATCTCATATTTTAACTAACTGAACCCAAGGTAGAGTGTACAACAGCTCTACCTTTTTCTATGCGTATTAGTAACAAAAATGCTTGTCTGTTATAGCAGGCGATACGATAGCGTCTAGTGGCGGTCGCTTGTAATTATCGCTAACTCATCATGAATTACAATTAAAACCTATATAGATTCCGCTACCAGATCGAATGGACATAAAGTGGCGGTAAATAGGTCAAAATGTATCATCACTTAACTCTAGTGATTATGGGCGAATTTTTTCACAAAGAAACATAGTTTACAACGATAACCTCATCTCATAGGAATGGTGTTGTAATTTTTGAGTATTGACACCGAAAGTGCGATGCAGTAGTATCAAGGTATCGATTGGTGTCATCACTTGGTGTCATAAGTGAACACGGAAAGAGGAATTAAAATGACAGTATATGGATATGCGAGGGTATCAACGATTGGTCAAGACCTTGAAGCACAGATTCAAGCATTGGAAAAAGAAGGCGCAACAGAAATCTTTCAAGAGAAGTTCACAGGGACACAAACTGATAGACCACAATTAAACAAGCTTTTGGAGCTACTTGAGGAAGATGACACGCTTATGGTTACTAAATTAGACCGTATAGCACGTTCCGCTACTCAAGGAAGTGATTTGGTAAAAACGTTAATTGAAAAAGGCGTGAGAGTGAATATCTTGAACATGGGGATTATGGATAACAAACCGACTTCAAAACTTATTCGTACTATTTTCTTTGCTTTTGCTGAATTTGAGCGTGACATGATTGTTGAGCGCACACAGGAAGGCAAGGCAATTGCAAGACAGAACCCTAACTATCGTGAAGGTAGACCGAAAAAATACAACCAATACCAACTCGATGAAGCTATGAAGCTACTTGAAACAATGTCATTTGCACAAACAGAAAAAGAAATGAATCGTAGAGGTACAGAAATCAGCATGAGTACCTTGAAACGTGAAGCAAAGAAACGCAAAGCGCAGGACAACAAATAAGTATATGTAAGAATCAGCAGAAGCCATTATGATTTGGCATTATTTTAATAAGGTTACGCTTAGGTAAATGGATAAGAAAATCAGTATTCTATAAGGCTTTTTCCCTTATCCAATTATTCCAGATATGCCTGTAAAATCAGTGTTTTAATCAGTAGCCGGCAACAGAGGAAGAGTCATTTACAGAGCCGTAGGAACGTTGTGGTGTGTCTTTGAAATACAAATCAATGATTAGGGGGGCGGAGGTCTAGAGCGTGTTACAGAGCCTTGTAAGGGGATAGCCCCTCCGTTCCCGATATTCGACCAATGGGTGTCTGTGCTGAAGTCCGTCCTCTCACACGCATGGGAATTGACCTCTAAAACGAGACGTTATGACGGAACTTGTTCGTTATTCAAAATAATAATATTGTAAAGTAGGGGTTCACCTGCTACAATTGAGGGCGAGAATAGCACGAATAAAGCAGAAAATCCTGTTTAAGTATTTGATGAAAAATCCTAGCTAAAAGCCCGTATTACAACAGAAGTTGACCAAGTGAATCGTGTTGTATATGATATTACGGCAAAACCACCTGGCACGATTGAGTGGGAGTAATCTTTGTCTTCACATGCAAATTTTTATAGGTAAGTTGAACTCCCTTCTATTTGATAATATCAAGTAGTGGGAGTTTTTATATAGATCGGCGCAGGGGCATTATAGGTGAGAGGTAATCATTAATTGAGGAGAAATTAAAAGTGTGAACAGTAAAACGAATATACAAAAACAGTTTTATAAAATTTATAAAGGACTCATCAGTATTTCAGAGTTTGAAGAATGGCTCTATAGAGCACAAGATATTGAAATTGTTTACGGCGAAGATTTTTACTTCGACTTACTAGATCTGGATTATAGAAAGAAACATATAAAAAATGATTTAGACAGGCTGCTTGAGCCGAAAATTCCTTTTGATGAATTTGAACAGAAGAAGATTATTGCGCTTTTGGAAAACATCATATATGAAAAAGAAGATATCGTAGAAAACTTAGAACAGTTATATGATGATTATTGCAGTGGATACTCATTTTTGCGGTATTTAGGGCTTAGTTATATCACGGGAATTGATGGAATTCCTAAGCTGAAGCATGAAGGTGAATGGGATGAAAACGAATTTAAGAGTAAAAGAGAAATATTGAGTAATGTGAAATCAAAGATCATAAAAGAAGCGGTGAGGTTATTGCATTTTTTCCAAAACGGTTTGATACAAATAGTTGAAGAAAATGAGTATCGCGATTATCGAAAAGAAGAAGAGAAAATAGAGCTCACCAGGATTGAAAAGATGTTTAATGAATAAACCGTTGTTTTGATGAAACGGGCAATCCGCCGCTTGATGGTTTTATAAAAATGGCGGCGATTGAGGAATAACAGGGAAGGCTGAAAATATCTCCTGACGTGTAAATAATTGGAGTATTTAATGAACAAAAATTGTTTTGTATATTTAACAATATCGTGCTATTATTTATTATATTGTAATTAAAAAAATGCAGTCGCCGACTGTCTATAACTAAATGTGCAGCTGAAATAAAAACCGGCATTGCATTACAATTGAATACGATCGTATAACGCTAGGAATATGGCCTGGAAGTCTCTACCGAAACACCGTAAATGTTTCGACTACGATCCTGAATAGAAGAGTTTTTTCTATTGGATTGACTGGAGGTATACGAACTGATTTCGTATGCCTCTTTTTTTACATAATGAGCATAAGGAAGGTCACAATGAAAAAATATTTTGAGTTTGATAAGCTAGGTACCAATTATCGTCGGGAGATTATTGGGGGAGTCACTACATTTTTAGCAATGGCTTATATTTTGGCGGTCAACCCGATTATGTTGTCGCTGGATGTAATACCCGATCTACCTGATTCCATGCGAATGGATAAAGGGGCAGTGTTCGTAGCAACAGCACTTTCAGCTGCAGTCGGAACATTATTCATGGGGTTAATTGCCAAGTATCCAATTGGCTTAGCACCTGGTATGGGGTTAAATGCGTTTTTTGCTTTCACGGTTGTTTTAACTTATGGAATTCCATGGCAAACAGGTTTAACGGGTGTTCTGTTTTCTGGTTTGATTTTCATCGTTCTTTCATTAACAGGTCTGCGTGAATTGATTATCAACGCAATTCCTGCCCAACTGAAATTTGCAGTGGGTGCTGGGATTGGATTATTCATTACGTTCCTGGGATTGCAGAACGCCCAAATCATTGTAGCTGATGAGAATACTCTGGTTGGATTGGGTGATTTATCAGCTGGTCCCACATTGCTAACGATTTTTGGATTGGTAGTAACTATCATTATGATGGTACGTAAAATCAAAGGTGCTATCTTCTATGGAATGATTATGACCACGGTCTTAGGTATGTTTGTCAGCTTGATAGAAGTACCTCACAAAGTGGTGGATAAAATACCTTCGGTGGCACCGACATTTGGTGCAGCGTTTGATGCCATCATCAATGAACCTTCTTCATTGATGACGACTCAGTTCCTGGTCATTGTCATTACGTTCTTGTTTGTTGATTTCTTCGACACAGCGGGAACATTAGTCGCGGTCGCTACGCAGGCGGGTTTAATGAAAAATGATCGTTTGCCGCGTGCGGGCAAAGCGTTGATCTCGGATTCATTAGCGACGGTAACAGGAGCTGTAATGGGAACATCTACTACGACGTCTTTTATTGAGTCTACAGCAGGTGTCGCAGCAGGTGCAAAAACGGGCTTTGCTTCTATTGTTACCGCGGTGTTATTTCTATTGGCTTTATTCTTCTCACCATTGCTACTAGTTATTACGCCAGCAGTCACTGCACCAGCTTTAATCATTGTAGGCGTATTGATGGTATCCACGTTAGGGAACATCGAATGGTCTCGTTTTGAAATTGCCGTTCCTGCATTCTTTACGATCATCGCTATGCCTTTGACGTATAGTATCGCAACGGGTATCGCAATCGGTTTCGTGTTTTATCCGATCACTATGCTGGTTAGCGGCAGGAGAAAAGAGATACATCCAATAATGTATGGGTTATTCGTGATATTTATTTTGTATTTCATATACATTAAATAGAGAATACAAATGAAGAAACCGTTCCTTCAATTAACAGATAACAGAGGAACGGTTTTTTTGATGTTTTATAAGATTGTTTGTAGAGATTTGCTTTATTTTAGTATGAGGTTTTCAGTGAGACTTAAAAATAAACATGTTTTTAAAAGAAAGTTGTCCAAAAGTGTTGACGTGTTTAAAAATCTTTGTTATAGTAGTGGAACAGTCAAGAAAGCGACTGCGATGAACCTTGAAAACTGAACAGCAAAACGTTAACGAATTATACGTTT
>NZ_FUYJ01000008.1:0-177576 GCF_900167515.1 Sporosarcina newyorkensis | reverse complement strand
AGCCCCCTTCAAGATGAGATTTCCCATTACGCAAGTAAGTAAGATCCCTCAAAGATGATGAGGTGGATAGGTCTGGGGTGGAAGCACGGCGACGTGTGCAGCTGACAGATACTAATCGATCGAGGACTTAACCTATTTTAAGAAGTACTACTTGATGTACACAATGTCTTTTATTCAGTTTTGAGTGAACAAGCTTTACTCATCTGTCTAGTAACGATGGCGAAGAGGTCACACCCGTTCCCATACCGAACACGGAAGTTAAGCTCTTCAGCGCCGATGGTAGTCGGGGGCTTCCCCCTGTGAGAGTAGGACGTTGCTAGGCATGCGAAGCCATTCACTATGGTCCTCATAGTGAGTGGCTTTTTTGTGTTTTCGTATAAGGATATGCAGAATGAAGGGAGCCTGTCTTGAATGAAGCTGTGGGTGAGCGCAGTGAGAGATTGATTTGTTTGCAAAGACGGAAAGTGTGGCGTGAAAGGCGAATGGCTCGTACTGTCGTAGATTATGATGATTCGATGAGTATTTAGTGCGGGTCTCAGGGTCCTTGATACAATGCATGAGTTACTCATCCTATTGAATGTTCAGAGTGTCTTGCAGATACGTAGATAGACGTGTAAAAGCTAAATCAGTATTAAAAGACTTTCCTTGAATTATTTAGTGAGGCGCGATACGATAAACCCTATTGTAGAAAGGAGAAGTTGCTATGGGAATGGTGTTAATAATCTTTGTAATCAATATTGTCTATGTTTCCTTTTTTACAGTCCGTATGATAATGACGTTAAAAGGCTACAGATATATTGCTGCAGTTGTCAGTATGATAGAAATTGTCATCTATGTCATCGGACTTGGTTTAGTACTTGACAATTTAGACCAAATTCAAAACCTAATAGCTTATGCTTTGGGGTATGGTTCAGGTGTAGTGATAGGATCTAAAATTGAAGAGAGATTGGCCTTAGGTTATATAACGGTCAATGTGATTACTTCAGATATTGATAAAGAAATGCCTGCAGTATTGCGACGAGCGGGATATGGGGTGACGGATTGGTCGGCTAACGGATTAAGCGGCGGCCGTTCAACTATGGAGATTTTGACACCGCGTAAATATGAATTGCAGCTCTACAAGACAATAACAGATCTTGATCCGAAGGCGTTTATCATTTCATATGAGCCAAAGAAAATACATGGCGGCTTCTGGGTGAAGAGTGTGAAAAGAGGAAAGCTATTTAAATGAGTACTAAAAAAATATGGTTTGATAAACAGGACGATGAAACATTGGAACAATGTGTGGAACGAATACAAGGTTTAGGTTATAGCGTAGTGGCTAGGAGGGAGAAGCCTCTATTTGAACAAGTGGGAGAGGAGTACATTCCAATTAAGCAGCAGACGCAGTTTCAAGGAGTTAAAAATAGCTAATACTATTCAAGTGAATGAGAAGCCGGTATGTTTTCATTCATTAAATGCTCAAAAGACGAATGATTGAAAAAGAGTTATTAAACAATGTTCGTCTTTTGGTTGACGAATTAAATATTAATTGTTACTATAATAAGAGTAAATGAGTTCCCCGTATATGCCGCAGAATTGGCTGCAGCGTTTCTACCAAGACACCGTAAATGTCTACACTATGTGGGAAAGCAATTTTTCTTGGATAACTAAGTGTGATAGCAGAAGAATATTCAGCTATTGCCTTCTTTTGTTAAGGGTCCTTGAAAGTTCTGCTTTTTGTGCATGTGAAAAGTAGAGTTTTCAAGGACCTTTTTTTGTATGATATTGATAATAAAGTATGGATTGAAGGAGCGGATTGGATTTGGAACCGAAGATCGGTGTGATTATGGGCAGTAAAAGTGATTGGGAAACAATGAAGCATGCATGTGAGATATTGGATGAGCTAGACGTTCCCTATGAAAAGAACGTGGTTTCAGCCCACCGTACGCCTGACTTTATGTTCGAATATGCAGAACAGGCAGAAGGAAAGGGACTTCATGCTATTATTGCCGGTGCAGGCGGAGCCGCTCATTTGCCAGGAATGGTTGCAGCAAAAACACTGGTACCTGTTATCGGTGTTCCGGTACAATCCAAAGCATTGAATGGAATGGATTCTTTATTATCTATCGTACAAATGCCTGGCGGGGTTCCCGTGGCAACCGTATCAATCGGTAAAGCGGGTGCTACTAATGCAGGACTGCTGGCTGCGCAAATGCTTAGCGTACAAGATGCGGAGTTGCGAAAAAAACTACAGCAAAGACGTGATGAAATGCGACAAGTCTCGTTGGAAAGCAGTGGTGAGTTAGAGTGAAATTAATTAAGCCTGGACAGACGATAGGGATTATCGGTGGTGGACAGTTAGGAAGAATGATGGGACTTGCAGCGAAAGAAGCTGGATTTCGTATCGCAGTGTTGGATCCTACAACTGATTCACCTTGTGGTCAGATAGCAGATATCGAGATTGTGGCTTCTTATAATGATGAAGAAGCACTAGCTGAATTGCGTGAAGTCAGCGATGTGATCACTTTTGAATTTGAGAATATTGATTATGAAGGTTTGAAACGTTTAACGGAGCAAGCGTATGTTCCTCAAGGAGCTGAGCTAGTCCGCATTACGCAAAATCGAATACATGAAAAAGCAGCTATCCGAGCTGCTGGGGCTCCGGTTGCTAATTACATAACAGCGGATACGTATGAAGAGTTAACAGACAAAATCGATGAACTCGGTTTTCCATGCATCGTCAAAACTGCTTTTGGCGGCTATGACGGCAAGGGGCAAGTCAAGCTAGAATCAAAAGGGCAATTGACAGAGGCTCAATCCCTTTTTAAACATTCGGCTTGTATAGCGGAAGCGTTCGTTCCATTTGAGAAAGAAATTTCAGTAATCATACAGCGAAATCCTACGGGTCAATCCTATTGTCTGCCGATTGCTGAAAATATTCATCGACATCATATACTGCATGAATCAATTGTGCCTGCTCGTGTAGGAAAAAAGGTTTTGCAACAGGCCCAACTGGAAGCTGAGAAAATCGCGAGTCAACTTGAGTTGGTAGGAACCTTGGCAGTCGAAATGTTTGTATTGCCGAGTGGTGAAATTATTATCAATGAATTAGCACCGCGACCGCATAATTCTGGACATTATTCAATCGAAGCATGCAATATCTCGCAATTCCATCAACATATCCGTGCTGTCTGTGGATGGCCGTTGCGCGATCCGAAGTTATGGGATTCCGTCGTAATGGTAAATGTGCTGGGTGAACATGTTGAGCCGCTTAAACAGCGCATTGCAGATTATCCAGATTGGTCGATTCATTTATATGGTAAAGCAGAAGCGAAAGAAAAACGCAAAATGGGTCACGTTACCATGATGACAAATAACGTAGAAGCCACTTTGCTTGAAATTGAACAATCAGGTATTTGGGAAGACTAAATAAATTGCACTACACAACTATTTCCACTTTGGGAGGAACCAACAATGACGAAAGTAACTATTTATGTGACATTACGTGAAAGTGTTGTAGATCCACAAGGCATCGCGACAACAGATGCACTACAGAAAATGGGCTTTGAAGAAGTGAAAAGTGTACGGGTTGGTAAACTGATCGAGCTAGAGATGGACGGTTCTGAACAAGCTGTAGAAGCACGTGTGAAAGAAATGTGCGATGAGTTATTGATCAATAAAGTCATTGAAGATTATCGCTTTGAAATCGGGGAGGTCGCCGGCAAATGAAGTTCGCTGTCCTAGTATTCCCAGGTCTTACTTGTGATCTAGATATGTATTATGCGGTCGAGGAGACTGTGAAGCAAGAAGTAGAGTACGTTTGGCATACTGAAGCCGATCAACTCGATTACTTCGATGCGGTTCTATTACCGACAGGCACTTCTTATGGAAACTATTTGCGCCCAGGTGCGTTAGCTAAAAGCTCACCTGCCTGCAAACATCTTCAGGCGTTTGCAGAAACAGGGAAGCCGGTTCTTGGCGTAGGTAATGGCTTTCATATCTTAGTGGAAACTGGTATTCTTCCGGGTGGGTTTTTGCGCAATAACAGCCTCAAATTCCGCTCTGCGCTTGAAACGGTGAAGGTGGAAAACAATAACACTGTTTTCACAAAAGACTATGCAAAAGGCCAAACAATTCAACTTCCTGTGGCAAGCGACTTCGGCAATTACTATGCGGATGAGGCGACAGTGGAAGAACTGAAAAAAACAAACCGAATTATTTTCACTTATGCGGATGAAAATCTAGACGGCAGTATATCAGCTATTGCAGGCATCACCAATGATAAAGGCAATGTTCTTGGAATGATGCCACTTCCGGAACGAGCAGTTGAGGAAATCATCGGCGGTACAGGTGGAACACCGTTATTCCATTCAATCTTGAACAATTGGAGTGAACAGCATGTCAATTAATCATGAACCTACGGCTGAACAAATTAAGGAACAACGTCTGTATCTTCAGATGGGGATGACAGATGAAGAGTACGAGCGTGCAGTGGAAAAGCTTGGACGCACTCCGAATTATACGGAAACCGGTCTATTTTCCGCTATGTGGTCGGAGCATTGTTCCTATAAGAGTTCCAAATCTGTATTGCGTAAATTCCCGACTGAAGGTGAACGCGTACTTCAGGGACCAGGTGAAGGTGCAGGGATTGTAGATATCGGTGACAATCAAGCTGCTGTGTTCAAAATGGAGTCTCATAACTCTCCGTCAGCTATTGAACCTTTCATTGGAGCTGCAACAGGTGCAGGTGGGATTATCCGCGATGTATTTTCCATGGGCGCACGTCCGGTTGCATTGGTTAACTCGCTCCGTTTCGGTGATTTGACAGAGTCGCGCGATAAGTTTTTGTTTGAAGAAGCAGTTGCAGGGATTGCGAGCTATGGTAATACGATGGGCATCCCGACAGTGGCTGGGGAAGTCCAATTTGATCAATGCTATTCCAAGCGTCCACTAGTCAATGCGATGGCGGTTGGATTGCTTAATCACGAAGATATCCAAAAAGGATTGGCAGCAGGTGTCGGCAATACAGTTCTGTATGCGGGCGCAACAACGGGACGTGATGGAATTCACGGCGCAACGATGTCTTCTTCTGAAGTATCTATCGAAGAAGAGAAAGAATTGCCGGTCATGCAAGCAGGAGATCCATTCATTGAGAAACTGTTGATGGAAGCTTGCTTGGAACTTGTGAAATCCGATGCTTTGATTGGTATCCAGGATATGGGTGCAGCAGGCCTAACTTCATCTGCAGCAGAAATGGCATCGAAAGCAGGCTATGGCGTGGAGATGAACTTGGATCTGGTACCTCAGCGAGAAGACAATATGACGGCATACGAAATGATGCTGTCCGAGTCACAGGAACGGATGCTGATCGTCGTGAAAAAAGGCCGTGAAGAAGAAGTTATTGCATTGTTTACGAAATATGGAATTAATGCAGCGGCAATTGGTCAAGTAACAGATGATAAGATGTTGCGCTTGCTCCATAAAGGAGAAGTGGTGGCGGAAGTCTCTGCAGATTTGCTTGCTGAAGATGCGCCGAGCTACCAGAAGGAATCCAAAGAACCTGCTTCCTTTGCGGCGAATCAAGCGATTGAAAATAAAGAACCTCAAGTAGAAAACTTAAAGGAAACTTTACTCGATTTATTGCAACGTCCAACAATTGCATCAAAAGAGTGGGTATATAACCAATTCGATACGGGTGCTCGCACAAATACCGTATTAGCTCCAGGAGCGTCTGCCGGGATTATCCGTGTCAGAGGAACGAATAAAGGAATTGCGATGACAGCAGATTGTAATTCACGCTTCATCTATTTGGATCCGGAAACAGGTGGTAAGATCGCAGTCGCAGAAGCTGCTCGTAACCTCGTTTGTTCAGGAGCTGAGCCGATTGCATTGACGGACTGCTTGAACTTCGGGAGCCCGGATAAACCAGAAGTGTTCTGGCAGCTTGAAAAATCTGCGGACGGCATATCGGAAGCTTGCCGTAAACTTAACGCGCCGGTCATTGGTGGCAACGTTTCGCTTTCGAATGAAGTCAATGGAGTGCCGATCTACCCGACACCGACAATTGGTCTTGTCGGAATCGTCCATGATTTAAAAGAAGTGACGACGCCAGGCTTTAAACAAGCTGGAGATGCGATCTACATTATCGGTCAAACAGAGACAGAATTTGGGGGTAGTGAACTGCAGCAAATGATCGAAGGAAAAATCTTCGGTAAAGCGCCTGCAATCGATTTGGACGTAGAGGTTAAGCGTCAGAAGCAATTGCTTGCAGCTATTCAGCAAGGCTTACTCCAATCAGCAGCAGATTTATCCGAAGGCGGTTTTGCCGTAGCTCTTTGTGAAAAGGCATTTGCAACCGATGGACTGGGTGCTGAAGTGACGGTTGAAGGTTCTGCGGTCACGGCTTTATTCAGCGAGACGCAATCGCGTTTCTTGGTAACTGTGAAGGCGGATCAGGTGGCAGAGTTTGAAGAGAAAGTCGAAGACGCTGTGAAAATCGGAACAGTGACAGATGGCAGACAACTTGTCATCAAAGATGCAGAAGGATCTGTCCTAGTAGAAGGGACGGTAGAACAATTCCACGCTGCTTGGAAAGGGGCAATTCCATGCTTGCTGAACTCAGAGGATTAAACGAAGAGTGCGGCGTATTTGGTATTTGGGGGCATGAAGACGCAGCGCAAATTAGCTATTACGCGTTGCATGCACTTCAGCACCGGGGGCAAGAGGGGGCTGGAATCGTTGTAAAAGGCGATGATGGTCTTCATGCAGTTAAAGGAGAAGGCCTGGTCAATGAAGTTTTCTCAGGTGACAACTTAAATACACTTAAAGGTCACGGGGCGATTGGGCAAGTCCGTTACACAACAGAGCAGGGACGCGGCATTGAAAACGTCCAACCGCTTGTGTTTCGTTCGACAACAGGAAGTCTTGCTATTGCACATAATGGGAACTTGATCAACGCAAGAGATCTTAAAGAACATTTGGAGCGTCAGGGAAGTATCTTCCAGACTACTTCCGATACAGAAGTACTGGCACATTTGATCAAACGCAGTAGCGGCTCATTGAATCAGCGGGATAAAGTGAAAAAAGCACTTAGCATCTTAAAAGGTGCCTTCGCATTTGTCTTAATGACAGATGAAGGCTTGATGGTAGCGCAGGATCCGAATGGCTTGCGTCCGTTGTCTATCGGCAAAATTGGGGATGCATGGGTCGTGGCATCTGAAACATGTGCATTCGATATTATCGGTGCCGAGCACGTTCGATCAGTAGAGCCGGGAGAGCTATTGATCATTAACGACAAAGGTTTGACGTCTGAACGGTTTGCAGCACCAGCAGAGCGTGCGATGTGCTCGATGGAGTATGTCTACTTCTCTCGTCCTGATTCGGATATCGATGGGATCAACATTCACGCTGCGCGCAAACGTTGTGGCAAGCAGCTTGCTCGTGAAGTTCAAATTAGCGCGGATGTTGTGACGGGAGTTCCGGACTCCAGTATTTCTGCTGCGATTGGTTTCTCCGAGCAAAGTGGCATCCCGTATGAACTAGGTCTAATTAAGAATCGCTATGTCGGCAGGACATTCATTCAGCCTTCTCAAGCATTAAGAGAAAAAGGCGTGAAGATGAAGTTGTCGCCTGTTCATCAAGTCGTACACGGAAAACGCGTAGTGATGGTCGATGATTCCATCGTTCGCGGTACGACGTCGAAACGTATTGTGGCAATGCTGAGAGAAGCTGGTGCAAAAGAAATCCATGTGGTCATTGCATCCCCTCCTCTCATCGCACCTTGCTATTACGGAGTCGACATCAGTTCCGATTCCGAATTGATTGCAACAGGACGAAGCTTGGAACAAATGCGGGACGAGATCGGCGCGGATTCGCTGCATTTCCTTTCCATTGATGGAATGCTGGAAGCGAATGGCCGATCGCCTGAAATGAAAAATTGCGGTCAATGCTTAGCTTGTTTTACAGGAGAGTATCCAACTGAAATTTATTCGGATACGGCAATGCCGCACGAAAAAGAAATCGTACGATAGGAGGCCTTTCCATGTCGAAGGCGTATGAAAAAGCGGGAGTCAATATTGAAGCTGGCTATGAGTCAGTGGAACGGATGAAGTCCCACGTAGCACGAACGACTCGTAAAGGAGTTGCAGGTGCATTTGGTGGATTCGGCGGAATGTTTGACCTATCTGCGCTCGAATATAAAGAACCTGTGCTGATTTCAGGTACAGATGGAGTCGGTACGAAGTTGAAATTGGCTTTCATGGCAGATCGTCATGACACGATCGGTATCGACTGTGTCGCAATGTGTGTCAACGATATCGTGGCGCAAGGCGCAGAGCCATTGTACTTCTTAGATTATGTTGCTCTTGGAAAAGCAGTGCCTGAGAAAGTCGAAGCGATCGTCAAAGGGGTAGCGGATGGCTGTGTGCAATCCGGAGCAGCATTGATTGGCGGCGAGACAGCAGAAATGCCTGGTTTGTATGAAGAAGATGAGTATGATTTAGCTGGTTTTGCAGTCGGGGCTTGTGAAAAGAGCAAGCTAGTGACAGGAGAGCGTGTACAGGAAGGTGATGTACTCGTAGGAATTGCTTCTAGTGGAATCCATTCCAATGGATATTCTCTCGTTCGTCATATCGTGTTTGAACAATTAGGTCTGGATATCAATAGTACGATTGAAGGCTTTGAAGGACTAGGAACGGTAGCGGATGCTTTGCTGACACCGACTAAAATTTATGCGAAGCCTATTCTAGAAATGCACGAGCAGTTAGATGTTCATGCGATGGGCCATATTACGGGTGGCGGATTCTTTGAAAATCTACCGCGTATGTTCTCTGAAGGTTTTGGCGTGGAAGTAGAGTTGGGCGCATGGCCTGTACTTCCGGTATTCCAGATGTTGAAGGAAAAAGGCGAGCTGACAGATCGTGACTTGTACAGTGTCTTCAATATGGGGATTGGTTTTGTCATCGCACTGCCCGAAGCAGATGCTGAAAAAGCGGTAGAAATCGCAAAAGCACATGACGAACAAGCTTATGTAATTGGACATGTAAATGGTCAGGAAGGCGTCAAGTTCGTTGGCGATCATGACGGGAGCTTGGCGTAATGGCGGAAAATGTTCGTATTGCGGTTTTCGCGTCAGGCAGTGGCAGTAATTTTGCCGCTTTGAACAAAGCTTGTTCTGTTGGCGATATACCTGCCGATATCGTACTGGTCGTCACAGATAAACCAGATGCTTTCGTAGTCGAACGGGCAAAACAGGCGAATATTTCAGTGGTTGCTTTACGTCCTCGTGATTTTGCAACGAAGCAAGCATATGAGCAAGCAATACTAGATGCTCTAGAGGAAGCTCAGGCAGAGTGGCTGATACTTGCAGGTTATATGCGCTTGATCGGCTCGGTTTTACTGAATGCATATCCTGAACGCATCGTTAATATTCATCCGTCGCTATTGCCGTCATTTCCTGGCAAGGACGCCATTGGGCAAGCTGTTGCTGCTGGAGTTAAAGTGACAGGTGTCACCGTGCATTTAGTCGATGAAGGAATGGATACGGGTCCGATTCTGGCACAACGAGCTGTGGATGTGGTAGACAATGATGCTCAAAAAACCGCCTATGCGATTCATGCAACGGAGCATGAATTATATGCGGAAACGTTAAAGGATTTATTTAACAACTGATCAGCCTGTTGTGAAGACAGGCTTTTTTTATAAAATGGAGGGATTCTTTTGAAAAAGCGCGCATTACTGAGCGTATCGGATAAAAGCGGAATTTTGGAGTTTGCGCAAGAACTCGAGCAACTCGGCTATGAACTATTATCTACGGGCGGCACAATGAAGCATTTGAAAGACAATGGAGTAAGTGTGACGGCAGTCGATGAAATTACAGGCTTCCCGGAAATCATGGAAGGTCGCGTCAAAACATTGAATCCGATGATCCACGGTGGGTTGCTCGCGAAACAAGACGATCCAGGACACCAAGCTCAGATGGAAGAGCACGGAATCCAACCAATCGATGTCGTGTGTGTGAACCTCTATCCATTTAAAGAAACCATTTCAAAGCCAGACGTAACGGAAGATGATGCGATTGAAAATATCGATATTGGCGGTCCGGCAATGCTGCGCGCTTCTGCAAAGAATCATGCATATGTTACAGTGATTGTAGATTCAACGGATTATGAAGATGTATTAAAGGAACTTAAGGCTGAAGGCAGCACGACGCTCCCGACACGCCGCCGTCTAGCAGCAAAAGTCTTCCGTCATACAGCAGCTTATGATGCCTTGATCTCCGGCTATCTGACCGAACTTGCGGGTGAGCAATTCCCTGAACAAGTTACCTATACATACGAACTGAAACAGCCGCTGCGTTACGGTGAAAATCCACATCAGCAAGCGGCATTCTACAGCCGTCCGCTAGGATCCGACTTCTCGATCGCATATGCGGAGCAGCTTCATGGTAAAGAACTATCTTATAACAATATCCAAGATGCCAATGCGGCGATTCAAATAGTCAAAGAGTTTGCAGAACCAGCAGCAGTAGCAGTCAAACATATGAATCCATGCGGTGTTGGGACAGGCAAGACAATTGCTGAAGCTTTCAGCAAAGCATATGAAGCGGATCCGGTGTCCATCTTCGGCGGGATCATTGCGTTGAATAAGGAAGTAGATCGGGAAACGGCAGCTCAACTTGCGGACATCTTCCTTGAAATCGTGATTGCTCCTTCATTCACAGAGGAAGCAATTGAAACATTGACAAAGAAGAAAAACATTCGTTTATTGACAATTTCATTTGAACAGCAGAAAAATGATCAATGGAATACGGTTTCTGTTGAAGGCGGGTTGCTTATACAACAGCCAGATTCCTACGGTTTTGAAGAAGCTGATATTAAAGTAGCAACAGATCGTGAGCCGACGGAAGCAGAATGGAATGCGATGAAGTTGGGATGGGCTGTCGTTAAGCATGTGAAATCCAATGCGATTGTCGTAACCGATGAACATATGACAATTGGAGTCGGTGCAGGGCAGATGAATCGTGTCGGAGCTGCGAATATCGCATTGACGCAAGCAGGAGAACGTGCAAAAGGAGCCGCTCTGGCATCCGATGCATTTTTCCCTATGGATGATACTGTAGAAGCAGCTGCAAAAGCAGGCATCACGGCAATCATCCAACCGGGTGGTTCTGTTAAGGATGCAGATTCCATCAAAAAAGCAAATGACTATGGCATCACGATGGTGTTTACGGGCGTGCGCCATTTTAAACATTAAGAAGGCAGGAGGAAGATGGTCATGAAAGTACTCGTAATTGGAAGTGGCGGTCGTGAACATGCGATCGCTAAGCAATTTAACCAAGCGCCTTCTGTATCCGAAGTATTTGTAGCGCCAGGAAACGATGGCATGAAGCAAGATGCACAATGCGTGCCGATTGATGCAACAGATTTTGAAGCGTTGGCAGAATTCGCTATCGACAATCAAATCACGCTGACATTCGTTGGTCCTGAACAGCCTTTAGCAGAAGGAATTGCGGATTTCTTTTTGGATAAAGGATTGACTGTTTTCGGGCCGACTAAAGCAGCGGCGCGTATCGAAGGCAGTAAATCATTTGCTAAAGAAATTATGGACAAATACGATATCCCGACCGCAACGTACGGAACATTCACGGATGCGGAGGAAGCGAAGAATTTCATCCGTGAGCAGGGTGCACCAATTGTAGTGAAGGCAGACGGATTAGCTGCCGGAAAAGGTGTCATCGTAGCAATGGATCTGCAGGAGGCATTGAACGCGGTTGACGATATGATCGGCAATCAAAAGTTTGGTGAATCATCCTCTCGCGTCGTAGTGGAAGAGTTCTTGGATGGTGAGGAATTTTCCTATATGTCGTTTGTCCATGACGGACAGATCTATCCAATGGTCATCGCACAAGATCATAAACGGGCTTACGATGGGGACCGCGGACCGAACACTGGCGGTATGGGTGCGTATTCACCAGTTCCTCAAATTTCAGAGGGTATTGTTCAGGAAGCTTATGACCGCGTGGTAGTTCCGACTGTCAACGCGATGGCAGAAGAAGGTATTCCGTTCACAGGTATTCTTTACGCTGGTCTGATCCTGACTGAGCAAGGTCCGAAAGTAATCGAATTCAACGCACGTTTTGGCGATCCTGAAACACAAGTCGTCCTGCCGCGTATGGCATCCGATTTCGGTGAGTTCATGAAAGCCTTGATGGCTGGTGAACCTTTCGACTTGGAGTGGCATGAAGAAGCGATGCTAGGCGTTGTCATCGCAGCAGATGGTTATCCAGGCGATGTCGTAAAAGGCAACAAGCTTCCGAACTTAGATCCGCTGACAGCAAATGGCCTGGAGGTATTCCACGCAGGCACAAAACTGGAGGATGGCCACTTCATCGGAAACGGCGGCCGAGTACTCCTTGCTGCTGCCAAAGCTGAAAATCTTAAAGAAGCCCAAGAAAAAGTCTACAAAGAACTAGCGACACAAGAATGGAACGGTTTCTTCCACCGTCACGACATTGGGTGGAGAACATTTGAATGACGTACCCAAAAGCGAAAAGCACCGTCTAGCCTGAAACGTTCCGAGAGGCTGGTGCTTGCAGTGTTTATAAATAAATCCCTCTGCAGTTTTATTGCAGAGGGATTTGTTTGTCTTGAGATGAATTTCAAAGTAGTTATTATATCTGAACAAGTAAACAAAGAACCTAGGAAAACGCAGCTATAGGACATATACTCACAAAGATTCTTCCAAACTGTGAACTACTAGTGGGTAAATTGTGAATAAACTGTTAGTAATGTTGGTAACTTGTTGACATTATGTGGATTTACACTTTGATGTTGTGGATAACTAAAATGTAGCTTGCCTATTCTCTGGCGGATTGCTATGTTAATATAAAGCGTGAATTGATAGAACAATGAAATAAATAAACAGCTAACTTACTATTACAAAGGGATGGTGTCGAAATGTGGAGTGCACAAGAAATTCAGGAACAGCTCGCAATTATTAACGGACAGAAAGCACCTGATTTATTGATAGAAAATGCAACGTATTTACATTCAATATTTAAAAAATGGATGCAGGGAAATATATGGATTGCAGGAGATCGAATTGTATATGTGGGGCAGAAACTGCCTGCCCAGCTGGAAGGAACCGAAAGAGTGGACGCTTCTGGAAAGAAAATCGTGCCGGGTTATATTGAGCCGCATGTGCATCCATTCCAGCTTTATAATCCTGAGACATTTGCCGATTTCGCTTCTCGGCGAGGCACAACTACCATATTAGCGGACAATCTTTTGCTATTTACCATGCTCGATCAAGAAAAGGCTTTTTCGTTCATTGAACAATTGAATGAACTCCCATTCTCTTTTTACTGGTGGGCTCGCGTCGATTCACAGACTGTCTTGCAAAACGAACAACAGTTATTCAATCCGGCAGATATTGAAAAGTGGCTGAAGCGTCCCGATGTTCTAATGGCAGGTGAACTGACCAGTTGGCCTCGGTTGCTTCAAGGCGATCAAAATATGTTGCGTTCGTTAGGTGAAGCAAAACGCGAAGGCAAGAAAATAGAAGGCCATTTTCCCGGCGCATCTGAAAGAACACTTGCCCGGATGAAGTTGCTAGGCACTGACGGTGATCATGAAGCAATGACGGTGGATGAAGTCGAGAGACGTCTGCAACAAGGGTATGCGGTTACATTGCGCTACTCATCGATCCGTCCCGATTTGCCTGATTTATTGGCGGGAATTCTTGAACGAGGCTGGGATGTATTTGATCATTTGATGATGACGACAGACGGTTCCACACCATCTTTCTATAAGAATGGTGTGATGGATCAATGTATTCAAATTGCGTTGGACGCTGGCGTATCGCCGATTGACGCCTATCAGATGGCATCCTATAATGTCGCGAGGTACTATGACATGACCGACTTGCATAGTGTAATTGGGACGGGCCGCTATGCAACGCTGAACTTTTTGGAAGACGAATGGAATCCAGTACCGACAGATGTATTATCGAAAGGTCAATGGTTAGTGCGTGATGGTGAAGCGACGGAGACGTTCCAAGCAGTGGATTGGTCAAAGATTCCTTTTTTTGATTTGCCATTTGAGTTGAATGACGCCGATTTCTCATTCTCTTCTTCTACTGGAATCCAAATGGTGAATGATGTCATTACAAAAGTGTACGAAACAGAACTAGATCTGACGAAACCTATTATTTCTTCAGGAAATGAGTGTTTCTTACTGTTGCTTGATAAGCAGGGGAAATGGCGGGTAAATACAGTGTTAAAAGGTTTCGCTGATTCTCTGCAAGGTTTTGCATCTTCCTATTCGAATACAGGTGATGTATTATTAATTGGTCAGAATTGGGAAGAGATGAAACGAGCATTTAATGAAATTAAGAAGAATGGTGGCGGCATGGCGGTAGCGGAAGATGGACAGATCGTTGAAACTTTGCCGCTTCGGATATCTGGCGGGTTATCCGATGAACCAATGGAAGTTATTATGGAACAAGAGCTGACTATGAAGCGAGCGTTGAAAGACCGTGGCTACCACCATGGAGATGTAGTATTTACGCTATTATTCATGCAATCTGTCCATTTACCTCATGTTCGAATTACTCCCATGGGCCTAATTCAAGTCTTGAAAAACGAGTGTTTAATTTCTAATACAGAAAGGTAGGAAACTGGATTGAGATGGACAGGACGAAAGCTGCTTTTTGCAGCACTGATAGGCCTTCTATATATAGGCGGCTGTTCTTCGAAAAATAGCACGACAGAACAGCAAGAATCGTCACAAGAACAGCCAAAAGAAATTGCGACGTCCTACCCGGCCCCCTTCACCGGAGAACAATTGACGGAAAAGCGGGAGAATCGTCCAATAGTAGCGACAATCAATAATCATCCTTTAGCCCGCCCACAGTCCGGGATCGCGGATGCAGATCTGATCTATGAATTTATGGCGGAAGGCGAAGTAACACGATACTTAGCCTTATTTCATAGTGAGATACCCGACCAAATCGGTCCGATCCGCAGTGCGCGTGATTATTTTGTTCGCCTTGCCGAAGGAATGGATGCATTTTATATTGCACATGGCTACAGTCCAGAAGCGAAAAAGTTACTGGACAGTGGAACGGTTGATCATGTGAACGGTATGCAGTATGACGGCACTTTATTTGAACGGTCTCCCGATCGAAAAGCACCGCATAATTCATATATTTCCAAAGAACATATAACACAGGCATTTGAAACGACGGGCGCGTCCGAAAAGATCTCCAAGATGCCGGTCTTTTCTTTCCTAAATCCTGAAGATAGTGATAAAATAGGAGATATGGCTTCATCAGTTATTGTATCGTATGGCAAGAATCCGAATTTTAGCAGTACGTATCATTTTGATGAAGAGACCAATCGTTATTATCGTTCTGTCAATGGCATTGATACGGTCGACAAATTGAATGAACGGCGAGTTGAATTAGCGAACGTGATCGTAATGGAAATGGATCACCAAACAGTAGATCAAGAGGGTAGACAAGCAATTGATCTTCATTCAGGCGGTAAGGCTGTGCTATTCCATGAAGGGATTGCCAAAACGATCGAGTGGGAAAACATCGATGGATTCTTAACGCCGTTAGAACAAGGGTTACCTGTTAAATTAACGGCGGGTAAATCTTGGATCCATGTCGTACCCTCTATTTCAGGCCCTTCTACTTCCGTAACTTATACTCCATAAGATCGACAAAGAGAGGGTGAGGACATGCAAATTGATAAAATACGCGGTGAACAACTAGACCGATTATTTAAAGCGGTCTTAGAGTTGGATGACTTAGAGGAGTGCTATCAATTTTTTGATGATTTATGCACGATGAGCGAAGTCCAATCTTTAGCACAGCGTTTTGACGTCGCTCATAAGCTTAGGCTGAAAAAAACGTACGATAGTATTCAGCAAGAAACCGGGGCCAGCACAGCTACCATTTCCCGTATACGCCGATGCGTAGACTACGGATCCGGAGGCTATAACCTCATGCTAGACCGCCTCTATCCCGAACTCAAAAACAACCAACCGAAAAAATAAATAACCCAACCGGCCGGGGGAACCTCCCACCGGTTTTTTAAAATGCTTATAAAGTAAACTGCTTTCAGTACACATGAAAATTACGAAAAAGAAGGTGGACAAAAACATGGACTACAATACATGGCGGCATGCCTTTAAAGTGGACCCAGCTAAAGAATTAACGGATGAACAGCTTGAAGCAATTGCTGAATCCGGAACAGATGGGGTTATAATCGGAGGTTCTGACGGAGTCACATTAGAAAATGTTCTCGATTTACTTGCGCGTTTCCGTCGTTTCTCAGTCCCCCTCGCATTGGAAGTCTCCACAGTAGAATCCGTAACACCAGGATTTGATTACTATTTTATTCCGACCGTTTTAAATACATCTGACGCAAAATGGCTGAACGGTCTTCATCATGAAGCGCTTCGCGAGTACGGCCATATGATGAATTTTGATGAAATTATTACAGAAGGCTACTGTATCCTAAACCCCGATTGTAAAGCAGCTCAACTGACAGGTGTGAAGGAAGTGCCGGATGAAGATGATGTACAAGCCTATGCACGCATGGCAGAGCATTTATTTTCTTTACCGATATTTTATTTGGAATACAGTGGACAGTACGGCGATCCGAAAATTGTGAGAGCAGCCAAAGAGTTGTTGGAAAACACACGTTTATTTTACGGCGGTGGAATCCGGACGAAAGAGCAGGCGAAAGAAATGGCAGCAATTGCAGATACAGTAGTTGTAGGAAATGTCTTATATGATGATTTGAAAAGTGCACTTGCTACTGTAAATGCTGTGAAATCTGTTCCTTTATCGGTTTAATTAAAGTATAATAAGAACAAATGTTCCAAGAAGGCGGTACTTACATGAAAGAACTATCAGAAAGCTTACTAAAAGGCATGAATCCAGAGCAAGCGCGTGCAGTGAAAACAACAGAAGGTCCGTTGTTAATCATGGCAGGCGCAGGTTCCGGAAAGACACGTGTGCTGACTCATCGAATTGCATACTTGGTTGTGGAAAAGCAAGTGTACCCTTCCAATATTTTAGCTATTACATTCACGAATAAAGCGGCACGCGAGATGCGTGAAAGGATTGACGGATTGCTCGGCGCAGGATCTGGCGAGCGAATGTGGGTTTCTACATTTCACTCCATGTGCGTTCGAATACTTCGCAGAAATGTAGATCGCATTGGACTATCCAAGAATTTTACGATTTTAGATAGCGCTGATCAATTGTCAGCGATTAAGAGAGTATTGAAAGAATTAAATCTTGATCCGAAGCAATATGATCCCCGTGCGATGCTCGGAACAATCAGTAATGCAAAAAATGAATGCATCAATTCAGATGAATTTCGCAAGAACTGTAATCCGCAAAATCCATATGAGCGAACTGTCGCGGATATTTATGAACGATATACGAAAAAACTGCGTCAAAACCAATCAATGGATTTTGACGACTTGATTATGATGACGATTGTGTTGTTTGAACGTGTGCCGGATGTATTGGAGTATTATCAAAATAAGTTCCAGTATATTCACGTGGACGAATATCAAGACACCAACTTTTCACAATACCGTTTAGTCCAGATGCTGGCGTCGAAATTCCGTAATGTGTGTGTAGTGGGCGACTCTGACCAATCGATCTACAGATGGAGGGGTGCCGATATTGGCAATATCCTATCATTTGAGAAAGATTATAAAGAAGCAAAAGTAATTTTATTGGAACAAAATTATCGTTCCACGAAGCGGATTTTACAAGCCGCGAATGAAGTGATTAACAATAATAAAAGCCGCTATGATAAAAAACTGAGAACGGACAATCCTGAGGGTGAATTAATTTCCATCTACAAAGCGCGGGATGAAAAAGACGAATCACAGTTTGTTGTCCAGCAAATTATAGAGCTGAAAGAACAAAAAGGATTAACATTGGATCAGTTTGCGATTTTATACCGTACGAATGCACAGTCCCGTCTAATTGAGGAATATTTATTGAAGTCCAATCTCGATTATACGATTGTCGGCGGCACAAAGTTCTATGATCGAAAAGAGATTAAGGACCTGCTTGCATACCTTCGTCTCATCGCAAACAATGACGACGATCTCGCATTTGCGCGAGTTATTAATGAACCGAAACGAAGCATTGGTGCTACTTCATTCGAGCGGATGGCTGTATTTGCTATGGAAAATGATCGATCGATTTTCGACTCGTTGCAGGAAGTCGATTTTATGGGCTTGCCTGCAAGAGCAGCAAATGAAGCCGTTAAGTTTCGCGAGTTGATCGATGGTTTCAGTCAAATGCAAGAATACCTATCCGTTACGGAACTAGTGAAGGAAGTTATTGAAAAGTCTGGTTACCGCAGCATGTTGGAAAAGGAAAAGTCCATTGAAGCGGAAAGCCGTCTAGAAAATATTGAAGAATTTTTATCTGTTACGGAGGCATTTGAAAAGCGCGCAGAGGAAGAGGAAAGCGAACGTTCACTGATTGCATTCCTTACCGATCTCGCATTGGTAGCAGATATTGACACGTTAGATAAAGAAGAGAACTCTTCCACCGAAAAAATCGTCCTAATGACGATGCATGCAGCAAAAGGTCTGGAATTTCCAGTCGTATTCGTCATCGGTATGGAAGAGAACATCTTTCCTCATATTCGTGCACTTGCGGATTCTGAAGAAATGGAAGAAGAACGCAGACTGGCATATGTGGCAATTACCCGTGCAGAACAGCGGCTTTACCTCACTTGTGCAGGTTATCGTATGTTGTTTGGTCGTTCTAACTTCAACTCACCTTCACGTTTCCTGAATGAGATTTCAGAAGAACTGACAGAAATGTTGGCGGACGGCAACGGCATGAGTGTACCGTTTGATAGGGCACCTGCTAAACCGAGAGTAACGAAACCAGCAGTGAAACGTCCTGTTTATAATGAAAGCGGCGGGGAAAAGCTGCAGTGGAAGCCCGGCGATAAAGCAACACATAAAAAATGGGGAACCGGCACAGTCGTCAGTGTCAAAGGAGCGGCAGATGACCTGGAACTCGACATTGCCTTTCCGAATCCCGTCGGTATTAAGCGCCTGCTAGCGAAATTTGCACCAATTGAAAAAGAATAAACCGTTCCATGAGGAGTGTAGAGAACCGATGGATGATGTGTTAGAACTAGAAAGACGAGTGGCGGAACTGAATAAGATCTTGCATGAATATGGGCATGCTTATTACGATTTGGATGCACCAATCGTTCCTGATTCAGAATACGATGCAAAAATGCAGGAATTGCTCGCTATAGAAGAAGAGCATCCGGATTTAATTTATCCGGACTCTCCTACACAACGAGTGGGCGGAACACCGCTCGAAGTATTTAGCAAAGTCGTTCATCGGTATCCGATGCTCAGTTTAGCGAATGCATTTAATGAGGCAGACTTGCGGGATTTTGACAGACGTGTGCAGGAAGCTGCTGGCAGTGTAGTGTATGTTTGTGAATTGAAAATCGATGGTCTTGCAGTTTCGTTGCAATATGAAAACGGCCAACTTGTGCAAGGCTCCACTCGAGGAGATGGGGCAGTAGGTGAGGACATCACAGCAAATTTAAGAACGATTCGCTCCGTACCTCTTCGATTGCAGCAACCGCTGACGATTGAAGTGCGCGGTGAAGCCTATATGCCCAAACGCTCTTTTGCCAAGCTTAATGAAGATCGTGACGAAGCGGGGGAAGTGCCATTCGCCAATCCGCGAAATGCGGCAGCGGGCTCATTGCGTCAACTGGATCCCAAAATAGCAGCCAGTCGAAATTTGGCCACATTCATTTATGCAGTAGGTGGAGATGCTGAAGCATATAATTTGGACAGCCACTCAGACGCGCTTGATAAGTTGGATCAGCTCGGCTTGACGACGAATGAAGAACGTAAACGCTGTGCGACAATCGACGAAGTCTTGGATTACGTGGCATACTGGACAGAGCATCGTCAAGCGCTCGATTATGAAATTGACGGGATTGTCATAAAAGTGGATAACTTTGAAGCGCAAGAACAGCTTGGCTATACGGCGAAAAGCCCGCGCTGGGCGATTGCCTATAAATTTCCGGCAGAAGAAGTGCGGACGAAACTGATTGATATCGAACTTAGCGTCGGCCGTACAGGGGTTGTTACCCCGACCGCAATTTTAGAACCAGTACGTGTAGCAGGAACGACTGTCGGACGTGCTTCCTTGCATAATGAAGATTTGATTCGCGAAAAAGATATTCGAATTGGTGATCAGGTCGTTCTGCGTAAAGCAGGCGATATCATCCCTGAAATCGTCTTGGCAATCAAAGACCAGCGGACAGGTGAAGAAGAGCCTTTTCATATGCCATCCAATTGCCCGATCTGCAGTTCAGAATTGGTGCGGATCGAAGGCGAAGTAGCACTGCGTTGCATGAATCCGAAATGTCCTGCTCAAATGAAAGAAGCTCTCATTCATTTCGTTTCAAGAAAAGCGATGAATATCGAAGGAGTCGGTGAAAAGCTTGTTGAGCAATTATATGCGGCCAACCTGGTACAAGATGTCTCAGATCTTTATACGTTAACGAAGGAATCACTATGTACTCTTGAACGAATTGGTGATAAGTCTGCAACAAATATCTCAAACGCAATCGAACAATCTAAGGCAAATTCATTGGAAAAACTTTTGTTTGGTCTTGGAATTCGTCATGTCGGTGAAAAAGTTGCAAGAATCCTGGCGGAAGAATACCGCACACTTGATGCTCTTGAAAAGGCGACGGCAGAACAATTGACGAACATCTTTGAGATCGGTGATATTGTAGCGGATGCCGTGGTCACTTATTTTAGTACGGATGAAGTACAAGAAGTGATGAACAAACTGCGGGCATACGGAGTCAATACCGTGTACAAAGGTGTCACACGTGAAGAATTACCGACAACTGGACCATTTGCAGGGAAAACAGTTGTACTGACCGGGAAATTGACAGGATTAACACGCGGTGAAGCGAAAGAGCAGATTGAAGCGCTCGGCGGAACTGTTAGCGGGAGTGTCAGCAAAAAAACGGATCTGGTCATCGCAGGTGAAGATGCCGGCTCCAAATTAACCAAAGCAGAGGAACTAGAGATCGAAATTTGGGACGAGCAAGCTATGCTTGACGCCCTTGGAGTGGATAAGAATGAAAAGAACGACTAAATGGCTCGCTCCCAGTGTATTGTCAGCCTTGTTACTGACAGGATGCTTGCCGACTCCTGGTGGCGACCAGGAAAAAGCAGTTCAGGAGACGGAGGAAAGCGATCAGGAAATGGTCCTCATCCCCGACGAGCAAATTAAAGACGAATATTATCGGACACCTGTGCCATTCAAGAAGAGTGCGAGCAGAGGATTGGTTGTCAGTAACTTGAACACCAAATACGATATGCAGGAAACAGAAGAAGGTCTGCTGCGTCTTTCAACGCAGTATTTTGATCCGAAAAATTATTACTTCCAAGAAGGCCAATATATTGACCGGGATACCGCAAAAGAGTGGCTATCACGAAAATCAAATTATGAAGCAGGACTTAATCCTGCAATCAAAGATGATATGACGCCAGAACAGATAGCGGAAAAAGCACCGATCTACTTGGCACATATAGTAGAGCAAAACTATTTGGAAATGACGGATGATAAAAAAGTGAAACTGGCAGGCGTGTCGATCGGTCTTGCGATGAATTCGCTTTATTATCCAAGAGAAGGAAATGAACGTTCAATTGATGACAAGACGATAGAGGAAAAAGGAAAGCAGATGGCCGATATTATTTTGAAGAGGCTACGTGATAAACCGGAACTAGCAGATATTCCGATTGCGGTCGGTCTCTTTAAACAGAAGAGTCGAAATGATATTGTACCGGGCACCTACTTTGCTACTGCATTCGCTCCAAAGGGGAAAAGTGAATTCACTGGTTGGAAAGAAGTCGATGAAACGTATGTCTTGCTCCCGGCTTCATCGTCAACAGGAAACTATCGAGATTTGAATACAACGTTCAAGAATTTCAAGCAGGATATCGATGATTACTTTGAAAGTTTTGTAAATGTCGTCGGTACAGCGTTTTACAAAGATCAGAAGCTGAAATCGCTGCATATAGAAATTCCCATTCAGTTTTTTGGCAAGAGTGAGCTGATTGGCTTTTCTCAGTACCTAACGTCCCTAGTGAAAACGCATTTTAAAGATGTCCCGCTCGAAGTGAGTGTCACCTCTGTCAACGGACCGGAAGTATTGATTGTCACAGAAGGGAATAACAACGAACCATTGGTGCACGTCTACGGTTATTAACATGACAGTTCTTGGCATCACGAACTTTTCAACTATCTAATTAGATGGTATGATAAATTGTACGATTGCAGAATGAGGAGGAACGATGTATGACAACATTTTCGAAAGATGACGTCAAATATTTTGCGGATTTTGTCCGTATTGGTCTATCCGAAGAAGACAAAGAGAATTTCTCTGCGCAAATTGCAGATTTGATTGAGAGTGTCAGCAACTTAAAAGAAGTAGATGTGACAGGTGTCGAGCCAATGACGCACCCAGTTCCTATGATCAACATATTGCGTGAAGATCAGCCAAAAGATATCTTGGACCGTGAAAAGATGCTTGCAAGTGCAGAAGACCAGGAAGATGGTCTGATTAAAGTACCAGATATCCTATAAAACGGATTTGCTGTATACAAGAACATTCATGGCACAATGATAGTAGGAGGAAAAGTGATGACGTTAACAAGTAAAACAGCCGCAGAACTTCAAGCGCTTTTACAAAAAGGTGAAGTCACGGTTACAGAACTAACGAATGAAACATTAAAAACGATCGAAAAGACAGAAGAGCAGATCCACGCATTCATTCATGTAGCGAAAGAAGAAGCAACAGCACGTGCGGAACAACTTGATCAGGCGCCTGCTGATGCACGCGGCCCGCTTTTTGGTGTTCCGGTCGGTATTAAAGATAATATTGTTACAAAAGATATGACGACAACGTGCGCAAGTAAAATGCTGGAAGATTTTGTGCCGGTGTATAATGCAACAGTAATGGATAAATTAGAAGCTGCTGGAGCTATCAATGTAGGGAAGTTGAACATGGACGAGTTTGCAATGGGCTCTACAACAGAAACTTCTTTCTTTGGTAACACCTTGAACCCTTGGAATACGGACTATGTACCAGGCGGCTCTTCAGGCGGTTCAGCAGCGGCAGTTGCGGCAGGAGAAGTACCACTTTCACTAGGTTCGGATACAGGCGGTTCAGTGCGCCAGCCGGCCGCTTTTTGTGGAGTAGTTGGAATGAAGCCGACATACGGTCGAATTTCCCGTTTTGGTTTGACAGCTTTCGGTTCTTCACTTGATTCAGTCGGTACGTTCTCACGTACGGTTGAAGACAATGCGTTGTTGCTGGGCGTAATCGCTGGAGAAGATGACAATGACAGTTCTTCTTCTGCAAAGCAAGTACCTGATTATAAAGCCGCTTTGACAGGAGATATAAAAGGACTGAAAGTGGCGGTTCCATCTGCTTATTTAGGTGAAGGTGTGGATGCTGAAGTCGCAGCTACTGTCAAAGAAGCGTTAAAAGTATTGGAATCATTAGGGGCGGTTTGCGAAGAAGTGGAATTACCGCATGTCCAGTACGCACCAACTACGTATTATGTGATTTCTTCATCTGAGGCACAATCCAACCTCTCCCGCTTTGACGGTTTGCGTTATGGCTATCACACTGAGAACGCAGAAAACTTGGAGCAAGCGTACTTCCGCACGCGCCAAGAAGGTTTTGGTGATGAAGTGAAAAAGCGTATATTGTTTGGTACATACGCGATGAGTGCTGACCACCATGAAGATTTATATGTACGCGCACAAAGAATCCGCACATTGATCGCACAGGATTTCGATAAGGTATTTGAAAACTACGATGTAGTCATCGGGCCAACTGCTGCAACGACTGCCTTCAAACTTGGCGAAACAGGAGGCGATCAGCTGGTACATTATGCAAATGATGTATTAGCGGTTCCTGCCAACTTGACAGGACGTCCAGCACTTTCCGTACCATGTGGTTTCGTAAATGAACTGCCGGTCGGATTGCAGATCATGGGCAAGCACTTTGATGAGGAAACTCTTTATAATGTAGGACATGCTTATGAGCAAGCAACAGATTTCCACAAGCGCACTCCAGCGATTCGGGAGGGGAACTAATCATGAACTTCGAAACAATTGTCGGACTTGAGATTCACGTAGAATTAAAAACAGATACGAAAATTATGTCTCCTGCACCTGCTCATTTTGGAGCGGAGCCGAATAAAAATATCCATGTGACAGACATCGCGTATCCTGGTGTCCTGCCTACATTGAATAAAAAAGCAGTTGAATTCGGTATGAAAGCGTCTATGGCACTGAACTGTGACATCGCGCCGATTATGAACTTTGACCGCAAGCATTACTTCTATCCGGATAATCCAAAAGCCTATCAAATTTCTCAGGACAAGCGTCCTGTAGGGTCAAACGGCTGGATTGAGATCGAAGTAGAAGGCAAGAAGAAGAAAATCCGTATTGAACGTGTGCATTTAGAGGAAGATGCGGGGAAATTGACTCACACGGAAAACGGCTATTCATTGGTCGATTTAAACCGTCAAGGCACACCATTAATTGAAATCGTAACAGAGGCGGATGTTCGTTCTCCAGAAGAAGCTTATGCATTCTTAGAGAAACTAAAAGCCATCATCCAATATACGGGAGTATCTGACGTACGTATGGAGGAAGGCTCGCTTCGTTGTGATGCGAATATTTCATTGCGTCCATTCGGCCAAGAAGAATTCGGCACGAAAACGGAATTGAAGAACTTGAATTCCTTCAACTTTATCCGTCGCGGTATTGCAAATGAAGTTGCGCGTCAAGAAAAAGTATTGCTATCTGGCGGTACGATTCAGCAAGAAACACGCCGCTACGATGAAGCGACAGGCGAAACTGTTCTTATGCGGATTAAAGGCAGTGCCAACGATTATCGTTTCATCAATGATCCGGACTTGCCTGAAGTGCATATCGAACAAGAATGGATGGATCGTGTACGTGCGGAAATCCCTGAATTGCCGGATGCCCGTAAAGCACGCTATGTTTCAGAATTGGATCTTCCAGAATACGACGCACATGTTTTGACATTGACGAAGGAAATGTCCGATTTCTTTGATGCAACTGTGAAAGCTGGAGCTGATCCGAAATTAGCATCCAACTGGTTGATGGGCGATGTTTCTGCTTATTTGAATGCAGAATCAAAAGAATTGCATGACACGCCATTGACGCCTGAAAATTTAGCGCAACTTGTGAAGTTGATTACGGACGGAACGATTTCATCTAAGATCGCTAAGAAAGTATTTACTGATCTTGCGAAAAAAGGCGGAAACCCTGCAGATATCGTGAAGGAAAAAGGTCTTGTTCAAATTTCCGATGAAGGTACATTGCGTACGATCATCACGGAAATCCTAGATGCGAATGAGCAATCCATCGAAGACTTCAAAAACGGTAAAGATCGCGCAGTTGGTTTCTTAGTCGGTCAAGTGATGAAAGCGACAAAAGGACAAGCGAACCCACCGCTTGTTAATAAGCTATTGATGGAAGAAATAAAAAAACGATAATACAGTAAGCTGATCAAGTGAATCGAAAACGTTCCAGGAGAGACAAAGAGAGTCCGACCTGGGCGTTTTTTGACTTAATGATATGCATCAAACAGGAGGGGATTGTCATGAAAACAGAACAGCAATATTTTGAGGAAGCCGTATCACTTCAAGAGTATATGGAGCAAATGGAAACACATAAAGACAATAGTTTTTTGATCTATAATGAGTTTGAAGTGCCACAGGATGATGAATTTATTGAAATACTGAAAGAAAAACAACCCCATATTTTAGTCATCACTGAAGATTGGTGCGGCGACGCCATGCTGAATAATCCAATTTTACGAAGGGTTGCAGAAGCTGCTATGCTCGATGTCCGTGCTGTACTGCGGGATGAAAATTTAGATTTGATTGACCGTTATTTGACGAATGGTGGACGTTCAATCCCAGTGTATTTATTATTGGATTCAGACGGTGAAGTATTGTCCAAGTGGGGGCCGCGAGCACCGATACTTCAAGAGTATGTGATGAAGGGCCGTGCTCAATTGCCGAACAAAGATGCAGCTGACTTTGAAGAGAAGCAAAAGGCGTTTTATTCGCAGTTGATGTCAGAATATACAGCGAAGCCGACAAACTGGCTAGCGGTCTATGATGATATCCGCTCTACATGGTTGCCTGTTTTACAACAAACGAATTAAGTAGAAATATCAATTCATACGATGATGGTAAAGGTCTGAATTTTATCTGTATTTTCAGACATGAAAGGATCGAGGGGAAAGTGTATGAAACGTGCACGTATCATTTATAATCCGACTGCAGGAAGAGAAGCCTTCCGTAAGCATTTGGCAGAAGTCCTCGAAAAACTGGAGAAAGCCGGTTATGAAACTTCCGCCCATGCAACGACTTGTGAAGGCGATGCGACGGAAGCGGCGAAAGAAGCAGTCCGTAGAGGCTTTGATATCGTGATTGCGGCAGGTGGTGATGGCACGCTCAACGAAGTGGTAGAGGGAGTAGGACATTTTGAAAAACGTCCGAAAATTGGATTGATCCCAATGGGAACGACCAATGACTTTGCTAGGGCTTTACGTATTCCGAGAGATATTGATCAAGCTGTCGATATTATCTGTGATGGGGATACGACTCCAGTGGATGTTGGACTTATGAATGACCGTTATTTTATTAATATTGCCGGCGGGGGTCGTATGACGGAACTGACCTATGAAGTGCCGAGTCGACTGAAGACAGTGCTAGGGCAACTCGCCTATTATTTAAAAGGAATCGAAATGTTGCCGTCCATTCACTCGAGTCATTTGCGGATAGAGTATGATGGGCAAGTATTTGATGATGAAGCTATGATGTTTTTGATCGGGTTAACAAATTCTGTTGGCGGATTTGAAAAGTTGGCTCCTGATTCTAGCATAAATGATGGATATTTTACATTGCTCATTTTGAAAAAATGTAACATAGCGGAATTTATTCGAGTGGTGACGCTTGCTTCGAGAGGAGAACATTTGGATGACCCACTCGTGATCCAAGCGAAAGCAAAGAAAGTTGTCGTTACTTCGAAAAATGAAGTGCTTTTGAATTTGGATGGAGAGTATGGTGGAGTGTTACCGGCTACCTTTGAGAACTTATACCGTCACATCGAGATGTTTGTACCGCTGCAGAGATTGCGTCCACAAGATAAAGTACAAGAAATCGAATAAAAAAGCAAAAGACTATTCCAATTATCGACGTAAGTTCGGATGGAATAGTCTTTTATTGCATAAGATTAAGTTGTCGTGAACTATGCACTAAGCAAAGTATCAGGTCAATATCAGATGTATTCAATTGCTTCTCCTTGTTTAGCAGCTAGTTTTGGAACCGCATTCAATGGCAACCAACGATAGCTGAATAATAGACCTGCGTCTTTACCTTCACCTTCAACACGATATTCCCATTCGTTTTTGTCTTCTCCTAAATAAGAAAAATGGAAAATAGTACGTTGATAAATGACGTTTTTGTCTTCGGGGAAAAATTTCGAAGCTTTCACTTTCCCTTCCAATACAAGTTCATCTCGAAGGATACCGGATTCTTCTTCAATTTCTCGATATAATGCATCCAATAAAAGTTCGTTCCGTTCAATCGTGCCACCTGGAACTTGCAGACCTGCCTCCGGCTGATCCTTCTGCTCATATACTAGCAGTTTCCGGTGTCTTCCTTCCCCTTTTGTAATATAAGCTAATACTTTTCTCTTGACTTTTTTCAATATATTTCACCTCTCTATAGTTAATCCATTATACTGTAAATTTTAACTATTGACAAGTAAAATGTATTAATCAATCAGTATACAACAACTTCGTGAACTGTAGGAGAAAAATTTCGTCTAAATTTCAACAAATAGGTTAAGAAGAGTGGCTTTGCGGGAAAGACTATAGAAGGACTGTGCGAGGAAGTGATAATTCATGTATAAAAAACAGGAAAGACGGCTAATGTGGTTAGCATTTGGCGTAGCCGGTATTATGCTGATATCAATTATTGGAAGGTTATTTTCGTAAATTCTGGAGGTGAGTTTTTTGGATTCGGTTTTTTATTCAAGGGTGTTAACGGAACTAACGCTTTCATTCCATATTATCTATGCAACGATTGGCGTTGGGGTGCCGCTCATGATCATGTTGGCTCAATGGGTTGGTATTAAGAAAAACGATGAACATTATATTTTACTTGCAAGACGTTGGGCTCGCGGCTTTGTCATTACTGTAGCTGTTGGTGTCGTAACGGGGACGGCAATCGGTTTACAGCTGTCGCTTCTATGGCCGAATTTTATGGAGCTTGCAGGGAATGTTATTGCATTGCCATTATTCATGGAGACATTCGCTTTCTTTTTTGAAGCAATTTTTCTCGGTATTTATTTATACACATGGGATCGATTCGAAAATCAGAAGAAGCATTTCCTGTTGCTCATTCCAGTTGCACTTGGGGCATCATTCTCGGCTGTATTCATTACAATAGTGAATGCGTTCATGAATGCGCCGCAAGGTTTTAACTTGGTAAATAATGAGCTCATTAATGTGAATCCACTTGTAGCAATGTTTAACCCGGCGATGCCGACGAAAGTGGCACACGTAGTTGGAACGGCTTATATGACTTCTGCTTTTTTATTGGCTGCGATCGCTGCATTTCGTCTGTTACGTGGGTCGAACCATATTTATCACAAGAAAGCATTGTATCTGACGTTGAAAGTTGGTTTCATATTCAGTGTAAGTGCAGCACTTGTCGGCGACTTGTCAGGAAAGTATTTAGCAGAATATCAGCCGGAAAAGTTGGCGGCTGCAGAATGGCATTTTGAAACAGAAGAAAATGCGCCATTGATGCTGTATGGTGTGCTGGACGATGGTGAAGTCAAATATGCCATTAAAATCCCATACGCCTTGTCAATCTTGGCACACGGCTCTCCGACAGCTGAAGTCATTGGGTTGGATCAATTCCCTGAAGAAGACACACCGCCGCTTTACATCCATTATCTATTCGATATTATGGTGACGATTGGCATGACACTGCTCGCATTATCCGCTATTTTCTGGATCGGTATGTGGAGAAAATGGTCATTCGTTGAGTCGCGGTTATTCCGATGGCTTATTGTCATAAGTGGTCCACTGGTTTTCATTTCACTCGAAGCAGGATGGTGGTTAGCTGAAGTCGGACGCCAGCCATGGATTTTGCGCAATATCATGCGCACATCTGAAGGTGCCACAAGCAGTGGGCAAGTACCTACGATGTTAGTACTCTTCGCACTTCTTTACTTAGTACTCGGCATCGGCAGCGTTGTCGTGCTCCGCCGTATGTTCATCCGGAACCCTGTAGAGCAGGAAATCGCTGACCGGCAGCAAGTGAAGGGCGGTGATATTCAATGAATATCGAGATTCTTGGAATCACAGTATTGTGGGTGTTCTTATTCGGTTATATTATGATCGGCGCGATCGACTTTGGAGCAGGATTTTTCAATGCCTATAGTGTATTAACCGGTAAGCAACGGATTTTGACGAATGTCATCCAGCGCTATCTGTCACCTGTATGGGAAGTCACCAATGTATTTCTCGTGTTCTTCTTCGTTGGAATCATCGGCTTCTTCCCGAAAACTGCATTCTATTATGGAACGACCTTGCTCGTTCCGGTGAGTTTCGGGATTATCCTGCTGGCTATACGGGGTTCATATTATGCTTTTGAAACTTACGGTGCCCGTGGTCATAAGGGATACTCCTTTGCCTACGGTGCAGCGGGTCTATTGTTGCCTGCATCGTTATCCATCGTACTGACCATTTCCGAGGGTGGATTTGTTGAATTAGTAGACGGACAGCCGGTGCTTGATTACTGGAAGTTGTTCACCAGTCCGCTTACTTGGTCGATCGTCGTCTTGAGTATTGCAGCTACCCTATATATTTCGGCGGCATTCTTGACGTGGTATGCCAATAAAGCAGGTGACCGGGAGGCAACGGATTTATTAAGGAAGTATGCGCTCATTTGGGCGTTGCCGACGATCATCACGGCAGGAGGCATCATTTTCGAACTGCGGAAACACAATCCGCTTCATTACGAAAATATCCAGCGCTTCTGGCCGATGTTCCTGCTGTCGTTCTTGCTGTTTCTCGGTACAGTATTCCTTATTTGGAAACGTCGTCAATATGGAGCGGCATTCGGAATGCTTGCAGGTCAGTTCGTCTTCGCCTTCTTCGGATACGGGGCGTCCCATTATCCATATTTGCTTTACCCCTATTTGACCATTTACGATAGTTTTACGAATCATGCAATGGCGATTGCATTAATCATTGCTTTCGTATTTGGCCTGTTGCTGCTCATCCCATCACTCTACTTGCTGTTGCGGATGTTCTTATTCAATAAAGATTATGTTAAAGGCAAGGAAGATCATCATGCGTAAGGAGGCATTCGAATGAATGAGTTTTTGATATTCTACGCTCCATTTCTAGTCGTCATAGCAGGCATTGTACTCTCGTTCTTTGTCGTCTTGAAAGATGATGCTGTAACGAGAAGTGAATATAAAGAAAGTGAAAAAACAGACGTGTGATTTTCGTCTGTTTTTTCATTTGCCCCGCATGGTACACTAGGAGTATCTGAAAGATGGAGGAAAAAACATGAGCTTTGCAGTCAATAAAAACGATCAATTACAAGTGAAAATAGAGGATTTAACACATGACGGAGCAGGGGTAGCGAAAGTAGATGGCTATCCACTGTTTATTCCAGGTGCTTTACCAGGTGAGACGGTCAAAGTCCATGTGCTGAAGACATTAAAGAAGTATGGATTTGCTAAAATGCTGGATGTCATTGAACCATCTTCGGAGCGGATTGTAGCGCCGTGCCACGTATTCCCGACATGTGGGGGGTGTCAGTTGCAGCATCTCTCTTATGAAGCGCAGCTTACCCAAAAAAGAAAGTCTGTCCGTGATGTCATGGATCGTATCGCGAAACTTCCGGATGTTCCTGTGCATGCAGTCAAAGGCATGGAGGATCCATGGCGTTACCGCAATAAATCGCAGATTCCATTTGACACGGAAGATGGACGTGTCATTGCAGGTTTCTATAAAACACGCACACATCAAATCGTTGATACCGATGTCTGTATAATTCAAACGACAGAAGCGGATGAATTGATGGCGATGCTAAAGCGTAAGATTCAGCAGCTTGGAATCGAGACGTATGACGAACGAACACATAAAGGCATGTTGCGGCATTTGATTGTCCGGAAGGCACGGCAAACAGATCAAGTGATGGTCGTTCTCGTGACACGTCATAAAAAGTTCCCGCAGAAGCAAGAAGTTGTTGAATTGATCCAGCAAGAAATCCCGAATGTCACATCGGTCATGCAAAATATCAACACAGCAAATACGAATGTCATTATGGGCAATGAAACGATCAACCTATATGGTGCCGACGTCATTATCGATCGGATTGGAGATATCGAGTTCGAGATTTCAGCGCGTTCATTTTACCAAGTGAACCCTGTCCAGACAGAAGTGCTGTATCAGCAAGCACTGGACTATGCAGGCCTTACTGGAGATGAAACAGTGATCGATGCGTATTGCGGAATCGGCACGATTTCATTGTTTTTGGCTAAACAAGCGAAAGAAGTATATGGCGTCGAAATTGTTCCACAAGCGATTCAAGATGCGAAGCGTAACGCGGAATTGAATGGCATCACGAATACGCATTTTGAGGCAGGCGCGGCGGAAGACGTGATTCCGAAATGGTATGCGGAAGGCAAACTTTTTGACGTTCTGGTCGTTGATCCGCCGCGTAAAGGCTGCGATGAGAAACTGTTGGAAACGATTTTGAAGTACAAGCCGGGGAAAGTTGTGTATGTGTCTTGTAATCCAGGGACGCTCGCTCGGGATTTACGGATTTTGGAAGATGGCGGGTATCGGACGAAGGAAGTGCAACCGGTGGATATGTTTCCGCATAGTAGTCATGTGGAGTGTGTGGCTTTACTAGACTTAAGTAAATAAAAAGCAGCGGTGTCCGAGAATCTGTAATGGATTCTCGGATTTCCGTCTGCTTTTACTTAGGTTTTTTCTATGAAATGGTTAAAGTAAGTACTATGTGGGGGAACATTCCTAGCTGTTTGAATTAACGCAAATATACAACCAGACTGGATAGTTCTATGCACAAGTATCTTGAAATTTATTAAAGGTTCCAGCAAGATTTTGAATGCTGTAAACCCTTTAGGGAATTTCATAGAAAAATAAATTTCTTGAATTATTTAGAAGCATTCACTGATTTAAATGACGGCATGAACAAGATAACTAGCGATGCGAGAATTGCTACAACCCCAAACAAATAAAAATTAATTTCATATCCTGCATTCATGCCCATAAGAATCCCGACCAATAATGGACCAGCAATCGCGCCGAATCGGCCAATTGCCGAGGCAATGCCTAAGGCACTAGCTCTATTTTGATCATTATATTGCCTCATCACATAACTTGCGAGTACGAATGTCGTTCCAGTAGTTCCGAAACCTGCTATGGCGATAAGTATATACAGCACCACTGTATTGAATTTAATACTAAGTAGAAGAATGCTTATTGCGGCCAAAAAATAAATAAAGCTAATGACTTTTTTCGGTTGTAGTCGATCAGCGACTCTTCCGGCAATAATTCCACCCACGACTGCAGATAAGTTGAAAACCAGTAAAAATAGTAAGCTAGAATTCATGGGATAGCCAGCTTCTTTCATAATTTGTGGCAGCCATGTATTCATACCGTAAATAAGCAAAAATGCACCAATATAGACGATGCTAAACAAAATCGTGGAAACTAAGTACCTTTTGGAAAAAATAGACGCTGACTCGTTGGCAGTTCCTTCGGATTGTTCTTCTTTCACGAACTCATCAGGTAACCGGTATTTTTCAATAAGGCGTTTTGCTTTCACTTGCTGATTGTTTGCCTGCAAAAATTTAATAGATTCCGGTAAATATTTTATAAAGAATGGGATGAATAAAATTGGTGTTGCACCTAACCAAAAGAGTGATCTCCAACCAAAATTTTCAATGAAAAACACACCAGAAAGTGCAGCGGCTACTCCACCGACAGCAAAACCAGAATACATAATAACAAAGAAGAATGAGCGGTACTTTGCCGGAGAGTATTCTGTCGTTAACGCAGAGGCGGATGGGACAATTCCGCCAATGCCTAATCCCGCCAAGAAACGATATATTGCGAATAATTCGGGTGTGGGAGCTAAAGCGGTCAGTACCATCATGATGGACATGAGCGCGATAGAAGCGATGATGATAGTTTTTCTTCCTATTTTATCACAAAGGATGCCCCCGATCGAAGAACCTAAAAACATGCCAAGCAATGCATAGCTTCCCATTGCGCCCGCTTGTGTTGCCGTTAGTCCCCACCCACTTGGGTCCATCAAAACTGGTAATACAACGCCGTATACAACTAAATCGTAACCTTCGACAAAAATTGTAAACCAGCAAATTATTGTTACTAAAATCGTTACTTTACTAATCGATTTAATCCCGCCCTTATTTGCCTGTGATTTTTCCTTTTCAAGAATTTCGAAATTCTCCTCTACATGTGCCTTCATTCTATACATCTCCCCCAATTTTACTTAATATTTGAATTTGTCTTTTTGAATAATGTCCATTTAAAGCTTGCTTTACAGTTCTATGCAGAAAGTCCAATATATTAGGCATTAGGGCATTGTTCGGGTAATCATTTACCTTTCCCCCTGCAATTCCTGGTAACTGATTGAACCAAAAATGTCCTTTGTCTTCCACTTTAGTTATTTCAACTTCAATGTTCACTTCTTTCAAAGCTTCATAAAATAATAAGGATTGGGTTGGATTTACAATTGTATCTTTTTCACCCCAAATTAAGTAAAAGCTTGTATCAAAAGTTGGCACTGCCATTGCATCTTGAATATGAGCAATTGGAGATGCGGCATAAAAAGCGCTTTCATTACCATCGAAAGGTAGTCCTAATAGACGTTCGTTCATATTCACATCCCGAACAATAATTGGATTTTTACATTCATAAGCTAAATCATAAAGTCCGTAGACCCCGATTACAGAACAAACTCGATAACTAAACGAGTGATTGCTTAAGGCAAATAACGACGATAAATAGGCACCGGCTGAATCACCGATCAACCCAATTTTATTAATATCCAATTCTTTTTTATTGGCGTTTAAAACAAGCCAATTCATCGCTTGCTTCAGATCTTCAATTACTGCTGGAAAAGACGCGTAGTTGGGCGTGGCTAGTCGATAGTTGATGGCCATTACAAAATAGCCCTCTTGCGCAAACTTTTCCCCCCACTCTTTATACATTTCTTTTGAACCTGCCTGGAATGCCCCTCCATGAATAAGTACTAAAATTGGCAAAGGCTCATTGAACTTCAAAGGCATGTATAAATCTGCTGTTAAATATTCTTCTTCAGTTTCACCATAGACTACATTTTTTTCGACAGTAAACAAGTCGTATCATCCTCTCCATAACCATTTATTAAATTGAAAACAAAAAACCATAGCCGTATAGACCGCTCACGAGGAGCCGTCGATAACAGCTATGGTTTGCCTTTTTTTAAGACCACCCATTGCTATGAATGATATGGGACACACAGGGGAACTGTGCGCTATTATACTATCAATTTTAATTATATATAATTTTCTGTACATTGCAAATGAATTTTATATTTTTTTGAAAATAGCCCTATCTAATAATAAGACTGCAACTGCAGAATCATCATCCAAACTCCAAGACTCATAGCTTTCAACAATTTTGCAGCCAAGAAATTGTTCGAATTCCGTATTACGACGCTCTTTTACTAATTCCATAAATGATCTTCTAGCATCCAAAACCATTTTTCGTCCCTCAGTATTAACCATTAATGTTTTTTCACGCTTTGTTAAAATACCTCTAAGAATATAGACGATCGTATCTCCCATCAACCGGACTTCGGTTTGCTTCGGACCTTTTCCGCCAACGCTTTTCAAGAAACTATTAATCAAATTTAAAAGTTCTAATTCGAATTGCTCAATGTCCATTGTTTTTTCGGTCAAGTTTCAATCCCTCACAGTGTTAGAAGTTTTTAAAACTGCTATACCAATTCTGCCTTGTTATAATTCAAAACGCTTTACGTCAGTCGAAGTATTTAGTATGACCCGCCATACGTGGAAAGTTCTGCCGTTTATAATTGCGCAAAGAATCTCCTTCCATCATCCTTAACTCATCAGAACTTTTACTTTCTATTCATTCACCATAAACTAAAACAAGAATTTTCTCAATACGGAAATTTTACTATATGAAAGTTTCGCAGTATAAAAAACATTCTAAAAAAGAAACGAAATAAGAACCAAATGCAAGTGAGTATTCGTTACATATGTTTGATTTAAGAAGGCGTATTAGTTTGAAATTTTTACTTCTGACAACTGGATTGAATCTTTTTTATGCATTATCTATCATTATTTCAACCGAGTTAATCCATTTATGAACTTTGTAGGTGGAAAATAGCACGTGTGAAAAATTCATAGTTGTTTGAATTAACATGAATGTACAAATAACGTGAGAGTTTGGTGTACAGATATCCTAAAATAAAAAGGTTGAAAATAAATACCTATACAAGGAGTATGCATGATTTTTTAGATCGTGAGAGGTGCTAGATTCTCATTCTGAACTAATTCAGAAATCTGCACCTTCCAAAATCTCATAAATATATAGATGATAATCCTCCTGTTTATTTCTTTGACTTTTTACTTCCAATTTCCCTTCATATAATGATTCTCCCGTTTCCAAATCTCCTATAAAGAAGATATGCTCTTTATTTGTTGCGGAAACGGCATATAACCTTCCATTCATCACTTTCAAATAAGGATTTTCATCATCCGTTGTATCTGCTATATCAAATATCAGTTTTTCATCCCATTTTTCGTTTTCTATGTCATACTGGTTGACCTCTATACCATTCGCTGTTTGTAACGGAATAAAAATTGTAGAGTGAAAGACAGCAGATGCTCCGCCTATAGAATCAAGTATTTCATCAGGAACAGCTAATTTTTTAGTCTGGTTATTTTCTATATCGTAAACCACGTATCCATTAGCGATTATGTTTGGTTGACCATCATCTTGCATGCTTTTTTCTTCGGAAGCCTCAATGTGAATCAATAGATATTTACTTTTCTCATTGTAATCTCCATCATTGATTACTCGTATATCAGTCCAGCCATATTCTACCGTCGGTGTAGAAGCGATTGTGTCATTGTGTACCATCTTTTGCCCTTTCAAATTAACCGTATATGCATGGAATTCACCTCTGCCATCCATAAGAAGGTTATGGGTAATTATCTTTAATTCGCCCTCTATTACTTGGACCTTCTCAACACTCATCCAACTGTACTTTTCTCTTTCTGGTACGTCTAATTCTAAGGACGTAATTTTTTCTGATTTTTTATTGAGTACTTCAATTTCAAAGGTTAATTCTTTCAACGGTTGTTCATAAAAATTCTCCGCTTGAATTCGGGCATATGCTACTGTATTTTTATCTTCAAAGAAATGATTAGCTGTTAAATCCTTGCTGCGCATAAAGCTCCTCCGCTCTTTTACCAATCCTTCAAGAGTCGGCGGAACACTCATCCTCTCTATTTTTTTGAGAAAAGGTAAATGATTTGGATCATTTGTTTCTTCACTTGTGATTTGTAAGGATTGAGATCTATCGCCTGCCTGATAATCCCCGGTTAAAATTAAGTTCTTTACTTCATTTTCATTGCCACTTATTTTTTTAAATTCAATTTCCACATGATTGTTTGTAGCGAAACTCGACTGTATATAAAATGTTCCAATACTAAGTACGATAACCAAACAAATTGAAAAGATTTTCCAATAGCGTTTCATGTATGTGACCTCCCATCAAACTCTTACTTTATTTTTTATTAGGAAATTAGCAGTCCAAATGGAGCAAGCTGCCACAACAAGACCTGTTGCTAATTCCATGAAAAATAGTTCTGTCGGATAAAAGTAATTCTTCAAAACAAATGTATTCACTAGTAACGGTGCAAAAAGGACGAGTTGGGAAGCAGCACAAAAAAGAATGCCATACATAATTCCTTTTACTCGGTAAGAACGTTCAAACAAAATAGCCGTGAAGACAATCGATACAACCCCTACTCCAGCAGCATAGTAAAGAACAAACTCACCAAGAGTGTTTGGTATTAACAGAGCCACATTTGGAATGCGTGTAATTTCATTAATAGAGAGATCGGTACGAAACTCACTTGGAACTATCCACTTTAAAATTTTGTTCTCCACTGGCATTAAAAGCAGTTGCAGTGCAATGAGGCCCAGAACGTACAGTAAAATCGTTGCAGCCTTGGCCAAATAGACTTGAATGCGCGCAATTGGTAACATGAACAAGCGGTAACTAAATGTATTTTTTCCGAGCCAGTCCCGATACCAAATAAAGAAAACATAAATCAGCAGGGTAGCAGCACCAAGTGCAATGGGTCCCATAAACCAAGCTGATTGGGAAAAATCATAAAAAGAGATCGGCGCGAGTTGAATATCGCCCTTCGTCATATGCTCCTCGTTAATCCATTCATTTGCCCGATTTACATGCATTCGTGCTGTTGTAATAACGCCAATGATCTGAGTGAGGATCGTAATTCCAATTAAAACGAGATACAGTTTAAAAAATCGATTGAACTCGAAATTGACCAACTTCAGATATTGTTTCATGCTTCATACACCTCTCTCATTATATCAACTACCGATTTACCTTCTTTTTCTCGTATTTCTTCCGTATCAAATTCTTTTAAAACGACGCCGTTATCCAGTAAAACGACTTTATCAATTAAATGCTCAATATCATTAATTTCATGGGTCGTTATAATGACGCCCCGGTCTTCAATTAAATGACTCGTAAATACATCGGCTATTTGTTCACGGCTGAATATATCAATTCCGGAAAACGGCTCGTCCATTAAGACATAATCGACATCCATCGCTAAACCGAGTATCAGGTTTACTTTTGCGGTATTTCCTTTAGATAGATCAGAAATTCGATCTGTCTCCTGCAGCTTAAAAAACCGAAGAAGTTCACTGGCTCGTGCCTGATTCCAGCTGTCGTAAAAATCAGCCATGAAGACGAATGCATCCCGTATTTGCATTTGCGGCAACATCGTGATCGTATCTGGTATAAAAGTTATTTTTTCATAGCTTTCTTTATGGATTTTTTTTCCGTCGATCAGAATTTCACCGCTCGCAATGGGGGTTAATGCCATAATCGCTTTCATAATTGTTGTTTTCCCAACACCGTTAATACCAATTAAACAAGTAATCTTTCCTTTTTCAGCTGTAAAAGAAACACCATTTAATACTTTCTTCTTACCAAACTTTTTTGTAACATCTTTTATCTCAATCATAAGAATCCCCCATTCCATTAGTTTCCTTCTTCATACTTATCCTTCGCTAAATGCAGGGCCTCATGAATAGGAATATTGATTGAACGAATCGAATGAACGAATGCATCAACGGCCTCTAAAATCAATTCCTCTCTAACCATTTCTAGTATTTGCTCATCCTTTGAAATGCGACTGGGTAAATTCCCCTCCGTAAGTATCAAACCTTGTTCCTCCATTTCTTTATACGCCCGTTGCGCCGTATTTGGATTAATTTTAAGCTGATTCGCCAGTTCTCTTCTCGATGGAATCTCCTGACCGGGTTCAAAGTAACCTGAGGCAATTTGTTCTTTAAAATGCCGGATCACTTGTACATAAACAGGATCACGATTATTAAACTTGACTTTCATAGATCCAACTCCTAAAAACGTAATGTGTTTAGCGTATTAAGTGGGTAATACAGTGATTGCAAAAAAATAGCATCTGTTTTCAAGCATTGTAGTAAAACCCGTCATACAGCCGTGATAAAAGTGCGTATTAAGTCATTCATACAGTAACTTTAAAAAAGTCTTCCACTGCATTCAAGCGCAGTTACACCTCGTGCATATATAAGGTATAAAAGAATTTAAACGTATTAATGGGTTAATACACTCTGCAATATGTATTATATGCGTAATACACTTTTATTGTCAACATCAACAGTCATAGTTCAAGATTATTTACGAGCAGACCAAAATATAAGTACCTACGTGGAAAACATTCATGATTGTACAAATTAACGGATAATTTGTCGTACATGTACCTTTTATCAAAAAAGTGTGGTAATGAAGTAGTTTTTATGTTGAAAAGGAGCGATTAATTTTAAACAACACACAAAAAAGAGTTCGAAATATTAGGGCGTTACATGCGTCAACAGGATGGAATACCGTTTCCTTGTATCACCATGCTTGTTCCTCCAATTTCAAACTCTTTCAAAATAATATATTCATATGGTAAAGCTAGGTTACTAGCATCTCTTCCTCTTCTTGTTTCAAAAGACGCCTTTTCTCAACTCTTGCTACAACACGAATACTAATTTCATATAATAAAATCATTGGTATTAAAACGAGTAATTGACTAATAAAGTCCGGCGGTGTAATCACTGCAGATAATAGCGCTAAAATAACATAGGACCATTTTCTTGTTTTTTTCATTGTTGCTACCGTCAATACTTCAATCGTTGCTAAAAATAAAGCAACGATTGGTAATTCAAACATTAAAGCAATTGGTACGGTTGTATATAATAAAAATCGAGCATATTCACTAGCGGATATCATCACATCAAAATGAATTGCACCTAAACCTGTTAGAAAACTATAACTAATCGGATTAATCACTAGATATCCAAACGTTAAACCAAATAAAAACAATAGAAAAATAACTGGTGTATATAAACTAAAAAATTTACTTTCACGTTTTGTCAAACCTGGCTTAACAAATTGATAAATAAAGTGACATATAAAAGGTATTGACAAACCAATCGAAAGGGCTAGTGATATCGTCATATAAAATGACAACACATCAAATGGACTAAGAATCAGTAGTTTATAGTCTTTTATTATATAAGGAAACCAAAAGTGAATCGTACTTAACGCGAAAATAAAAACGATTGTAAATACTACTGCCGACTTGATTAACTGTCTTCTTAATTCGTCTAAATGACCGAATACTGCTGGATCATTCATTCTTTTTGATTCTTCAGGCATCGTAACACCTACTTTTATTCACATTTTTTTCTTTTCTTCCGATTCTTCATTGTCAAAATCCATGATCTCCTTTGTTGATTTCTTAAATTCCGCCAATGTTTTGCCGACTGCCCCACCAATTTCAGGTAACTTTCTTGGTCCGAACATAATTAAAATAATTACTAAAATAATAATTAATCCTGGTACACCAATAGCCGCTAGGTTCATATACACCACTCCTATTATATTATCGATTCTACAACCTTTTTATCATCTTATGAAATGTATTATACATAATATTCACACTACAGAGATGTTTAGCTAGATAAGTCATTCTCAATGTAACTGTTTTCAGTGCGTCATAATTCAAGCTAGTCACACCATAGTATGTTACTAGGAGGGGTGCATATGTCGGATCAGAAAAAGCAAGAGAAGAAAAATGAGGACAATCAGCCCGAACAAGAATCGAGACGTCGTTTCTTGAAAAACTCGGGATTAGTTGCTGGTGGTATTGTTGGTGGTGGTTTATTAGGTTCATTTATCGGCAATCCATTTACAAAAGACATCACAACATCCAATAAAGATGAAAGACCTAAAAAGGAATTTACAGAAACAAGAATGTTTTTCACTCGATTTGAAGACTTTTATGTATTAGAAGCAGCAGTAGAAAGAATTTACCCTGAAGATGGTAATGGACCAGGTGCAATTGGTTTAGGTGTTCCATATTTTATAGATAAACAATTAGCAGGCCCGTATGGTTCGAATAAATTCGACTATATGAAAGGTCCTGTTCAAGAAGTAAAAGTTGCCTCATCTTATCAGACGTTAATGTCACGTGGTGAAGTGTTTATTGAAGGTATTCGAAAGTTGAATGCTGAAAGTCTAAGAAGCCAGGATGCAAAGTTCTATGATTTAGAAGGCGAACAACAAGATGAGATACTAAAAGCAATGGAAGCTGGAGAAATCGGATTGCGTGGTGTTAAAGGTCCTACATTTTTTAACTTATTACGTCAAATGACGATTGAAGGAGCGTATGCTGACCCGCTTTACGGTGGAAACAAGAATATGATGGGATGGAAAATGAAAGAACATCCAGGAATTCGTCCAGGTTATAGTGATTTAATCGAAGAAGAGAAATTCCAAATCATTGAACGAATGAGTTTAAAAGATTATCAGGGCTAAAAAATAAAGTAATATTTCAGGGGGATTGTCATGGCTATAAAATTAGACAAAGTAGATGTTGTCGTAGTGGGTACTGGTTGGGCTGGTGGAATCCCATCAGCAGAACTAGCAAAGAAGGGATATAAGGTAGTAGCTCTAGAACGAGGAAGGGATCACGACCATAGTGATTTTGTTGGCTCTAAAGACGAGCTGCGTTATGCATCTCGCTATGAAATTATGACAGATAACTCTATTTCAACTGTCACAGCGCGCGGTACTTTAGATGAAGAAGCATTCCCACTTCGAACGCAAAGTGAAAATTTTGAAGGTAACAACGTTGGAGGTAGTAGTGTACACTGGTCAGGCGTTACACAACGTGGACGTAAATTTGATCTCCAAGCACGTTCTATTACGATTGACAAATATGGAGAAGATAAAATTCCGGCAGATATGAATTTACAAGATATGGGGATAACATATGAAGAATTAGAACCTTATTTTGACCAATTCGAAAAAACAGCTGGTACATCTGGTGAAGATGACCCAATGGGACCACCACGTAGTGATAGTTATCCTACAGGACCAATGCGTCCTTCATACCCAGTAAAATTATTTAAAGAAGCAGCATCCAAATTGGGATACCATCCAATTATGATACCGTCTGCCAACCTTTCTGAGCAATATGAAAATCCGGATGGAGAAACAATTAACGCTTGTCAATATTGTTCATTCTGTATGATGTATGGTTGTGATTTCGGCGCGAAATCAGACCCGGTAGCAACAGTTATTCGTACAGCTAAGAAAACAGGTAATTATGAAATACGTACAGAATCTTACGCACGCCGTGTGATACATAAAGACGGAAAAGCTTCCGGTGTTTTGTATGTAGACATGCGGACGGGAATGGAATATGAGCAACCTGCCGACGTAGTTGTTTTAGCAGGTTACACTATCTCTAACACACATTTAATGTTACTTTCGGAAATTGGGAAACCATATGATCCAAAAACAGGCGAAGGAGTTATTGGTAAAAACTCTGCCGGATTAGCATCTCCAGGTGGAAGTGCGACTGGTTTCTTTGAAGATAAAAAATTCAACTTATTTATGGGTTCAGGTTCCTTAGGCGGTACATTTAGTGATCTGGATAGTGACAACATCGATAATTCTGACTTAGGCTTTATCGGTGGAGGGATTTGTGAAATTCGTCAACGTGGCTCAGGGCCGATTGGTTCCAACCCAGTACCACAAGGCACACCACGATGGGGGAAAGAATTTAAAGAAAAATCACTTCACTACGCAAATCGTATGTTAAGTGTTGGATTCATGTCACCATCATTCGGTTGGAAATTTAACTATATGGACTTAGACCCAAACTATACGGACATGTTTAATGACCCATTATTAAGAATTACACACTCGGTTACTGAACAAGATAAAAAATTCTCAGAGTACTTTAGTGCACGTGCAGAAGAAATCATGAAGGAAATGGGAGCAGACATTATTGAGAAGGGTAATCCACCTCAAGAATGGAGGCATACACAAGGATATGGTGAAACAAGTGGCGGGGTAATTATGGGAGATGACCCAAAGACTTCAGCAGTAAACAACTACTCTCAAGTCTGGGATATGGATAATTTATTCGTAATCGGAGCATCTGCATTACCACATAAAATTCCTCAACAAACAGGTACACTCGGTGCATTAGCATACCGTGCTGCTGAAGGAATTGACAAGTACTTATCAGATGGTAGCGGGTTACTAGTTGAAAAGAAATCAAATGCAATAAAAGCATAAACAGCCAGTTAATTTGAATACATGCAATGGGACGTAAGATCATACTACGTATATATATTTGACGTAGTATGAACCTCACGTCCTTATTTTTAATAAATAATAATCCATTGATATTGTAGTAGAAAGGGTGTTACTATTTTGAAAAATACATCGTTCAACATCATCCTACTCATCTTTACACTTACACTTACACTTGTCGCTTGTAGTAACGGAAAAATTGAATCAAACATATCCGCGACAGTTGCAGACTTCGAATTTACAGACCAACATAATGAAACATTTTCATCAGAACAATTAAAAGGCGACTGGTGGATTGCTTATTTTTTCTATACGAACTGTAAAATGGTCTGCCCACAAACAACAGCCAATATCGTAAACGTTCTAGCGACACTAAGGGACGCTGGTATGACACCACCAATCATTGGCTTTAGTGTAGACCCTGATTTCGATACACCAGCAGTACTTCAAGATTTTGCAGCAATATATGATGCAAACTTCGAAAACATGACCTTTTTGACCGGATATGACTTTGACAAAATAAAAGAACTATCCAACAAATCCTTTAAAACCGTATTAGACGGGGGAGGACCAGAAGACCATGTATATGCACATAGCACATCTTTTTTCCTTATCAATCCGAAAGGCGAAGTCATCAAACGGTATGACGGCCTATCGAAACTAGATTATGAAAACCTCATTGCAGATGCGAAAAAAGTAATGTGAAAACAAAAACTTCATGATTCCAACAATAGGTTTTCATTTGCCTTCCTTATGAGAACGACATAGGGCCGGTATCATACGAAAATGCTTGGATTATTGGCACGGACTTAGTACGGACTGTACGCGATACGAAATACCGCGATGTGCTGGCTGTCGGAACGTATACACCATGGAACAAACAAACGTATTTTGGATACTACGCGAAAGATATTGGCTTAATTCAAAGGGGCGATGGTAGTGGAAAGCAAGTAATGGAAGGTGCCTGTAAAGTAGGCACCTTTTTAATTTAAGAAAATCTCTACTTTCGTTCCTTTTCCAATGTCACTCGTCAATGTAATATGTCCTCCATGTGCCTCGATAATGTCTTTCGAAATGGCAAGCCCAAGTCCAGTGCCGTGAATGTTGTCCGTATTGGATCCTCTGTAATAACGGTTGAATATTTGTTCAATGTCTTGCTTTGCAATGCCTTTCCCATCGTCTTCGATTGTGAGCCCTGTATCCGAAACACTAATAGTGATCGCTATGTCACGATCATTATGAATAATCGCGTTGTGAATGAAATTCAAAATGGCTCGTTTCATTAAATGCCGGTCGATACTCCATATTGCATTGTGTGCGTTGCCTTCAAATGAAATTGCGTGATCGCTGTATCTCGGGTCGTTCAATACATCTATAACTATTTCGCGGACGAAGCTTGCGGGACGTGTATCTTCACGATGTAATGGCATTTCCTGATTACGTAAGCGCATCGTTAAATTAAAATCATCCAATAGATCCTTCATATAAATGGATTTTCGTTCGATGATTTCCGCATACTCTGCACGTTCCGATTCCATCACGTCTTGTCCACGTAGCAATTCTGCAAAGCCTCGAATGGATGCGAGAGGCGTTTTTAAGTCATGCGAAACATTGCTAATCCATTCTTCGCGCATCTTTTCAAGCTTCATGCGCTCCTCTTCATGGGCCTGCAATGTTTCAGAAACTGAATTCAAATTTGAAAAGACTGGTTTGAAGACACCTTGACGCTTCATTTTTTGGATGGAGAAATTTCGCTCTTTCAGCTGTGAAATCCGGTCGATTATGTACGAAACCGGCTTTGTTATGATCATGCTAAAAAGCAATCCGACGAGCATTGCGATAAGCAGATCGGCAATTGTAATGCCGACGAATGCTTTTGATACATAGGACAGGAATGACTGGGCATTGAACATGAAGACAACACGCTGTTCAGTGGAATTTTGAACGCCCAATAAATAGCTGTATTCTTCAAATTGACCGACATAATACGTTGTTAATTGATCGTCCATATACTTATAAATATGGACGAGCTCAACCGGACTGTAGTGTGTAGGTGCATCTTTGGGTGCAAGGGCAGCAGTAACGACATGCCCGTTTGAATCTAGTACTTGGAGCCAACCGCCAAATTCCCGAAGTGCCTGAATCCCTTCGTCTGTAATGAGGGGCTGCTCATTTTCCGTCGACAGATAACGAGAAAATTGGCGGGTGAAAGATTCGCCGGTATCAGTAGATAAGCTGTCATTGCCGTTTGTCTGTTGGAAGTAAAGTACACCGATTAATATAATTAAATTAACGAAAATGACAATAAAGACAATGCTCAAGACTGAAAATAAGTATTGGACAGTCAACTTCCATTTCATCGAATCACCTATTTCACAATGAATTTATAGCCCAATCCTTTTACGGTTGTGAGATATGCAGGCTTTGATGGATGATCCTCAATTTTTTCGCGGAGGCGGCGGATATGAACCATTAACGTATTATCCGCACCGAAAAAGTCTTCCCCCCAAACACGTTCAAAAAGTGTCTCTTTGCTCAAAATTTGATTTGGATTCTGCATGAAAGAAGCCATCAATCCCATTTCTTTAGCTGTCAGTTCCAAAGCTACGCCGTTCTTCAGTACTTCGGTTTGCGCCTCGTTCATAGAAAACGGTCCAATGGCAATCTCTTTAGGTTGGGAAGTTGCCTCTATTTCATGATAGCCAGCACGTCTTAATTGGGCTTTCACCCTGAAGGCGACTTCCTTTGGGCTGAATGGTTTTGTAATATAGTCATCGCCCCCAAGAGCGAGCCCTAAAATTTTATCTGTTTCGTCGGATTTTGCTGATAGAAATAAAATGGGGATATGGGAAACTTCTCGAATCTTTTTGCATAAATCATAACCTTCCCCATCTGGAAGCATGATGTCTAAAATTGCTATATCCGGCGAGGATGCTTCAAACTGCTCCCAACCTTCCCTTACGGATCCAGCCGTTTTGATCTCCGAAAAGCCTTCCTTCATAAGTGCAGTTTCCATTAAATGACGCAGATCGCTTTCATCATCTACGATTAAGATGCGTGGTTTTTCCAAATGATACACTTCCTTTCAAGCAACGTTGACCCAAGTATAAAGCAATTCTCTAAAACCCGCCCGTATTTAAGGATAATGTAAGGTCGGCGTAAAATTAGCTTAAGGTTCGCCAAGTATAGTAAAGATATACGAAAGAGGTGCAACTAAATGGAGTCATTATTACTTGTGAAAGACGTTGAAAAAAAATACGGAAAAGATGCGAATACATTCAAAGCGCTTGAACATATTTCGTTTGAAATCGATCATGGTGAGTTTGTTGGAATTATGGGTCCTTCGGGAGCAGGGAAGTCCACGTTGCTGAATGTCCTAGCAACGATCGATACACCTACAACTGGAGATATTTATATCGGGAAGGATAACATTGCAAAGATGAAAGAAGAAAAACTTGCGGATTTTCGGCGAGACCATTTAGGATTTATCTTTCAAGATTATAATCTATTGGATTCGTTGACTGTCCGCGAAAATATCTTATTGCCATTAGCGATTGCAAAAATTAAACCCGAGGAAATTGCTAAGCGGGTGGATGAAATCGCGGGTACATTCGGCATATCAGACTTGCTTAATAAATACCCGTATCAAATTTCAGGTGGACAGAAACAGCGTACAGCAGCAAGTCGCGCATTAATTTCCAATCCGAAAATAATTTTTGCGGATGAACCGACAGGCGCGCTCGATTCAAAGTCGGCCACAGATTTGCTTGAAAGTATGAGTTCGTTAAATGAAAAGCATGAAACGACGATTATGATGGTGACACATGATGCTTATGCAGCAAGTTTTTGCCGCAGAATTTTATTTATTAAAGACGGACGGCTATCGAAAGAGATTTTTCGTGGAAGTAAGACGCGGAAAGAGTTTTTCCAAATGATTTTGGATGAATTGGCGCAAATGGGCGGTGATGTGAATGACGTTATTTGAATTGGCGTTGAAAAATATCCGCCGCAATATGAAAAGCTATTCGCTTTATATAGGCTCCACCGTCTTTTCCATCTTGATATATTTCACATTTGCTACGTTAAAATATAGTGAGGATATTAGTGGAATGGCTGAAACGTCAAAGCAGATTAAAGGAATCATGGGGGCATCTGCATTTGTGCTCATGATTTTCGTAGCGATCTTCATATTGTATTCCAATTCATTCTTCATGAAAAAGCGGAAGAAGGAAGTTGCGCTCTATTCTTTATTAGGCGTACGCAAAAAGTCGATTGGATTCCTTTTGTTCTTTGAGAACATGGTGATTGGGTTGGTATCGCTCGGTATTGGTGTTGTTTTAGGCTTTTTGTTGTCCAGAATGTTGCTCACCATTCTCTTGAAGCTGATGGGTCTCGACATCGTTGCTGGATTCGCTTTTTCAATGAACGCGCTAATTAATACATGTATAGTATTTTTCATTATTTTCTTATTCACTTCGTTGATGGGACATCGTATCATTTACCGTTTCAAGTTGATTGATTTGTTCCATGCGGAAAAAAAGGGAGAGAATGTGCCGAAAGCAAGGGTCATCACAGCCGTACTAGGTGTGGCGTCGTTGGCAATCGCGTACTATCTTGCCTTGCAGGACTTAACGGAATCACAGGTATGGCGTGTGCTTGGACTAGCAACCCCGATTGTCATCATCGCCTTTACAGTACTCGGCTCGTATTTGCTGTTCCATAGCGTATTAGTGTATGTGCTGTCAGCTTTGAAAGGAAATGCACGCTGGGCTTGGAAAGGTCTTCATATGATGACGGCGTCACAGCTGCTTTACAGGATAAGAGGAAACGCGAAAACGCTAACGCTAATTACGATATTGAGTGCGACGACCATTACATCAGGAGGCGCAGTTTTCGGTGTTTATTACAATGCCGAAAAAAATGTGAGGGAGTATACTCCTTACACATTCATGTGGGAAGGAGAGAAGCAGGCTATCGACACGTCGATAATCGAATCGGAAATCACGTTCTATAGCAAGATGATCCGAGTTGCACTCGATAAGTATGAAATGGAATATGTTGTAATTGATGAAGCGACCTTCGGCAAGTTGGCAAAGGATTTAGGTTGGTCAGATATTCAAAAGTTACGACAGAATGAGGTCTTTGCAATCGATGCATTTTTTGATGAACGCTGGTCTGAAAAATTGGATTCTGTAACGATAAACAAGGTAGAGTTTCCAGTCGCCAAATTCTATGATAAAGTGCTGTTCAATGTCGAGACGTTAGGTGGAAATGCAATTGTCGTACCGGAACAACTGTATGACGAAATCAAATCCGATGAGACACTGATACAAGCTGTCAAAGTAACCAACTATAAAAACCAGTCTGCTGTATCGGACCGGTTAGCTGCTTCGACCGAGAACTTCTCAAGTGCGACAGCGGATTATAAAAATACAATCGAATCGTTGGGTGCATTGCTTTTCGTGGGAAGCTTTTTAGGGCTTGTCTTCCTCGTCGCAACAGGCAGCATCATCTTCTTCAAAATGATGACTGAAGCGGAAGAGGATAAAGCGAAATATGCAATTCTTCATAAAATTGGCGTCTCAAAAAAGGATATGAACAGGACGATTCGTGGGCAGGTCGGCGTCATCTTTACAGTTCCGCTTGTTCTTGGACTTATTCACGGAGGCGTTGCATTGGTCGCAGTGTCCAATATGTTCATGATGGATTTCCTTGTGCCAGTCGTCATTTGGATGTTGGCTTACACAATGATTTACGCGATGTACTATTTTGCTACGGTACGCAGCTTCATTAAAACAATTAGAAGAGGATATTTGGAGGGGTAATTATGAGAAAAGGATTAATTTTGGCAGGTGTCATCGCCGTGTTATTAGCTGGGGCTGTCTTTGCGTTAGCAAAGGTGGACTTTAACAGAATGGGGAAAGGCAATGCCTACTATCATATCTCACCAGCGCATTCGGTTGAAGAGACAAAACTGGACTCAGGTGAAATCATGAAAAGATACTTGTATACTGGTCCTGCTTATAAAGAAAATGGTAAAGAAATCGAAGTAGAATTCACAGCAGCAAAAGAGCTGCGAGAAGGCGCATATTTGAAGTTATATCTGACTAAAGGAGATGACGTCACTTCTTATGATGAAGTGGAATTGTCAGATATTCCCGATAAGGTGAAGTTTTAAATTCTAAGTTAAACCCGTCCAAACACTATCGGACGGGTTTTTTTACTTTATAAGAGAAACATTTATGATAATTTGAATTGGCGTAAAAGTGTCAATAAACGTGTAGATTTAATGCATGGTTAGAATGAAATGTTTTACCCTTCCGTTTCAGGAAAGAATGCCTGGGCTGTAGAGATGTCTACCAGTGAAGGACCGTTCGTCTGGAATGCTTCTTTCAGCAAATATTCTAGCTGGGTCTCTGGCTCTGCCCGAAATCCTTTCCACCCGCAAGCTTCCGCTACCTTCACGAAACCAGGGTTTGTTAAATCCACACCTACTTCTTTCTTCCCCATGACGTTAATTTTGTCTCTCTCCATTTGCAGAGCTCCATTATTTAACACAACGACGGTAATATTGAGTTCATAACGGGTGGCAGTCAATAGATCTGCAAGCGTCATTTGAAGTCCACCATCCCCGACTACCGCTACTACTTGTTTTTCAGGGTTTACGAGCTTCGCGGCCATCGCAGCAGGAAGGCCAAAGCCCATCGTCCGCCAATAACCTGAAAATAAAACGGTTTGATCTTTCTGCTGGAAGTTACGGTTTGTCCACACCGTAACATCTCCTGTATCAAGTGCCAAAACAGCGTCTGCAGCTACTATTTGGTCAAGGGCACGGATAATTCGCGAAGGGTGGACGGGATAACCCGCAGTGCTGCCTTCTTGATTGTTTTGTTGAGCCCATTTCTCTTTTATTTCTTGGCAGCGGAGCACCCAGTCTTCTTTTTTGGAAAATCCTTGAAGGCTCTCTAATAAGAGAGGAAGAACTTCTTCACTTTTACCGGCGATACCGAGTTCGACGGGAATACCTTTTTCAAATTTACCAAAGTGGCGATCAATCTGAATTATCCTCGCGTCGTTCGGCACATATCCTTCCGGCCACCAGGTTGTTCCTGCCAAAAGCACAACATCTGCTTCTTTAAATAATTCAGCAGCATACGGATTGCCTCCTTCGCCGATTCCTTGCAAAACATTCGGGGAAGGCTCATTAAATAAGCCTTTTCCACCTAAGCTTGTCAGAATGCCAGCTCCCCATAATTCAGCAAGTTTCTCCACTTCTTTTATAGCGAAAGTAGCCCCGGCGCCTGCGAGAATCATTGGACGCTTGGCTGTTTTCATTATTGCTGTTGCCTTTTCCAGACTATTTTCCGTAAAAATGGACGTGCCCTCTATAATATTGGGCAATGGACGAGGTTTACTTGAAGCAGACATTGTAAATAAATCTTTTGGAATAGACAGATGGGTGACAGCCCGTTGCCCGAGTGATGTTTGTGCCGCTTTTTGAAGAAGTTCGACCGTTGCATCGGGACTTGCTAAATTAGCGGAATAAGAGGCGAACGGCTTCATTAGCTCCTGCTGGTCTACATATTGCGGGAATTCAGTACCGATTTTATCACTCGGTGCTTGCCCCGTAATTGCCAGTACAGGAGCTTTGTCAGCATAGGCATCTCCAAGCCCGTTCAGTAGATTGGCCGCCCCAGGACCCATTGTCGCTGTACAGACACCGAGCTTGCCTGTTAGTTTCGCCTCCGCAGATGCCATAAAAGCAGCTGTTGACTCGTGTTTAACCGCAATGAATTGAATTTTATTCTGTTTGGCCAATGCATCGATAAGTCCGATAATGGTATCGCCTACAACTCCATAAATACGTTTTACACCGAACAAAGACAATTGATCAAGCATTAATTCAGCAACCGTCTGGTCTGTTTTTTTCATAACATGCGAACCTCCTGTATTTATTATTTTCGACTTGAAGGATATAAAATGTTTTAATCTTCATTCTTATTGTTCTTTCACTTAAAAGCATCGGTTAAACATTATTCTGCTTTTATAAATATTGCCTTTAAAATGATTGCTGTGGTGAATCTTCTTATATATAAATGTAAAGACGATTGGTATTTAGCGATTAGGAAATAAGCTTCATCCATTTCCAATAATAGTATCCGGCTACTGCACAAAGAGTAAACCTTAAACCGGAAATAATGGCGCTAGTCAGAGAATAATTATGAAGTATAAACGTTGAACCATTAGTAAACAGGGTACTAATGAAAGTAATAGGGTGAAGGCGGGAATTCTTTTTTACAGGACAGCTTCAGTCAGGGCCAGACAGAACGTTACGCCATTTTAGAAAGGAATGTTCATATGAAATATGTGATTATTGGCGGTGACGCAGCAGGAATGAGTGCTGCCATGCAATTATTGAAACATGATCTAAGTGCGGAGATTACAATTTTGGAGCAGGGAGCGGTGTATTCCTACGCGCAGTGCGGAATGCCGTATGTGATTAACGGGGTTGTTAAGTCGGTGAATGATCTCGTTGTACGCAGTGTGGAGACGTATCGGAATAAATTTGGGATGGATGCGCGTGTGCACCATCAAGTGAAGAAAGTCGATACGGAGGAAAAGTTGGTCTCGGGAAGAAACGTAAAAACCGGCGAATCATTTTGTATACGATACGATAAACTACTTACAGCAAGCGGGGGAAGTTCATTTATCCCGAATTGGAAAGGAGTTGATTTGCAGGGCGTTTATTCGGTAAAGACACTAGCGGATGTTGAAGCAATCATGAAGAAAGTTGAAAATGGTATTGAGGATGTCACAATTGTAGGAGGCGGGTATGTCGGGTTGGAAATGGCGGAAAGCTTTAGGTTGCTTGGAAAGCGTGTTAGGATATTGATCCGCAGTCGGCAAGTGGCAAAGACATTCGATGAAGAAATGGCAAAATTAATTGAAGAAGAAGCTGAACGTCATGGCATCGAGATTTTATACGAAGAGGTATTAGAAGAGATTATTGGGGAACATTTCGTCACGTCTGTCCGCACAAACAAACGTACATACGAGACGGATGTTGTCCTGGTTGCGGCGGGTTTGCGTCCGAACACAGAGTTTCTTAAGGAAACGGGAATTCATTTGGCTAAAAACGGAGCGATTTATGTAAATGAATGGATGGAAACAAATGTGGTGGACGTCTATGCAGCAGGTGACTGTGCGATGCAGTATAACCGTATTACACAGGTGGATGAGTATACGCCGCTCGGGACGCATGCGAATAAACAGGGCCGGGTTGCGGGGTTGAATATGGCGGGAAAGCACCGTGCATTTAAAGGAATTACGGGCACATCCATTTTGAAATTCATGGATTTAGCTTTAGGGAAGACCGGGTTGTCTGATCGGGAGGCGTTTGCAGCAGGTATTGCGTATTTGTCGATGATTGTGCGGTCGAAAACGCATGCATCGTATTATCCGAATGCAAGGTCGCTGACGGTTAAATTAACATTCAGGCGTGAAGATGGTTTGCTGCTTGGCGGGCAGGTGATTGGTAAAGCGGGGGTGGATAAGCGGATAGATGTGCTTTCCACTGCATTATTCAATGAGATGACAGTTGAGGAATTGGAAGATTTGGATTTAAGCTATGCGCCGCCCTTCAACAGTACATGGGATCCGATTCAGAGTGCGGCGAGAAAAGCGGTCGCCAAGCTGGAAGATAAGTAGGTAGAGGGGGAATTTGAAGTCTCCTGTCCGCAATACAGATGGCATGCGGAAGGAGATTCTTCGGAAAGTTCTAATCTGTTAACTGATCTTCTGCTGTGGGCAATGCAGCAGGCTGAGGAGCTATTTTATCCGACTTTTTCGTTTTCGGATAACCAATCAGGATTGCAACTATGCCACAAACTCCCATGAGTATCGGATAGAAAGAGTAAGGCAGGATGCTTAGGGGAGAAATCGCCGCGAGTCCGGCAGCTGCAAGCATTTGACCACCATATGGGACGATACCCTGCCAGCAGCTGGCAAACAGGTCGAGCAGGCTTGCAGATTTTCTTCGATCGACATCATACTCATCCGCAATCTGCTTTGCCAAAGGACCGGTCATCAGGATAGAGATTGTATTATTGGCTGTTGCGATATCTGCTGCACTCACAAGTCCTGCGATACCGAACTCAGCACCTTTTTTGGATTTGATTCGTTTTGAAATGAAGTTCATTAGGAAGTCGATACCCCCGTTGTATTGGATAATTCCGACCATCCCTCCAATCAAAATTGCAATGATTGCTAAATCCTCCATACTGATTATACCTTCTGCAACTGTTTGCAGGAACGATACAAAACTATAAGAACCGTCAATCATCCCAATAATACCCGCAAAGACTGTACCGCCGAGCAGTACGATGAGTACATGAACCCCAAAAAGTGCGGCTCCAAGAACGGCTAGATATGGTAACACCTTGATGAAATCGTAATGAAAATCTCCGGCAACTGTCGCGACATTCCCTCTCGTCAAAATACTTAGAAGAATTGCCGTTATAATTGCTCCAGGCAGAACGATTAAGAAGTTTATTTTAAATTTCGCATTCATCTGTGTTTGCTGTGTCCTAGCCGCCGCAATAGTTGTATCTGAAATCATGGATAAGTTATCACCAAACATTGCTCCGCCAATAACGGTTGCCATCGCGAGTGCTAACGAAATATCCGTTTGGGATGCAATTCCGATGCCGATCGGCGCCAGTGCGACTACGGTTCCCATGGAAGTCCCCATCGATATAGAGATGAAGCAGCCGATTACAAATAGACCGACCATCAGCAAGTTTGCCGGCAAGAATGACAAGCCTAAATTGACGGTAGACTCAACAGCCCCCATTCCTTTTGCGACTGTTGAAAAAGCACCGGCCAGAATGAAGATAACAGCCATCAGCATAATATTCGGATGGCCTGCACCTTTCGTGAAAATCTCCACCTTCTTCAGAAACTTTTCCTTTGGATTCATAGCCAACGCAATAAATGAGGCGATGATAACTGCCACATTTAAAGGCATACTTGAAAAATCCCTCGTCAGGATACCAGTTCCGATAAATAACATGACAAACACGAGTAGAGGGAACAGTGCCCACGCACTCCCTTTATCTCTTTTTAATTCTGTCAATAAAATCCCTCCAATTTTTCTGTCGATAGTTCTTCTGTGAAAACCCAGGAATCATTGCTTTGATAGTAAAACCAAGTAATTCTATCAGTATTATAAATTAAGAGAATTCTACCTCATTAAAAAATAGTTGTCAATACAGTAGCGGAAACCTTTAGAATAATTTATTTAATTACTTTACATATAGTATAGTATTGTGATAGGTTAAGTGTAATATCGAAAGGATGATGGTAATGGCTCAAGTTGAAAGTTTTCTGCTCGATCATACAAAAGTAAAAGCTCCATATGTCCGAATGGCGGGGACAGAACAGCACGCAAAGGGGAGCGCTCTCCAAAAATACGATTTACGGTTTCTCCAGCCAAATGAGGATGCTATGCCAACAGCAGCTGTTCATACACTTGAACATTTGCTGGCTACGTATTTACGTGATGAACTGGAAGGAATTATAGACATTTCACCAATGGGTTGCCGGACCGGTTTTTATTTGATAATTTGGGATGAACACGAACCGAAAGAAGTGGCTGCTGCGTTAACAAAAGTCTTAGAGAAAGTGATCATTACTGAACATATACCAGCTGTTTCTGCAGAAGAATGTGGAAATTACCGGGATCATTCTTTATTTGCTGCTAAGGAATACGCTAAAATTGTTCTCGAAGCGGGGCTGAGTGACGATCCGTTTGTACGAACTGAACTTGCGGAAAAAATTTAAAAGGTACCAGGCCCTGATACAATTTATAATTGTTCGGGGTCCTGGTACCTTTTATTGATGCATTCGGAGATTGGACACCACTTAAACATCAAAAAAACCTTTGTAACAAATCTGACAAATGTAAGCGTTTCGAGTTTGAATGAATTGTGAAAACCTTCACAAGGCTGTTTCAATCCGTAAAAAACAGTGTATGATAAGAGTAGTTAAAGAATTGGTCCAGGTTTCCAATACGGGAATCAAAATACAAACCAAAAAGGAGAATGAACAACATGTGGGTTATCACATTGTTCGAACAAGAAAACGTACGGATTTTTGAATATGCAGAGAAAGCAGAAGCAACGAATGCACTGAAAAACTTCAGCAAATACGCGCTTTTGTCTTATACAAAATAAATGGATCGACACCCCACCCGTGGCTATGAGTGCTGCGGGTTTTTTTGCCCAGTAAAGTATAACTTCCTCCTGTGAAATCTAGTGGTAATTTTGTATTCATTGAGGTTGTGGACACAGGACAGCAACTCTGAGTGAGGCTGCTTTTTCTTTCCTAAAAAAGTATATTAACATCATATTCACAAAGCCTTCAAATGTAAGCGTTTCGAGTTTGAATGAATTGTGAAAACCTTCACAAGACGGTTCCAATCCGTGCAATACAGTGTATGATAAGAGTAGTTAAAGAAATTAGTCTAGGTTTCCAATAAGAAAATCAAAATACAAACCAAAAAGGAGACTGAACAACATGTGGGTCATCACATTGTTCGAACAAAAAAACGTACGGATTTTTGAATATGCAGATAAAGCAGAAGCAACAGATGCGCTGAAAAACTTCAGTAAATATGCGCTTTTGTCTTATACAAAATAAATGAAATGCCCCCTAACTCGCAGCTATAAAAGCTGTGAGTTTTTTGATTTCTACCTTCAATCGTCAAGCATCCGTGATACATAAAAACTTCACAAAATATCCAAGAAATATCATTATCTTCTCAGAGGAATTTATGGTAAGCTATTCCTGTTTTTCGATTTTGAAAGTAAAGAAGGAGATAGATAGATGGCGGCAACAGCAGCTAACGGCCCGGGGATGAAAATGAATTTATTTCATCTGACGTGGCCGATTTTTCTTGAGTTATTTTTGTTTATGCTGATGGGATTAGCGGATACGTTTATGTTGAGTGCATTGTCGGATGACGCAGTCTCTGGAGTGGGGACGGCGAATCAGTATGTCCAAATCGCAATTCTGGTACTAGAAGTAGTCGGAAATGGAGCTGCGATCGTGGTAGCCCAGTATCTTGGTTCACGCCGTTATATGGAGGCGGCGAAGATCTCTGCAATGGCTATTTCCCTCAACTTGTTGGCTGGACTTTTGATTAGTGGAGTTTTCTTGCTGTTCACGAGTCAGATGATGCGTGCTATGAATTTGCAGGGTGATATCCTCGCTCATGCGGAGACTTATTTAGTTATTGTCGGTGGCGGGATTTTCTTGCAGGCGATCATTAACTCGCTTGCAGCAATTATTCGAGTACATGGATTTACGAAGCAGACAATGTTTGTTTCACTCGGAATGAACATTATCCATGTGATCGGGAACTATGCATTGATTTTTGGGAAGTTCGGAATGCCTGCACTTGGTGTAAAAGGTGCGGCGATTTCATCTGTTGGAAGCCGTCTTGTAGCCGTGTTGTTCTTTTTATGGTTATTGTACAAAGTTTTGGATTATCGCATTGACTTCCAATTTTATTTCAAATGGTCAAAGCGATATATTACTCAAATTCTCCAAATTGGCTTACCTTCTGCATTTGAGCAAGTTCTTTATCAGGCGTGCCAAATTGTATTCCTTTACTATGTGACCTATCTTGGAACCGAAGCCCTTGCTGCTCGGCAGTATGCAACAAATGTGTCGATGTTCAGTTATTTGTTTGCTTTGGCGATCGGACTCGGTACCTCCATCATTACAGGCAGATTGGTCGGTAGTGGAGAGAAGAATGAAGTGTACAGCCAAGTATGGAGTTCGCTCCAGCGTGCGCTTGCATTTACTGCTTTCATGGTAGTAATTGTAATGGCGCTTCGTTATCCGCTCATGCGGTTGTTTACGGATAATGAAGCCATCATTCAGCTTGGAGCCTCCGTGTTGTTGCTGTCTTGTCTGCTTGAAACAGGCCGTACAGTGAATATGGTGATCATTAATTCACTGCGCGCGTCAGGCGATGCAAAGTTTCCGGTACTGATGGGAGCGATATCTATGGTGCTCATCAGCTTGCCACTCGGTTACTTCTTTGTCTTTGTGCTTGATTTAGGGCTTGTTGGCATATGGCTCGCTATTGCAACGGACGAATGGATACGGGCAATCAGCATGGCGTTGCGTTGGAAGAGCCGGGTGTGGGAACGATATGCATTGGTCGATACTTCTTCACAGAAAACGCTAATTGACACACCGGTCGAGCCGGATGTAGTATAAATGAACAGAATTCATCCCATAGTGATTTAAGCTATGGGTTTTCTCATTTATTGAGAAAAATCAGGAGAAAGTCCTTCACCTTTAAGCGGGCTGTTAGAAAACAGAACATGACTGTACAGATGATCTTTGTGCTAAACTAACACTATATATTGTTGGAATTTTGAGTTATCTATTGCGATAAAGAAGGAGTATTCCATGTTAGTGAATTTAAATACTTGGCTGCAAAGATGGATCGCTATTCTAACACCACTCAGCTTACTTATTGGCGTGCTGTTTCATCAAGTTGGAGAACACCTGTTATTTCTTGTATCTTGGCTATTTGCGTTTATGACGTTTGTAGGAAGCTTAGGTATGAATGTAAAAGAAGTTCGCATGGTCGTGAAGCATCCAAGTGTTGTGTTGGTGAGCATTGCCTTTTTGCATATCTTGATGCCTGCATGGGCGTATTTACTGTCCATTTTGTTTTTTGATGATCATTTGCTGACGGTTGGCTTCGTATTGGCTGTGGCGGTTCCGACTGGCGTAACAAGTGTTATCTGGGTAACGATTTCGAAAGGAAATCTGCCACTGTGCCTGTCAATTATTCTGATTGATACGTTATCGGCCCCTCTAGTGATGCCGGTAGTTCTTCATGTAGTGGCTGGAGAAAGGATAGCTGTGGAAACTACCTCACTCATCTTGAATTTATTGTGGATGATTGTGATGCCGACGCTTCTTGGAATTTTACTGAATGAATGGACCAAAGGGAAGATCCAGACCACTTTGAGTCCAACATTAGCACCTTTTTCTAAACTGAGCCTGTTCGCGATTGTCGCAATTAATGGAAGCACGGTTGCTCCATATGTTAAAGTGATTTCGTGGGAACTGGTCGGCACAATTTTACTTGTGTTGTTTATCGCGGCATCCGGTTATGCAGCTGCTCTTGCGATGGGTCATTTACTTTGGAGAGATCCGGTTACTGCCACTACGTTCATGTATGTCGGCGGCATGCGCAACATTGCAATTGGTGTTGTAATCGCCACGACTTATTTCCCGGCGAAAGTAGCCATGCCGGTTGTATTCGGTATGTTATTTCAACAAGTGCTCGCCTCACTGTATAGTAAGGTAGTTGAATTATATAGAAATCGTTATGCACCGACAGTGTAAACGAAGTAAAAAGCAAGAAATTGAATGGGGTATGTAGACAGCATGCTGCTTTATATAGCTATAGTACAAGGAGGAATTATATTGAACCCTGCACAACAGAAATTTCATCAATTTATACTAGAACGTGTACAGGAAGACAAAATGGATGAAGTTCAAGAATTGTTAAAAGAGAGTTTTCAAAAACAAGTTGATAAAAGCTTTGATCAAGCGTACCTGCTCGAGTTTATGCCACGAATGAAAGCTTGTTTGAAACCTGAGCATGTCGTTGAAGTAGAACAGATCATGAAAGAATTTGGCGGCAAGTTCACAAGGTAACTTGGCAAAGAAAATATAGTTACTAAATATTTTAACGGCAGGAAACCGTCGCACTCTCATTTATAGAGAGTTTGCGGCGGTTTTTCTTCTCTCTCAAATTCCAGCAACCGTTAAAATGTGATATCCTTTATTTACATCTTCATAATAGTTAGAAAAAAGCGAGAGGACATGACGTCATGCAAACGGTGAGAGTGTTTTTGGAAACCCATATTTGCAAAGCAGGAGAGTCGATTCAACAGGTTGGCGAGAATGAATGGGAAATTCAAAAATGGACTGCTCGTACATACAAAACATTGGGCAACGTATTGGCGTCTGATGAATATGATATTCATCCACCGGAAGACATTGTGAAAATGAATCTGAAGCCAAATTCCCGCAGAGACTCGTTACCTCTTTCAGCTGAGTTGAAACAAGAAGCCCTTCTTAAAGGGTGGTTAGTTCAGGAAATACGGTTTAAATCAGATGGCAGAACTCCTTTAAGTTCAAGCTACCGTATGGGGCCTGGGTTAGCGGAATACGAACGGCTAAAAAGGCAAGGAGTGATGGAAGCCGATGAATTATTACGTCAAACATTACTTGGGGAGCTCGAAATCTCTAAATCGGTACTTCAGGATAGCTTCATTCACCAAGCGCAAAAATTCATTGTAGAACCAAAAGACGAGGAATCTTGGGGTAAAGAAAGAGTGCGGAAGTTTACGGAGTTCCTTATTGCTTATCTGCAGTTAAAAAGACAGCAATCTCATATGGAGTTCAAAGAAATCGGTGCCGTCTATTACAAAAGAATTGGCGGTTCAAAAGTGTTTGATGCCTATCGTGAGCCCTTTATAGGTCGGATTGAAAAATGGATCGATGCGCCGATAAGTGAAATCGGCATTGTCAGTACAGGTTCTATTGTTCCAATCTTTTTTGCAGGAAATCTAACGGGTGAATTCTCGCAATATTCAATCGGTACTGTTCATGCCACAACGGAAATAGCCGTGACAGATGAAAGTTATGTAACGACTGCAACAGTTTTATGGTTGGTAGAAAACCGTGCGGTACTGACTAGAATGGCAAAAGAAGTTGATTTTCTAAAGGATACCTCTTCGCTGATCATCGGAGTAGATGGACAAATACGGGGCGCGCATCGAAAATTAATTCAGCAGCTCTGTCGGAATTCTTCTATTCAGCAGATTGTAATATGGGTAGATTATGATACCGCGGGGAGGATTATTGCTAAAGATATTGCGAATTTTACAGAAGGACGATCTGTACGTTTTATAGGCAATGAAGGAAATGTCTTCACATCCTTTAGAGAATATGTTGAATGGTCAGAAACGATTAGCGAAGCAGAACAAGAAATGACGTTAAGGGGGCCAGCCGAATGGAGGAAGTGGATAAGCAGATAATATCTATCTTTAATACGGATGAACAGCAGCCTGAAATGGCACGAGCTATGCGAGATATTATTTCATTAGCCGGTGTGATGAAAGATCTGTCTTCTGAAGCTGTCTTCCATTCACCATTGGAGATGCTTCGCTTTTTACGGATTATTGAACTGATACACGAAGAGGCATACGGTCTTACTGAACCGATTGATAGTGCCGAGACGCTGTACTACCGATATCAGTCCCGTTTTCGTGATGAAGAGCCGCCGTCTAAATCGCGGGTTGATCAAATTGTTACGATACTTGCAAGCAATAATTGGATCAGTAAACAAACCCAGCAAATTAAAATGATGAGCGTTGGGAAACGGATGATGCACTCTTTGACTCGGCTTGCAAATGATTCCCTTGCGTATTATTTAGAGGATGACATTGGTCGTTCACTGTTTCAGGCGAGGAGAGACGCGGAAATCAGTGAAGCATATGACGATAAAGGAATTTCAGGCGGCAATGTCATCGCCAGTATGATCCGCAATGTCAGAGAGGCCAATGAAACGTTGAAAGAGCGGGAATTGGAACTGCTTGCGGATCGCAACGCCTTGCCGCAATTACAAGTAATTCATACGCTGATGGAAGATTTGGAACGTAAGCTGCATGAACGCTTTAATCAGTTCGAAACAATTGAAGACAGTCTTGTATTAAGCCATTTAATGCAAAATGGAGCTGGAGTACTTGCTGAAGGTACAAGCTTGTCACTTGGAATGGTCAATAAGTATCTTCAGTTTATGAATGTACAGCAAACGCCGCTCAAAACTGCCATTTCTCCTGAAAAAGTTCGGACGTTCGTTACGAAAATGTTTCATCCGCCTGTGGAATCGGAAATTCCGAATGCACACCAGCTCTTTAGCTTTATGGAACAGGGACAGTACGAGGGGGAGGAGTTAGATGGCATCTGGATTCCCGTAAAATATGCTAGTCCCTTGTCACCTATGGATATTGAAAGCGGAATAGACTTTCTGGAAAACTATGAGCCTGTCGTAGCGGATATTGAAGAGGAACACGACATAGAGTTCAGGCGAGAAACATTGGAAGTACAATCGATAGACGATTTAGTGGACGAGGCGAGCTGGTTGTTAACGAAAGCGAGTATCGACACAGATAAGATTGAACAATATCTTGCCGAGAAAAAAGAGGCAGGAATAGAAGAAACAATGATTGAGACGAGTTCAGCGGAATGGGGAGATGCCATTCGCCAACTTCTTGGAATTGCTGCTATGGAAGCGAATAAAAAGGTGCAGATCAAATTGCAGCAACACGTAAAAGAATTAGATAAAGAATGGGAGTGGATTCGAGATGACGACCGAAAATTCAACATTCGAAAAAGAGAATAGCGAGGACTACTCATTAAACAGTTTACAGTTATTGCGCAGTATTTTAACTACTCGAGAAGAACAAACGTTTTTGTCCATTCTCTTTTCTTCGAGTGCGACCATCCGGGCGAATAATTTTGGTCTATCCCGAAAAGAAGTGGAAAAGTTATTGGGCGTTTCCAAAGAAGACGCTTATTTTCATTCTTTTTTATCACGTGTAAACCAAGCCGTTGGTCGATATTATCGTTTGATTTATGATGAAGAACGGGATCAGGTAGTCGCTATGTTGCGGGTTCCTGCCCGTTCTGCCCGTCATACATTGTCCGAGGAAGCACTCGCAGTACTGTTGTTCATGTTTTATCAACAGGAAGTATTGAAGCATGAGTTTACATTATTAACCCAGTTACTGGAAGCGTTCGGCCATGAGATAAAGAAAGGAAGCCGCCGCATTCAGTTAGCAATCGATACATTACGAAAAATAGGCGCACTCGAAATCCAGACAGAATCGGGGAAAGAGGATGCGTATTGTTTAACGGCGATTGGAGTTCATATGTTTTCGGATTCATTTCTGCATAGGATGGTAGAATTCAGTCATTCCAATCAATTGTCAAAAGAAGACGTCATGAAATTCTTTAATCGTTATAATTTGTACGAGAGGGAGGGGTTCCTGTGATCCCTTGGCGATTACGGTATTCAGGTATTCGAGATTACGATGCGGAAGAGATGATTTTAGAAAATGCGGACGAACATATTCTCATCACAGGACCCAATGGTGCGGGAAAGTCGACCATCTCATTTTGCATGGGTGCGGTTCTGCGTTCCAGTAAGGTCGAAATTGAAGGTTTGAAGTCGCAAAATATTTCGGAAGACGAGACATGGAGAGCGGCGATCCATTTTTTATTCAAGAACGAAGGGTTATCTCGTATTGATGGCCCTCTTTTCATTGAATTCCGTCTAATATGCGAGCAACCGCCGAAGCAGCCAATCAAACTGCGTTACGAAGTTCATGACGGCGATGAAATGGAACAGCTGGAATTGCGGCAAACCTATCGCTCAGGTGACGCCAATAAAAATAATCTCAGTGCATATAAAAGAGAGCTGCAATTCAAATATAAAATTCATCCCGATCTGTACTACTTAATTTGGTACCAGCAAGAAGTTAACCAATTTTCGGTCATGGCTCCTGAAGAGCGGTTCCGTATCTTTAGTGAAATGCACGGTATTGATCGGATTCAAAAAGATTGGGAGACGAGTCTGGAAATTGTAAAAGAGGCACGGGAAGCTTATGTCATCGCAACGAATCAACAAAAGCAACATGAGTTTACTTTATCAGTCGCCAGAAACAATAAAGATCGCTTCAAGAACAATCAAAAACGAATTGTTGAGAATGGGGTGCTGTTTGCATCCACCACTTATGCACTTCAATTAGGTGCTGAGAATGAACGCAAAGAGGTCGAAAAATATATCGAAGAGCGCAAACTGGAGTTAGAGGAAGTAGATGATCAGGCACAGGAATTCGTTGGAAAACTAGAAGAAAAGAATTCAAATACTCAACAGTTACAGGAGAAACAACAAGAAGTGGGGGAGCTGCTGGAAGAATCCAAAGTACAAGCCAATGAGCAAGAAGAAAAAATAGAAGAAGTGAGGGAGGAAGTCGACACCTTACAAAGTGAATTAAGTACTCTGCAAGAAGCGTATTCGAAATTACCTTATCCAGAAGTAGAAACAAGGAATCGACTCGCTGCGGCGAACGACCAAGTTGAGACGTTAACGAGAAAAGAGGAACAGCTCAAGACGCTGACTGACAAAGCAGGGCATTCAATAGAAGAGTACCGACAAAGAGAATCAAAATTACAAGCAACTATTGAACAGTGGGAAGAAAATAGTCAGATTCACACAGAAATAATGAATCGCTATTTGTCGAGCTATCAATTAGAAAAAGATCTTGCTGACTTAAACCATTCCTTACAAGAAAGAAAACAGCTGCTAGAACAGAAACAGGCTGAACATCGCATATTCAAAGACGAATTGGCAATGTTGGAAAAGAATCAAATTGAATCTGAGCGGCAGCAAGAAGCCATTCGCCATATGAAAGAACAAAATATCAAAGCGTTCACTTTACGTCATTTCATTAAGTTGATGGACCGAACACCAATTGAAAATGAGCGTCTTTTCGATACAATTAAATACACCATTTTTTACGATGCGGCAAGCTGTCAGCCGATCAATGATCTTTATCATGTCTCATTGAAAAAACTCATTCCGAATCGGGTTATTATAGATTTACCTAATCTTGGTTTGCAAATGCAAGAAGGGCTTTCTCAAAAAGAACAAAATCATGCAACACGTGTTCTTTGGTGGATTGAACAGTTTTTTACTTCGGAACAGCCAACGATTCAAAAAAATTGGTTGGTCGATACGCGTGGAACAAGGGGTCCGCAAGAACGGAATACGTATATCTTAAGTAAACGAGCTTTGGAAGAAAGAAAAAAGTTTCTTATACGGAAAATTGAAGAAATGCAAAAGGAAATTGATACACTCTCTCTGCAGTCAAATGAAGACAATGAAACTTTTCGTGTATGGAATGCGGATGTTCAAAAAGTAAGGGAAGCAGAAGCCTTTCTTTCGTTAAAGGCAGACCAGCAATACCGTATCGAACAGCTTGTGCAGTTGAAAACAGAGCAAATTCATTTAGTTGTACAGAAAAAAGAATATGAAACAGAAACGAAAGAGATTTGGAAGGAGAAGATTAAACAAGAGGGCGTGGTCAGTGTATTGCTAGAATACTTGGCAGTCTATGAACAATTCGGCCAGCACTCTGAAAAAATTGAACGTTTACAGAAACAACAACAGTTGTTAAAGCATTTAAAACAAGAGCTAATTGTATTACGAAATAAAGTTGAAGCATATGAAGATGAATTGGATCGTCTTCAAGATAGTTTAAGACAACTGCAAAGAGAGATTATCGACTTGAAAGATCAAGCAGAAGCAAATCAACGAACAAAAAAGCAGATTGCCAATCAACTGTCTGAAAAAGAAGATGAACGAATCGCATTGTCCAAAGACGAGACGAAGCAAAAAGAACAATTGAATGATCTCAGATTACTCGTGCCGGAATTAGTGGATCAAGCTTTAATGGAAGAACAGCTGCAAGAATCCAAATATACTCTCACAGTCAAACAAAACCAGGCGATGGTTGGTTTTGAAAATGCACGTAATGAACAGGGAATCGATCAGAACGCGATAGAAAATTTTCTGACGTTGGAACAAGAGGTGCTACGCAAGGAAGAGGAGTTGCATTCAGCGAAAAATCTTCTGGAAGAAAACGAAGAACGTGCTATTCAAAATGAACATCGATTGGAAACAGCGATTGAGATGCAAGTAACGAAGATCAACTTACTCTTCCAGCAATATATGGGAGAATTTCAATTCGAAAGTCAAATAAAATTTGAGAAATTTACGGATAAAAAAGACAGGCCGGTCTTCAAATTATTTATTTATGTCCGTAAAGAAGGGCATCTGGGAAAGTTTGAGGATGTGAGCTTAAAAGCCAGAGGCGGGCGAGTGGGTAAAGGCGTTTCAGGGGGAGAAGAATCATTAAGTTCTTTATTATTTGCGCTCTCACTTCTCCAAAATTTAGAGAACCAGGCAGGTTTTATAGTTCTGGATGAATTTGACAGTGCCTTGGATGAAACACGAAAAGCTACGGTTTTTAAAATGTACGCCAATAAATTGCAAAGAAAACTGATTATCCTTTCTCCAAAAGCACATGATAATGACTACTATAATCAATTCTCTAAAGCGTTTATTATTTCTCATGACCCAAAGGAAATGAAAAGTAAGGTCAGGGGAGTTCAAATCCGTAAAAAATAACTGCCGCTAACTGAAAATCAGTAGAGCGGCAAGTTGCCGATCATCTTTTGTTGGAAGATTGATTCTTATCATGATTTGTTTTGTTATTTTTGTTTTTGGCCTTTGCATCGAATTCGGCGGATAATTCTTCATTTAAATTGTCGTTCGGATTATTGTTGTTACTATTGCTGGCGTCTTTACTTTTGTTTTGATACGTATCTAATGGATTGTGAGTTCGTTCATTCATTGTTTTCTTGTTGTTTTTATTCCCCATGACGGCACACCTCCTAAAGAGTACTATGGACAGAATCAGGCGTTTTATTCTAGAGGATGTCGCTTCCATAGGTATTCGGAAAAATTATAGTGGATAAATATTAAAGAGGTGATCGCGTGAATGATCAAGTTCTTTTGCTTCATGGTTTCAATAAAAATTCTCGTGATATGAAGACACTTTCTACTTATTTAGAAGAACAAAGCTATCATTGCCGCTCCCTCAATCTTCCGTTAACACGTCTTGAATTTGATAAGTCTGTCCTTTTAGTGGAACAAGTGTTGAGTGAAATGGCGTTGCATAAGGATGCAAGAATTCACTTGGTTGGGCATAGTACAGGCGGGTTGTTAATACGAAAAGTTCTAAAAGAAACTGATAACCTGGCAGCGATCGGTCGATGTGTCCAAATTGCTACACCGAACCATGGCAGCCAACTTGCGTATGTTGCAAGCAAAATAGTCGGTTACACACAATATTTCAGAACGTTGCGCTCCCTGCATACCACCTATATAGAACAATTGAATTTATCAAATGATCCTCCTTGTCCTATTGGAGCAATTGCCGGGACACGAAATCATTTATGGCTCGGAAAATTACTTGAAGGTGATAATGACGGACGCATCGAATTAGCTTCCGTTCAGTATCCTGGATTAACGGATTTTATTTCAGTGCCTTATGGACATAAAGAAATCCACCACCAAAGGGAAGTTGCAGATCTGACTGTGCGCTTTTTAAAGCTGGGACAATTCTGACCTTTCAAATGTGCACATATAGAGTTTGAAAAAAAGTACTCTTGTAATTCCACGCTCAGTGGGCATGCTATAACTGAGGGAATGATGAGGAGGATGATCGGATGAATGTAAGCGAAGAATTAAAAAAGCTGAAGGCGTTTCGCTGTGATGATCGGTGTGTACTATCGGTGTACTTGAATACGAATCCTGCAGATCCTGACCAGCAACAAGCTGCTTGGAGAATTCATCTGAAGTCTGGATTGAAGCGGCTGGATGAATATCTTGTCGCTTCTGGTGATGAAAAAGAGTTGACTGCTTTTCGCTTGGTGAAAGACAAAGTCATGAAAGAAATTGAGCATAACCAGGGAGAATTGGCGAAAGGAGCCGTAATTTTTGCGGCGGCCGAGCCGGAGATTTGGTCTGTTCATTTTGTCCAAGTAGCAGTCAAAACAAGTTTTCATTGGGAAAATCATGCGATGACGGACGAACTGGAGTATATGTTAAAAGCATACCCTGAGTCAGGAATTGTACTCCCAAGTTACGGAGAGGTCCGAATTTTGGACACTGCGATGGGAAGGATCCGAGATGAGACGGTTTATGAATTTGACTCCGGTCTTGACGTCTGGAAAGAGCAGAAAGGGGTTAAGTCTTCAATCCAGCGTGGCGTAGGAGGACATACAGACGAATTTGACCAGCGTCTAAGAGCGAACCTTGGACGTTTCTATAAAGAGATGGGATCAATCGTCGGGAAAATGAAATCCAAAAGGGGCTGGAAGGAAGTTCATGTTGCAGGTGAGGCAGAACTCGCCAAAAGTTTTGCTTCCACCTTGCGAGAGAAACCAGAAAGTTGTATACACAAGAACTTCGGCAGAACGAAAAACGATCAAATCATCCAAAAAATCTTTGAATCCCGCTAATTATTTACGACATACTGCTTATTCATGACATAAGCAGTATGTCTTTTTTATTTTAGCGCTGTTCCCATTATTAAAGGAATATACAAATAATTCTAGAATACTATCATAGTATGATAGTTAAAAGGGGGATGGAAAATGGGGCGCGGAAGAAAGATCGCATTATGGAGTATCAGTTTGTTGGCGTTAATAGCTGTTATTTTTGCTATATTTGAAAACGCTTACATATCGAAGTCGAAACCTTTAATCGCCGGTGAGCATCAGGTGACATTTGTGGATCAAGATGTAGTGATCACACGAGATAAGGATGGTGTACCACATATTAAAGCACAGTCTGATGAGGATCTTTACCGTGCTCAAGGATACGTGCAAGCGCAAGACCGCTTATTTCAAATGGATTTAGCCCGTCGACAAGCGAGTGGCCGATTAGCAGAAGTGATAGGGGAGGCAGCTGTTGCTAATGATAAGCTCTTCCGCACGTTTAGTTTGCGGGCAGCCGCAGAAGCTTCATATGATGGCTATAGTGATCAAGCAAAAGCGGTGTTGAACTGGTATGCAGAAGGTGTCAATGCATTTATTAACGAAGCGAAAGACACGCACAAGCTATCCTATGAATTTAAACTTCTTGGGTACGAACCAGAAACCTGGACTCCGGAAGATTCATTAACGATTGGCAAATATATGGCCTATGACTTGGGCGGTAAATGGCAGCCGCAAGCATTTCGACATTGGGCTCTGAATGCCTTTTCTGAGGAGAAAGCAAAAGAGTTATTCATTACGTATCCTGAAAACGCAGAGTCAATCATGACAGCAAATAAAGAGAACCAAGTGGAAGTAGCGGGAAGATTTCTCCCGGAATTATCACCTCCTGAATTCAATGGCAGCAATAACTGGGTTGTCTCAGGAGAAAAGACTGCTTCTGGCATGCCACTCCTGGCGGATGACCCGCATCTCGGGTTGAGTACGCCTTCCATCTGGTATCAGATGCATTTGCAATCACCCGATCAAAATGTAGGCGGTGTAATTTTTGCGGGAATACCGGGAATTATACTAGGCCACAATGAAGAGATTGCATGGGGCGTCACAAATGTCGGTCCTGATGTACAAGATCTTTATATTGAGATCCCGCATCCAAGTGAAAAAGGAAAGTTTCGCTACGACGACAAATGGGAGCAAGCTGAAGTCCGTGACGAAACAATTCGGGTCAAAGACGGCAATGACATTCCATTTGAAGTCGTGGTGACCAGACATGGTCCGATCATTTCAGATGTAATTTACAAAGAGGAAGATCCGGAAGCTTTGTTTTCGATGCAATGGACGGCACTTGAGCCGACAACGGAATTGGAAGCCATTATGAAGATGAATAAAGCGGCCGATTGGGAGAGCTTTGAGAAAGCCTTAGAGAACTTTCATGCACCTGCACAGAACTTTGTTTTCGCCGCAAAAGATGGAACAATTGCATACAAAGCGAACGGTCGAATCCCTATACGTAAACAAGGTGATGCGCAATTAGCTGTGCCTGGCGCTTCTTCCGAATATGGTTGGGAAGGGTATATTCCATATGACGAACTTCCGCGCGTAGTGAATCCAGATGAGGGATTCATCGCAACGGCAAATAATGAAGTAGTTGATGATTCGTATCCTTATCATATAACGAAATTTTGGGCGCAGCCTTACAGATATGAACGGATTGCAGAAGTGCTGAGAGAAGGTGATGAATTCACGGCAGAAGATATGATGAAGCTGCAGATGGACCAAAAGAATCTTTACGCAGCAGAGTTTTTGGACTCGATGATTGGATCAGTTGAAAAGAAAGACCAAGACGGAAACTATCAAGAGAGTATAAAATTACTGAAAGATTGGGATCAAGTCGATTCGAAAGAAAGCAGTGCACCTCTTATTTTCCATAAATGGATGAGACAGTTGCAGTTTGAGATGTTCCAGGATGACATGCCGGAAGATGTCTTCGCATTGATGCCAGGTAAAGGGCAGATTACAGATGAACTTTTACGCAAGGGTTACAATGGCGAAGCAAGCGTCTGGCTGAATGAGCAAAAAGGCGTTGATCAATGGGTGTATTCCTCCTTCATGAATGCGATCAAAGAAATTGAAGCAGATTTCGGTAATAAGCCGGAAAAATGGCAGTGGGGTGATTTTCATCAATTAACTTTTCCTCATTCGTTGGCTAGTGCATCGCCGATATTCGAGAAGCTGTTAAATCCCAAAAAGCAACCGATTGGCGGATCGAATATAACGGTGCAGGCGGCTGCTTTTAAAGATGATGGATCAGTGAACCATGGGGCGTCTTGGCGATTTGTAGCGGACTTGAATGATCTGTCGAAGACGTATCATATTGTCGGACCGGGACAAAGCGGGCACATGAAGTCCAAGTGGTTTCATGATCAGGCAGAGGATTGGGCGTTAGGTGATTTCCATGAGACGATTTTGACAGGAGAAGTGTCAAATGGAAGCGTGTTGACATTGAAGGCTGAATAAAACAGCAGACACAGACGGACAGCCGAAAATGGCTGTCCGTCTGTGTCTGACTGTTGTAAAACTAAAACATAATGGCTGCTTGCGTGGTATACTGAAATACATCAAAATTTGCACGGTTACATCGGGGGAATTATCAAATGAAACATCTAGCAGGCGGCATCCAATGGACAGTCTTTCTTATCGCATCCTCTATTGCAGCGCCTATAGCAATTGCACACGTATTCGGCATGGATGCGGTAGCAACCTCACTATTCATGCAGCGAACCATTTTCGTACTCGGCATCGCCTGTCTCATTCAGGCATTTTTGGGTCACCGTATGCCAATTAACGAAGGGCCTGCCGGATTATGGTGGGGAATTTATGTAGTGTATGCCGGTATGGTTGGCATCTTTTATTCCACTTCAACAGATGCACTGCAAGCATTGCAAAGCGGCATGCTCTATAGTGGTGTTCTATTTATAATTTTGGCAGCTACCGGAGTCATCACGAAAATGAAGGCACTCTTTACTCCTGCGATTACATTTACTTATTTATTATTGCTGATTTTACAGTTAAGTGGAACATTTATTAAAGGCATGATGGGCGTGGAGGAAGCGGGAGATCATTTAGATCCCATAATTTTAGGCGGAAGTTTCGTCGTTTTATTGATTACGTTCATTGCGATGGCCAATAAACGACCAACTGTTTCGAAGTATGCAGTGTTGATTTCCATTCTATTCGGGTGGGGACTTTTTCTGTTGCTTGGGAAGACACCTACTGTTGCGAAAGTTTCGGATCAATTTATTCAATTACCGCAACTATTTGTTTATGGGAAGCCTGTATGGGATGGCGGTGTACTCGTTACAGCCATTTTTATCACATTCCTGCTAGTTGCAAATATGCTGGCGTCGATCCGCGTTATGGAGCATTTATTGACGCATTCGTTCAATATCACACCGCCTGATCGGCTGCGCCAAGGAGCTTTCGCTTCGGGGTTCATCCATCTGATCGCTGGTTTGTTTTCCGCTATTGGTTCCGTGCCGATATCTGGATCAGCAGGGTTTGTAGGTACGACACGTATGCATTCAATCAAGCCGTTCATTATTGGGAGCGGGCTTCTTGTCCTCATGACGTTATTTCCTAGTGTCATGGCCTTTTTCGCCGCTTTGCCTGCTCCTGTTGCCTATGCCGTGACGTTTGCAATCTTTACCAAAATGGTCTCGATGGCATTCAATGAACTGGATGCAGATCCAGAAAAAGAGCGTGCACGGCAGGCCGTGGCGTTCGGTCTGATGGTCGGTGTTGGGACCATGTTCGTGCCGGCTGAAAGCTTATCAGAACTTCCGGCCATAATCGCCTCTACTCTTTCTAACGGGTTGATTACAGGTACGATCTTAGCTATTTTAATTGAGCAGTTTATGATAGGTCGTAGTAAGAAAAAAGCGAACCATTAGGAGGGAATGCCGTGAAGTTTTTTGAGTGGGAGATCGAAATGAATCCAAAGATGAAACCTTATATGGATATGGAGAATCGCCGGGTTGCGATTTTAACGAAAGAAGATGATGAAATTCATATGACGATGGAGTTGGATGAGCAAGATCGTTTAGTTTTTCACCCGCGTTGGAACTGTAATGTTATTCTGCTCGGTGAAAAGCATATCCGATTGACACTGAATCAAGAAGAATAAAAAATCAAAAGCTTGTCACACCATACATTCGGGTGATAAGCTTTCTTAGATCCGAATTACTTCGTTTGATTGGAACTGCTCTGCTTTTTTCTTTCTTCTATACGTTGTGTAAGCATCTCATTGATTTCATTGTAGCTTGGACCAGACTCTGCATTTAGCCTCTTTACTTCCTCGATGTCTGTACCCGCCACTGTATACTTTTTCTTTTCCATTTCACCGACTCCTTTTATTTTCAGTTTTACGATATGTTTCTTTCAACGCTTCCCGGTACTCTTTTCCTGTCGCATTTTCACGCACCCGCGCGGCCTCTGCTTCACTTGCTTCGAAATCCAATCCGATTTCTGTATTAATCGTTTCTTTACGAAAAAGATGGCGTATATTTTTATCCATATTGATCCCTCCTTTTTCTAATATGGCTATTTCCGTTAGAAAAAATGTATGACTATAGGATTTTCGTCAAAAGAAAGAGGATTCATTGTTGAAATGTCGAATCAAATGAAATAGGAACATAATTCAGAATTGAGAGAGAGAGGGATTGTAGATGAGCAAAAAAGTATTGATTCTAGGCGGAGATGCGGTTGAAGCATTGGAGATTTTCTATCCGTATTATCGTTGCTTAGAAGAAGGATTTGAGACTACGATTGCTTCCCCATCTGTAAAAAAATTATACACAGTTACTCATGATTTCATTGATGGAATGGAGACGTATGTGGAAAAGCCTGCGTACGGTTTAGATTCAAACATAGCGTTTGCGGATGTCAACCCAGCTGATTATGATGCATTAATCATACCTGGCGGACGGGCACCAGAGTATATCCGGCTGGATGAATCACTGCCAAGTATTGTGCGACATTTCTTTGAAGAAAATAAACCGGTTGCGGCTGTCTGTCATGCTGCACAAGTATTATCTGTGATCCCAGATCTTATGCAGGGCAGAGAGTATACGGCTTATATCGCTTGCAAACCAGACGTGACTGCCACAGGAGCTACTTACATTGAGAAAGATCTTCATACAGAAGGGAACTTGGTTTCTGGGCATGCTTGGCCGGACTTGCCAGGTTTAATGAGAGAGTTTATGAAAATGGTAAATAAGTAAGTCTAAAAGACGTAAAACCCTTTCTACTGGGTTTTACGTCTTTTAAATGATTCTAAGGATAACTAGTTAAACTGAAAAACTTCCACGTCTTCTATGCTTCTTGTACGTCTCGCTAACTTCAACTGGCCGATTTTTAATAAATTTCTAATTTTAGCCGTTCCCGAACGCCAAAACTTGCATAAGGTAAATAAGGATACTGCTAACGTTCTTTCGGGCGATCGGTTCTTACTGAAGGAGGGCGTAAAATGTATAGATGGAAGAAGTTTCGTGAATGGCAGACAGCTTATTCTATGTTGCGGGCTCTTCCTACGACTAAAGGCACCATAAAAATTCATGGCTTAGTGAATTCGGTGCTGGTAGTACGGGATGAGCAGGGAGTCCCTCATATTGAAGCTAGAAATGAACATGATTTATATTTTGCACAAGGGTATGTGCAAGCGCAAGATCGGTTATTTCAAATGGACTTATTAAAAAGAAAGTGTTCAGGCAGATTAAGTGAGATATTTGGAAAATCAACTCTTCATAGGGATCAATTCTTTCGAACAATTGGATTATACCGTGCTGCAGAAAAGTCACTTCCGCACTATTCTGTCCAGACTAAAAAAATCTTGCACTCTTTTACACAAGGGGTGAATGCATATATAAAAGATGCGATTTGCAGACGCAAATTGCCTATTGAGTTTATTTTGCGTTCCTATCAGCCAGAAGAATGGACACCGACTGATTGTATTGCAATAGGAAAACTGATGGCATTTAATTCAGGAGGGAACTGGCAAGGGCAAGCGTTCAAATACTGGGCATTGCATAATTTGTCTGAAGAAAAATGGAAAGACTTACTTCCCGAGACAGCAGGTGATTATGAAGAAGCGGCTGCGTATTGTATGGGTCACCCTTTAAATGTGGCGGCTATCTTTAAACATGCATCAATCGTAACTGACATAAATGGAGGTAACAGTTGGGTGCTGAGCGGAAAGAAAAGTAAGAATGGCAAGCCTATGTTGGCCGCTGATCCGAATTTTTCACTTGGAACGCCTGCTGTTTTGTATCAAATGCATTTAAAGTCGTGTGAAGTGAATGTATGTGGGGTAATTTATCCGGGAATGCCAGGTATTCTGTTGGGGCATAACGAGCATATTGCATGGGGAGCTGTGAATACAAGATCCGACGTTCAAGATCTCTATATTGAAAAAAGACATCCTGAAAAACCGTATACCTATTTATATAATGAAGAATGGTATGAAGCGCACTTAATCAGCGAAGTCATTCAGATAAAAGGAAGTCCTCCTGTACTATTTCAAATTCAAGAGACGAGACACGGACCCGTGTTCTTTGAGTTTCTGCAGGACCTGTCCCATACAGCTTTGTCATTGCGGTGCACTGCAATGGAACCAACAAAAGAAATCGAAGCGATAATCGCAATAAACTCAGCGACGAATTGGGAAGAATTCGAAAAAGGGCTTGAAGACTATCATTCACCTGCCCAGAACTTTGTCTATGCTTCAATTGATGGGACGATTGCTTACAAGACGAATGGGCGTATACCAGTCCGGAAGAAAGGCAATGGCTTACTCCCGGTGCCAGGTTGGAACGATGAATTTGAGTGGGATGGTTTTATACCGTACGACAAACTTCCGCGTGCGGTGAATCCTGTAGAAGACTTCATTTCTACAGCGGAATTAAAAGTAGAAGAAGACTGCCCCTATCACATAAGTCATGCATTATCGCGACCTTATCGACAGCTGCGCATTCAAGAAGTATTGCAAGCTGGAAGCCACTTTACAGTGCAAGACATGAAACGTCTGCAAATGGATAAAATGAATTTGTACGCGGCTGGGTTCATCCCTCTTTTTCTTGACTGCTTGCGGCCGATGAAAAAGACGATGCCAATTCGGCGGGCATTGGGAATATTGGAGAAGTGGAAATTTGAAGACCGCGTCAATGAGGCGGCTCCTCTTTTGTTTCATTTGTGGATGAGTGAAATCCATAAGCTTTTATTGGAGAAGGAGATTCCTGAAGAAGCACTGCGCTTATTTGACGGCAAGGAACAAATAGTAGAATGTATGCTGTTTCAAGCACTGCAGAAAAAGTCTGAATCAGTGTGGGTTACACAAGCAGGCGGAATTTCTGAGGTGCTCTATCAGGCACTCAACAAATGCTTAAAGCGTGCGGAAGTTCAGTACGGGAAAAACATGAAGGAATGGAAATGGGGCGATTATCACCGGTTGTATTTTGAACATCCCTTCAGTAAAACGAGTACTTTTGCTAAGGAGCTTTTTAATCGAACGAAGCCTTTGCCTGTTGGAGGAAGCCAAGTGACAGTCCAATCGGCTGGGTTCGATGAAGCAGGGACTGTTCATCATGGCCCTTGCTGGCGGTTCGTAAAGGATTGGTCTAACCGGTTTAACGCCCATCACATTGTGGGGCCTGGGCAATCGGGGCATGTGAAAAGTCAATGGTATGCAAACCAGCTGTCTGATTGGATGTATGGAAATTATCATATAACTGAATTGAAGATGGCGGAGTCCACTTATTATTTACGTTTAGTACCAAAGGGATAAATGGTCAGTAAGGGAGACATTCTATCCAGAAGGATAGAGTTCTCCCATCATATAAAGTTAATGGAACTTTGATATACTTTGTATATTAGCTAAATAAGGAGGATCATTTCATGGCAACTTTATTTACACCTTATACAATTCGTGGCGTGGAGTTCAAGAATCGTATCGTCATGTCACCGATGTGTATGTACTCTTCTCACAATCAAGACGGAAAAGTAGGGGATTGGCATAAGGTTCACTATCCAACCCGTGCAGCGGGACAAGCTGGTCTAATCATAGTAGAAGCTACCGCTGTTCAACCGGAAGGCAGAATTTCCAATGAGGATCTAGGGATTTGGTCAGATGATCATATCGAGGGATTATCCGAACTGGTTCGATTAATAAAAGGGTATGATGCCCGTACAGGTATTCAATTAGCTTATGCCGGTAGAAAATCGACAGTAGAAGGGGAGATCTATGCGCCAAGCCCCATTCGATTCAGTGAGCAGTACAAAACCCCGGTTGAAATGACTAGAGAGGATATTAAAGAAACGATTGAGTCCTTTAAAGCAGCAGCCATCCGTGCCAAGCAAGCAGGATTCGACGTCATAGAAATACATGGTGCCCATGGTTATTTGATCAATGAATTTCTATCGCCATTATGTAATACCCGTGCAAATGAGTATGGAGGTTCGTCTGAAAATCGATACCGACTCTTGAGACAAATTATTGACGCAGTTCGATCTGTGTGGGAGGGACCTTTATTCGTCAGAATTTCTGCTGAAGAATATGCGGAAAACGGCATGGATACCACACAATATATAGAGATGGTACGTTGGATGAAAACTCAAGGCGTCGATTTAATAGACGTCAGCTCGGGTGGTGTAGTGCCTGCAGCCATCAATGCCTTCCCAGGCTATCAAGTGCCGTACGCAGATCAAATTCGAAAAGAAGCAGATATTCCAACAGGGGCAGTCGGTTTGATTACTTCCGCTATTCAAGCAGAAGAAATTTTACAAAATGGACGAGCTGATCTAGTCCTGCTCGCCCGTGAATTACTGCGAAATCCTTATTGGCCGTACAGTGCTGCAAGTGAACTGGGCGTCAAAATTGAACCTCCTGCGCCTTATGAACGCGGTTGGACATTTTCTTGAATATAGGAGACTCAAATTTTATTCAATAACACATTCGCTGCCTTACCGAAATGAATAAGATATCGGTAAGGTGTTTTTTTGTCATCTACATTGTAATGCGATGTACATCGTGTTATGATGCGAAAGAGGTGAAGCATTATGGATCAGGAAATGATGAAAGGCAGTATCGATTTAATTTTGCTGTCGTTGATTGCACAGCGGGATTTATACGGCTATGAAATCGTCAAGGTTTTAAAAGAATTAAGTAATGATACGTACGAAATGAGTGAAGGAACTTTATATGCTGCTTTAAAGCGTTTGGAGAAAAAGGGTTGGGTGGAGTCTTATTGGCAAGGAACAGAAGGAAGCAGAAGGAAATATTATCGACTGACGGATGAAGGCGGAGTTGCGTTAGGAAATAAGCAAGAAAATTGGGAGTGGATGAACGCTCTTGTCCGCAAAAGTTCAGAAGGTTTGACATGACGGAAGTATTCGAACGATTTGTAAAAGGTATTGTGAGACAGACTGATAGCAATCACGAAGAAAGTATGGATTTAAACGAAGAATTGCTTAGTCATCTGCACTGTTCCTACGAAGACTTACTCAATGAAGGTTATTCCAAAGAGGAGGCGATGAAGATGGCAATGATGAATTTCGGCGATGAAAAAGAGGTCGGAAAACAGCTTCAGCAAGCGATGTATCCGTATCGCAGGGGGATGATGCTGATTCTTGCAAGTGCTTCATTAATTTTTGCCTATAGCGTTTACTTGCTGGATTTGTTCATGAACGGTGATGCCCATTTGATCTGGCTCGTGCTGGCAGTGCTTGTTGCTACATCGATTTTAACGGTCATATTGCACCCTGTCCAATCGTTAAACCGCCGTTTGTGGATGAACGGTCTGCTGATTAGTCATATCTTTATTTTCTCTTATGGCAGCTTAATGTCAGCTTACTTGGATCGCCCTTATTCCACAATTTCAGGTTTCTTTTCCTATGCCCTTGTATTGCTGGCGATTATACTAGTGTATCGCACGACGATCTATGACTTTCCATCTTCTAAACAGCTATTGCAGAAAGATGCGAAATGGATCCATTTTATTAATATTACGATGGGCATTGTACTGATTTTTATCACGTTATTTTTGCTGTGGGCATTTTTGTTGTTTTCAGAGGGGTTGCAAGCTTCATTATTATTGCTCTTGCTGCCGATCGGTCTGTGGATGCTATTGTATGCGGTTCAAATGCGCTTACTGGCTGCTCAACGTAAAAAAATAGCCTACACTATTGCAATCACGCAGCTTTTATTGATTGGCGTTACTCTAGTAATCTGGGTGTATGGAATATAGAAGGAGGGATACAAGATGAAAAAGTCACTAGTTTTCTTACTAGGTTCCATTGCGTTCCTGACAGCTCTATTCATTGTGCTCGGATTTGTATTCGACAAGGATGAGAATCAAAAACAAAATGGTCTGACAGAAGTTTACGGTGTGTCATCAGATGGTGAAATCGCGTATGTCGTCTATGAAAAAGGGCAAGCGAATTTATATATAACACTTCAGGAACAACCACTTATACAGTTACCAGTTGAAAAAGAGATTATAGATTTAACGTTTTCTGAGGATGGGAAGCGGCTGGCTTTTGCGATTACTAATAAAGATCGGGAACAAGATGCCGAGACAGATATTCATGTCGTTCAGTTGGAGTCATTGGAAGATGAGCAGATACTCTCTGTAGATTCACTTATTACAGAAGTAGCGTTTGATCCGAAAAATCCAGAGTTGTTGTTTTATTTGCAAGCTGCAACATTTACGAACTATTCACCGGTCGCTTCGAAGCATCCGCATGACTTTGACGTGCATAGTTATCATTTGAAAGAGCAAACACATACACAATATACCGATATGAAAAAATATAATATGGCATCCTTGCAAGTTTCTTCTGAGAATGAATCGGTATTTGTACAAATGGACGATGATGAAAATATTGAGTCAGCAGATGACGTTTTTTCATCCAGCCAGCGTATCTACGAGATTCCACTAGACGATCCGGATGGAAAGTCGATAATCAGCAGTCCGATCCAAGAGGAAGATATTTATGATTTCACCTTACTGCCCGAACGTCAAGAAATTATTTATCAGGCAGTGGCAGGGACTGGAAAGAACGGCATTTTTGAATATGAATTATTTGTTTTCAATTGGAAAACATATCAAACAGAGCAGCTGACTGCGTTGAAAGAACATGCTTCAAAGCCGGTACTGGGTCCCGATGCAAAAATCTATTTTATGGTAGACCGAAATTTTGCTGGACGGTCACCAGATTATCATCTATATAGGATGAATATGGATGGCAGGAACGTAGAAAAAGTACCATTAGAATCTGTTGGTAAATGATTTTCATAAACACCCTCTGTCCTTTCATAAACTGTAAAGACTATTTATTTTTATTCAGCAAAAGACTCCTGATGAATAAAAATAAAGCCTCCGGCGGATGTCACAGATTTTGAAAGGAGTCAATTGTGCCAAAACAATTCAAAATCTAGACCCAATCACGCCGAGGCGTAATTGATGGGGGTGTTTTGTTGTCGAAGGATTACCAAGAAGAAGCATTGTTTGAATTGCATTTTTGGTTGCAAATACTAGGGGACCATGCACGGTTCATTCATGACTCTCTCGCACCAGGCGAAGCTGAACGTATTCAACAAGCGAATACATTCATCCAGTTATTTGACCAATTGCTTACCGAATCGAAACGGCCAATGGACAATCCGGCTCTGCAATCATTACTGCAAACTTCAAAAACCGCCAGCGAACAAATACGCCTTTTCAAATTGCAGCTTGTGGCAGCGCAATTAGTGGGTGAAATCAAAATCACCTTAACTCCTTCATTCATCAATCATATGGTCAATGAAGTAGAGGAAGCCATCCGTCTCTTTGAATACTTGGCTCAAGGGGAGTTACCGCCGCCTGTTCATCCGCTTCACCATGACTTATTGTGGCTGCTGGATGCCGCTGGTCATGCAGGAGCTATTGATGCAAATTTGGATCGAGTCGAGAAGTCGTTGAAAGAGAAAGGACAGAAATTCACGCAGGAATGGGAAGCTTTCTATTTAAAGGCAGTGGAGATGGCTGGCTTTCTGAGAACAAATGTCACTCAATTTCCTGCATTGGCCAAATTTCATCAGGATATCAATTTAGAGATGACGATTTTTAAGTCATTTTTACGTGAGCTGGAAGAATGGGAAATGAACAAGGAAATCCTTGGATCGTTTACGGCTCTGATGGCGGATCATATGGCAAGAGAAGAGTGTTATTACTTGATAAAACTCTCTGAAACCACGGATATTGCGAAACCTTCATGTGATCCGAGTAAGCCAAGAACCAACTAAACTATTCTTCAAACAAAATAGACAGCATGGGAGAGATCCTATGTTGTCTATTTTTTGACGACCAAGAGCTTGGTTTTGATTTTCGAGAGTAAGGGTAAAGAAGTTAACAGTATAGTTTGCTTGAAGGAGGTTAAACCATTGATCCAGACATCAGATGCTTTATTGACAAAAGAGGACTTTACGGAACGGAGTGATTTGCCGGATTGGTTGCTGAGAGAGTATCAGACATTTCACCAAACGGTTACGGATCGGACGTTTCCTTGTTATTTTGGAATGAATGGTGAGAAGAAGGGCGAATTGCGATACGGTTATATTACACAAGATGACTGGTCGAACTTGCCGAAAACTATGGAATTATTTTTGGAGTTATTCGAGAATCCGAAGCATAAGCGTCATGGACTCTTTGTTTTCGTGGAGCCATTTCCGAATGAAGGTACGCTAGAAGAATACCGTCAGCAATTTTGGGATATTCTGCAATATTTACATACAGCCGATGAAAAAGAATGGCCGCAAGATGCACCACGTGATCCAGATCATCATTTATGGGATTTTCATTTTCATGGCGAGCCGATTTTTGCCTTCGGCAATGCACCTGCCTATAAGCAAAGAAAAACGCGAGACTTAGGCAATTCTATGGTAATCGGCTTTCAACCACGAAAGATTTTTAAGGGGCTTGAAGGAACTGAAAAAGGCGGCATCAACTCACGCGAAAAAGTAAGAGAGCGTGTAGAACTATGGGACAAGTTGCCGAAACATCCAGATATCAGCCATTTCGGTGATCCGACACATAATGAATGGAAACAATTCTTCATCGGGGATGACTGCGAACCGATAAGAGGGAAATGTCCTTTTAGCCATAAAGAAATGTAAGAAAAAGCGATACCTCAAAAGGTATCGCTTAAAATCATTGGAAATACATATCTAATGCTTGTTGTAAGGTACCCCATGTCTTGGTTTGCGAATCGAAAACAACTCCTAACGCTACAATGTTACGGACTACGTCAGGCTTGAGACCAGTAATGACGACATTGCATCCCATCATTTTAGCCCCTTCAATCATTTTCAAGAATTGATCCACCACTTCTGTTTTCATGTCTCCAATCCCTGACAGATCAATGATTAAGGTATGGATATGTTGCTTCGATATCTTCGTCAATACTTGTTCTTCCATCACTTTCGCACGAAAATAATCAATAGTACCGATTAGCGGTAAAATACTGACAGTTGAGTTGATTGGAATAATGGGTACGGATAAATTTTCTACGAGCTTACGCTGCTCACGCAAAAGCATGTCTTTGTAAGTTGAGTAATTAATGAAAAATTCATTGAGAAATCGATCGACTTGATTATTTACATTTTTCTCCAATTCGAATAGATCGTAGTTCGTAATATTATATTGTTCAATCATTCTCTGAATGTTGATCCACAATGTTCGGCGAATTGCCTGAACCCATTCCAGTTTTAGGTCAACAGTCAATGAGTGGGTAGCCCATGCAATCCCTTCTTTTTTTGCGAATAAGCTTAATTTCTCTTCTTCTTGCCAAATCACAAAATGTACAAGTTTAAATGCATTATTAATTAGGTCAATATTGCCGATTTGCAAGATCTCTTTTACTCGATCCTTCACATTGACAGCCTGTTTCAATAATTCCTGTTGAAACTCTTCTTTATGTTCATCTAAAAATAGTTCTGCTAATTTTTTGTCAAATGGACTATTGGTCATTAAGTTCACCTCAAAAGAAACTTTAGGTACGTGAATGCGTTATCCTGTTAAAACCTGTTTTTTAGAGAGTTAAAGAAGAGAAGTAGAAAGAGTCAATGCTTGGATTACTTCTTTAACACTCCCGGCACTGCAACGATGAACATTTATCCCAGCCCAAAGCGACATGTATTCTGGCTTCTTTTCTTTTAATGCAGCACTTCTAATAGGTTTTGTTAAATCATTTTGATATGGATAGGGGGCGATCGGTTTTCCTTCCATCTGTTCAATAAATGTATTGCGAATTCCGCGAGCCGTCTTTCCGGAGAAGGCTTTGGTGAAAACGGTACAATTCTCAGTGGTGTTAAGAACCGCTTTCTTATAATGAGTATTCGCACCGCTTTCTTCCGTCGCAAGTAGAGCAGTGCCAACTTGCACAGCTTCTGCTCCATTCGAAAGTAAATGGTGGATGTGAGCTTGCATAGAAATACCACCTGCCGCGATTAGTGGAATTTGAACAGTACTCACAGTATCTGTGAGAAGTTTAGCTAATGGCAGCATGTCTCCTTCACCGTTAAATGCTCCCCGGTGGCCACCTGCTTCACTACCTTGAAGCACTACAGCGTCCATTCCCGCATGCTCAGCCAGTCGAGCTTCTTGCACAGTTGTCGCTGTGCCAATTAAAAATATGTCATGCTCTTTCAGTTTTGTAACGATGTTTTTTTCAGGCAGACCGAATGTAAAGGAGCAAACAGGAACTTTTTCGTCTACAAGCACTTGAATTTGCCCATCAAACTCACTGGATGAAAATGACGGCTGCCATTCTGAAAGGCCGAGTTGTTGTCTGATAGGTTTTAACGAGTGGTAAGCTTTTTCGATTTGTTCCTCATTCACGATGTTCATTTCGGGCACAAATAAATTCACTTGAAAGGGCCGATCTGTTAGTTGCTTCACTTCTCGAATAAACTGGCGTGTGTCCTCCGCAGTAAGATATCCCGCCCCGATTGATCCTAATGCCCCCGCCTCTGAACAAGCAGCGACAAATTCTGGCGTCGTTACTCCTGCCATGGGTGCTTGAATGATGGGATGCTCCATAAAACGTGTGAATAGATGTTGCAAAGGATATCTCCTCCTGAAATATTCGTAATCTTCATGCTACTAATAAGTTTACCAAATATGAAGGGAAGAAGACAATTGGGAAATGTGAATTTGTTGATATATTAAAGAAATCTCTAGTTAGTAATTTGATGCTTTCATTTCAGCTTCGAAAATTTCCTTCAAGCGCTCCGATGCTGTTGTCCCATAATTGATATACCCGGTTTCTGGCCAATAGAGGGAGCGGGTCATAGAACCATCTGTCAATTCAATGCCGAAGAAAACGCGTTTCCCTTCGGTTGTTCGACCAGCTTCCTCGTATGGAAGTAACAGCAATTCATCAATGAATTCCTTCGTATGCACCTCTGAAAACTCTCCAATGAATGATAAATCTTCTTCACTTTGCAAAATTACTCGATTTACTTTTCCTTCTATATCTAAGAAATCTTCAACTTTTTCAGCTTTTCCAGCTTCTGAAACTTCATATATTTTATCGTTCGCCAGAATACGAAAAGCGGGATCATAGCCTTTTATTTCATACAGTTTGGTTCCTTTCGGTAAGTATGCAGCATCTCCATTTTTTGACGTATGGTTCGCGCCCGCATGACCATCCAACGTATATGTGACTTCTCCTAGTACTCTTTCCGTTTTCCATACCTTATCCATCTCGTTCGTTTCATAATTCGCGGTATAAGTCGTGTCGTTCCAATTCACAAAATCTACCCAGTCAATGACAGATGATTGAGATGAAGGCAACATTTGAGCAGGCTTGCCAGAACAGCTCGCTAGTAATAAAACTCCTATAAGGAATAACCCTTTCTTCATTTCGCAACACTCCTTTGAAACGTAGACGGAGAATTTTATATGAAGTTACACAGATTTTCCATTGAATTACCGAGTTATGGGTATAGTAGCTAATAACAGTATGCAGCAGAAAAGAGGAGATCCTTCATGAAAGTAAGCTGGAATATTTTTAAAATGGATCTGAAAAATATAAGTAAAAACTGGGTAGCAGCTATTCTAATCGGCGGCTTGGTATTTCTGCCGTCATTATATGCCTGGTTGAATATCTACGCGGCATGGGATCCATATGCGCGCACCGATCAATTGCCGGTTGCAGTTGTAAATGAAGACAAAGGCGCTTTAGTGCGTGATGAGCAAATTGATGTTGGGGATGAATTGATCAAGACCTTGCAAGACAACAAAGACATGGATTGGACATTTGCGACTAAAAAGGAAGCGATGGACGGAGTAGAATATGGTGACTATTTTGCCGCTATTTTTATTCCGGAAGATTTTTCAAGCAAACTGGGAACAGTCATTTCCGGAAAGCCACAAAAAGCAGAAATCGAATATTATGTTAATGAAAAATTGAATTCTATTGCACCGAAGATTACGGAAAAAGGTGCTTCCGTCATTGTTGAAAAGGTGAGCAGTCGGTTTATCTCCACTGTAAACGGCGTTGTGCTTGAGATGTTCAATGATCTCGGTATCGAAATCGAAAAAGATTTACCGGATATTAAGAAATTCGAAGCCTATGTTTTCGATATCCAAAAGCAATTACCGAGTATTCATCAAACATTGGAAGGAATTGTTGGGGACGCAAATTCAGCACAAAAGATTATTAAAAAAGCACAAAAGATGATGCCTGAAGTACAGCAAACAACTTCTGAAGGCTTGCAGACTATCAATGACACGATCAGTCAGCTGACGGTAGCCCAAAAACGTTTGGAGTCGGCTTCGCCTCGTATCAAAGCCGATCTTGAAAAAGTATCTACCATAACAAAAGAGACAAATGCGTTTCTGAAGAAGGTCCAGCAGACCGAGCTTGACTTTACGGAGTGGAACCGAGTGAAGAAGGAACTGGATGAACGTGTTACAGGCAGTATAGGGAAGCTGGAAGGACTAGAGCAGGATCTCACAAATGTGAAAGAATTGGTTGAACAGTTAAACCAAGCAGACAGCGGAGAGCTGGAATCCTCATCTTCATCTCAACCGATTGACGCCGCGCTTGAGAAGGCAGGCAATCTAAAAGATCAAATTCAAGAACTTCAAAATAACGCCCGCACGATTGATGTGTTAGTACAAGGCGAGGAAGAGCGAATGAAAAACAGCATAAATGACTTACAGCAAATTGCCGAAAATACATCGATCCAAGCAGATTCCTTCCTGGAGGAATATGTAAATACGATTGAGCCGTTTGTACGTGAGGAAATTACCCAAGCATTGAAAACATTAAGGAATGCGAAGGGCCAGCTTCTAGAAGTGCAAAAAACGATACCAGAAGTTGAAAGGATATTAGTTAGTACAGACGGGGATTTGAATGAAGGAAAACAGCAAGTACAAAAAGCGTTGAATGAATATCCATATGTCTACGACAAAGTGAACCAATTGGCTAATCGTATTGAAAGCATACAGGCGGAAACGGATATTAATGAAATCATTGAGTTGCTGCAAAATGATCCGCAGGCAGAGAGAAGTTTTTTTGAAGAGCCGATAATACTGAATGAAAATAAGTTATTCCCCATTAAAAACTATGGGACAGGAATGACTCCATTTTATACGGTGCTTTCAATATGGGTAGGTTGTCTTTTACTTATTTCATTACTATCTACGGATATTCACCGGGAAGGACAATTTACATCGAGACAAATTTATGTAGGGCGTTTGTTTACATTCGGGCTCATCGGACTATTGCAGACGCTGATCGTAACCATTGGCGATATTCTTCTGCTCGGAGTGACGGTTAAAGAACCGTTACTGTTCATCTTATTCGGCATGTTGATTAGCATGGTGTTCATGTCTATTGTCTATACGCTGGTGTCGGTGTTTGGCGATGTAGGGAAAGCGCTCGCTATCGTAATGTTAGTATTGCAAATTGCAGGATCAGGCGGTACGTATCCTGTCATGCTTTTACCGGAATTCTTCCAGTGGATCAATCCAATCTTGCCGTTTACTCATGCGATCGATTTGATGAGGGAGGCAGTAGGAGGAATTGTCTGGGCTCGTGCGACGAAAGATCTTATCATTTTAGTGAGTATAGGAATTTTCATGATTACGTTCGGTGTTTTATTCAAGAAAAAAGTAAATAAAGCGACGAATCGGCTGCTGGCGAAATCGCGGGAAACCGATCTATTTCATTGAATTTCAGATGTAACTGAAGGAGTTTCAATGGAAATCAACAGGGAAAGATAAGTAAAAGAGTAAAGTGAGGGATCAGTATGAAGCGAACCGAAAGTTTAGATGAATTCTTGACATTTGCAAACGCTGCTGAACAACAAGGGGAGACTGGTAATGTATGGGTGCAGCAGGCGAATTATGCGGCAGAAGAACCGATCATGTCGGATGAGGATGTAGCTGGAAGAGAGCCTTTGCAACGGTTGCGTGTTTTATTGGAAGCAGGGGAACAACCAATATATTTTGAATCTCTTTTTTATTCCGCTGCCGAACTAGAGGAATTGACAAGTGAATTACAACCTGTTTTTGAACAGTTTTCGAAGGAAGTCCTTGATGCTAAAAGGATGAATGAAAAAGTGCAGGCATTGAACGAGTAGGAAGCAGGCTAATAAAACAGCATGAGGAAGCCCCGCCACTGAATGGTCAGTGAAGGGGCTTCCTCTTTCTTGTTTTTATTCCAAATACTGAAGTATTTCTTCGATTGCCAGTTCACCTGCAGTTTCCCATCGACTTTTATCGCGAATTTGTGCATCGCGGTCAAGTGGCTCTTGGAACTGATTGAATGAACCGCTCACTAATGAACTGCTGTCTCGATCAAGCCCAGTATTGACGACATGCTTGATGACATACGGTTTTTTGAATTTGATTGATGTGTGATAATCATCCAATTCGCCTTCATCCACCTCGAATGGAACGCGCAAGTAAATGGTCTCCCCGCCCTCTTTATGAAGGATTGAATCAAAACATCCTTTATGATAATCCCAACCACCGCCGAAATGATAGCCGTGCTTGCACACTTGATCGCGAAGGACTCCGAAATTGGCGAGTTTACCTTCAATCATTGTTTCCAATTCCAGCATTTAATCACTCCTTTTTATTAGAATTCCTATGTACCGTGGTTTTTATACATTTTGAAAAATATGCATTCAAATGTTTCTTAATTTGTCAAGGGGGTAAAACAAGATTACGACAGGTTATTAAAACTTAGGAGGAGATTTACATGAATAACAAACGATATATAGGAATGTATTTTAACGAAACAGAATTGATGAATCGTGTTCAGGAACTGAAAAATGAAGGATGGCCTGAGGAGAATATTTATGTCGTAGTGAAAAATGATGATCAGCTGACTATGTTGAGAAGTCGTACAGACGCAGAAGTCAAGTCGGCGGATGGCTCTTGGTGGGACCGTTTTATGGGCTTCATTTCTGGAGAAGACCATGTACACCGAATGGTCGATAATTTGGACTTCGGCCCAGGAGAAACGGAACGCTATTATCAAGAAATTGACCAAGGCGGCATGTTGCTCTATGTCGACAAAGGAGAAGCAAACCGTCAATACTTGGATAACACGCACATCTATGGACTAAATCGAAAGAGTACTGATATTAACTTAGGTGCAAATGGACTGAGCGTAACAGATCAAGAATTGAACGGTGGAGATCCAGCTTATCGTCTGAATAAAACCTTGCCGGATCAAAACCTGAATCACGACGATGAACTGGGACGCGTTGGCGCGGAAGCAGTCTTGGACAGACCTACCGATCAAACTGCCTACACAAAAGGAATAAACACATTATCGGATAACGCTACAGAAGAACGGATGCGTCTGCATGAAGAACGTTTGCAGGTGGACAAGCATCGGGCGAAGCGCGGAGAAGTTCACCTCGAGAAGGAAGTAGTGGAAGAACAAAGATCTGTAGATGTAAATGTGGCTCATGATGAAATTACGATTGAGCGAAGACCGGTAGTAGATACTGAATTGAACGCAGACAGTCGATTCAGCGAAGACGGAACTTTATTTAAAGAAGATGAAGAGACAATTCGGATTCCAGTCACAGAAGAACACGTGGAAGTTACCAAGAAACCAGTTGTCACGGAGGAAATCATCTTGAAGAAACATCAGGTTGAGGAACCTGAAACCATCCATGAATCTGTGAAACGCGAAGAAGTGCGCCTTGATAAAGAAGGCGATGTAGAAGTCCAAGGAGACCCTCTGGATAAAGATCGTTTCTAATTAGCTCGTGCGATATTGCAAACATCTTGTTATTCTCTCTCCGAGTAGGGTAAAATAAAGATAAATAGCCGAGAAGGAGAGAGTGTATGCTGAAGCATCCAGGTATTGCCGCTGTGCTAAGTTTCTTCTGGACTGGCGTCGGTCAGATTTATAATGGGCAGATAATAAAAGGTATATTGCTCATTATCTTGCAAAGTATAAATGCATTGCTAATGTTTGTGCTCATTGGATTTATCACGTATCCAATTGTGTGGATATGGGGCATGTATGATGCTTATAAGACCGCAGAGCGCATGAACAGGTCATACTGAATTTAAAAAAGGCTTTCCTGAAAGTGAAATATCTTTCAGTGATAGCCTTTTTTTAGGTGTTTAGCCAAGCGAAGCAAAGAGGTGCACGAAATTCTCCATCACCGCACTAAAACCGCCATCCTTCCTGCATAAACAAAAGCCGCTTGAAAAGTCACGTGAAAAACGACCTTTCAAACAGCTCTAATTACGACTCTCATTTATTCAATTTCCAAGTAGAATAATTTAAAGTTAAAGCGAACATCACCCACCCGATATAAGGAATCATCAGCGCACCAGCCGTTCGATCGGTTTTATTGAATTCATAGGCTGTCATAGCAATTGCTCCTAATAAAATAGTCATTTCAACTAACGCAGTACCACGCAAATTCCATTTGAAATAAAGAAACGACCAAAGGAAATTGAGTCCTAGTTGTACATCATAGAGCGGGGTGGCAGAGTCTTTCTTCTGCAGCATTTCTTGTTTCTGCTCTACCCGGTAATTAGCCACTCCCATCACTGTATAAAGCGCGGTCCATGCGATTGGAAATACAGGACCCGGTGGAGAAAAAGATGGTTTATCCAATTGAGCATATTGTTCTTGTGTGTTTCGATTGGCCAGCCAGCCGATGACCGACCCACCAACGACAGGAATAAGGATATTCTTGGTCAACCTCTTCCAATTCGACTTTCCATTGACACTAAGCAGTTCCAAGGTAAAACCTCCTTTTATAAAAGTTTTCCCTTTCCGTCCCGGAATAAACTGTCACGGCTTACTTTTCTTGTTTTTGTACATCACTTCACCTGCCACGACCGTCATACGGACAGAAATTTCAGGTATGTGATCTGTTTCAACTGAAAATATATCCTCCTCCAAAATTGTGAAATCTGCATCGAAACCTACCGCTAACAGGCCGCGTGAATTCGCTTTTCCAATCGTAGCGGCGGCTCCTGAAGTGAAGAGCTGAATGGCTTCATAACGGCTGATTTTTTGATTTGGCAGATAGCCTTCATGTTGCTCGAAAGGCTTGCGCCGAGCAATTGCCGCGTGAATACTGAGCAATGGATTGGGGTCTTCGATCGGAGCATCAGACCCCCCACCACAAATGAAACCTTTGTCAAGAAGACGTTTCCAAGCATAGGACCATTCCAATCGATCAGTACCGAGACGATTCTGTACCCAAGGGAAGTCAGAGGGAACAAATGCAGGCTGGATATCCAAAACGATTGGTAGTTTAGCCATGCGTTCCACTAAGTTCTCACGCAGCATTAAGACGTGTATAAAGCGATCTCGTTTCCCTATCGGTGCAGGATATTTTTCGATGACATCCAATGCTTTTTCAACTGCTAGATCACCGATCATATGGATTGCAACAGCTTCATCATACTTGCGTGCGAGTTTAACACATTCTTCTAATTCCTCATCTGTCAAGACGGCAGTTCCGACGTTATCCGGTTCATCTGTATAAGGGGTGCTAAGTAAAGCGGTACTGCCTCCAAAGGCGCCATCAATAAAAAATTTCATCTCACCTGGTTCGACCCATGGTTCTTTGTATGTAGCTTGATTGTCCATCATTTGTGGAAACACACTGAAATGACGTAGCAAATATGTTCGAAATTTCCGTTCCTCACCTAAGACATTTTTGAATGCGTTCAACGGAGTTTTATAATCGCCGTAGTATCCTAAGTCATCTGTCACAACACCTGTTAATCCAACAGAAAACAGATGGTCTACAGATGTTTGCAAAGCTTTTGTTACATAGGTTTCAGAAGGTTCAGGCAGTAGTTGTAAAACATATTGCATGGCGCCCTCTTTCAATAGTCCAGTAGGCTCCCCGTTATCATCACGCACGATGACGCCGTCTACCGGGTCAGGTGTGTCTTTTGTGATGCCTGCAAGTTCCAAGGCTTTCGTGTTGACGACCGCAGCATGCCAGCATGTCCTTTTTAAGAGCATAGGTGAACTCGTCACGCGATCTAGTTCGTGGCGTGTAAAGATCTTTTTGTCGGTGAAATTATTTTCATCCCATCCTTCTCCTATGAACCACTCATCTTCAGGAAGATCAGGGTATGCACGCAGCAGCATGTCCATCATTTCATCCGATGAATCGGCACGGGAAAGGTCCAATCTAAGCAATTTTTCTCCCTGACCGATTATGTGCATATGATTATCAATAAAGCCTGGATACACGACCGCACCTTGTAAATCAACGGATTTCTCCGCTTGATCCTCTAACTCATCGTAATAGCCGATCGCTGTAATTTTTCCGTTTTCCGTTAGTAAAGCCTCTATTGTTTGTCCTTCAGTTTGCATTGTATAAAAAAGCGCGTTATGCCAAATCGTCTTCATTCCGTTCCCTCCTCGTAGCCTCTATAGTAAACCGTTGGCCGCGAATGAACAATAGAACTGTTCAAGAGCTTGAGGTGGATTAACTAACTTATTGTGTAAGCAACTTTTCTGCATGTCTTTCATATATTGAAGTGGAAAGGGGTGGATAAGTTGATAGACACTAAATCGATCCTGATCGATGGAAAGTCATTTCAAGCCGTGACGGTCAGACTGCCGAAGACGACGTTGCTGACAGTTTCGAATGACAGAGGATATATTATGTGCGGTGCGTTAGACGTCGGATTGCTGAACAGTGTACTTGCCGACCGAAAGATTATTGCAGGACGTGCGGTCGGGGTGAAAACGATTGAACAGCTGTTGGCGGCACCACTGGAATCCGTGACATTGGAAGCTGAAACATTAGGCATTAAAGCAGGAATGAAGGGGACGGAAGCTCTTTTAAAAATGACATAATGAAAGGGCACACTAATTCCATCATGAATTGGTGTGCCCTTTTTTTATATAATTAACGTTTTAATGAATGCAATTCACGAATTCTCATAAGTTTTAATAACACCGCGTAAATTTATGCGATGTTGTTAAAATCCGTGCGTATAGAGGGGGGCATACAAATGATTGTACCAAGAACGGTACAGATATGTTTAACAAAAAATGTATTCAAAATGGATTGGATAAATTACTATAAAAGAAGAACAAGATTACGTAAAGTTTAAAGGGGAGTATAATAAAGTTATGAAAAAGAAAATACTATTCATTAGCATAGCCATTTTATTAGTTTTTCTTTTACTATATTGTACATATAAATTGATGAATTCTAGAACATTTCAATTATTTGGCGGATTAACAAGTAATGTAGAAACAAATCAGAAGGTAGTTGCTTTAACTTTTGATGATGGCCCAACTAAAAATGTTGATAGTATTCTAGCAGTGTTAAATCAGTACAATATTAAAGCAACATTTTTTCTTATTGGGAATGAAATTGAAATGAACCTAACAGAAGCTGAAAAAATTGTAAAAGCAGGACATCAGGTTGGAAATCATACCTATTCTCACCGACGGATGATTTTCAAATCTCCTTCCTTTATCAAAGAAGAAATTGAAGAAACTGATATTTTGATTAGAAGGATCGGTTATGAAGATGAGATAGACTTCCGGCCTCCAAATGGCAAGAAATTATTATTCTTACCTTATTATTTAAATAAGCAAAAGAGAGACACTATAACTTGGAATATTGAACCAGATAGTGCTGTTGATAAAATGGATTACGTGAAGCGAAATATAAAGAATGGTTCGATTATTCTACTGCATCCTATGTACGATGAGTCTGGGGAACAGCTCAAATTAATCGAAGATATAATTAAGTTATTGTTAGATGAAGATTATGAGTTTGTTACGGTGAATGATCTTCAAAAATTAAAAGATGAATAATATATATAGTTAACTAACGTAGAGACTAAATTCAATTAGGTTGGTAAAATAGTATAAAAAAACGCTCAGAAAAAGATCTGAGCGTTTTTACTTACTGTTTATTTTGCTAATTCACTCTTGAAATACTTCCTAGCGTAGGTTGTTATTTACACTATTTCAGCATTTTTTACCCCAACAAAACTGTTAGGAGATCATCTCGTGTTCATTCTTTTTCATATTTTTCTTCGCTGGAAGAGCGGTCTTTTGTTCTTCGTTGATGACGCTCTTCTTCTGCTTCCATTCGCACATCTTCTAATGGAATGGAATCCACGGTTTGCATATCCTCATGCATATCGTAAATACTTTCTTTGTCAGTCTTCAGATTTTCAGGGTTGTCCATATAAGGCCCTTTCGCATCGGGGCGATCTTTTTCCGTAAACACTTTTTTCTTTTCATTCATTAGCCATCAACTCCTTTATAGTCTTCTTCGATCATCAGCTAAGCAAATTGCCGAGTAGACCTTTTTTTCGTTCGTGCGGTTGGCTGTTTGTATGTGAGCGATCACCACGCAACGGTGTGTCATTGAACTCATTAAACTGACGTGAGAGTTTATCACGTGAATCTTTGTTTCGCATCAAGTAAGCTGCACCCAAACCGAGCGCTGTTATAGCCATTCTTTTTTTCATAGTAAATTCCTCCTCATAGTAGTTGCTTATTCTCTGTTTTCCCGAATTCAATCGGAATAAACAATACAGTTTGATGACAAACAAAAGAAAGAGGGCAATCGTCTGTCGAGCTTACCGACTTCCGACTGTCCTCTTCCATTCAAGCTTTATGCGGAAAATTTGATTGTTGCGACTATCTATACTGACGAAATTGTGTACACTCGCCGTATGCGTCTTACGCTGCTCAAACAAACTAAGAGCAGGTCTTTTACTTGCACTTACACAAAAAACTTCTTTTCGCACTACTTGGTAAACCTGTCTTTCTACGGAACCTTCAAAAACAGATTCCCAAACGAGAGTACCTTTTGCCAGTAAAGAAAATTTTCCGCCAAGGCTGTGCAGCTCTTCCAGAGTCAAAGGATCTACTTACTACTTCACACCTTTTCTTCTGTCAGTTTGCCTTGTTGATATTTGTATACCCGGAAAAAATAAAGGTAAACATCTTTTTAAATTTTTTTGGAATTCTTTTTAAAGTTCTTTCTTGCTCGCGGTAACTTGGGTTTTGATCTATAATATAGGACTGAGGTGAGAGCTTTGAACAAGGAATTAACAGGGAAAAGCATGAACATCCATCTTGCTGTACAAGAGCCCTATAATAGAAAGAATTTCATTCGATGAATTCTATAAATACGACGGAAACTATTTCTTGCAGTCTTGAAATTACAAAAAATGCTCGTCAAGGTATAGAACAGTGGTTTTTGAATGAGCAGGCATTGGTCTCATCTGAGTCTGCTTTCGATATACATATTGAAAAAAAACCAGCCAATCGACAAGGGAATCAATCCTATTCCCTGTTTTTTGATCCGCATACGAATAAAAAATTTGCAAAAGAAGTCCAGAAACGTGTGGCGGTGATGGAATGTGTACTGAAGCCTGATGGCTTTGTCGCCACTGGCTTTCATGTCAGGGGAGCGAAGGAACCTGTCCAGACGAACCGGCGGCTGCATACTGTGGTCAAATTCCGCTTGAATCGAGCGGGTGTGGCTTTGCCGATTCAGTTCTACACAAAAATGCGTGAATTGCCAATAGCGGAAGAGCGTTCAGAATACGTGAAGAAGCGAATTGAAAGTTGGGAAGGTTATCTGCAGATTGCCGAGAAAAACGCGGATGTAGAAGATATTTCCTGCACATTCACGCAAGCTAGTCTTACTAGTGATTTCACGAAGTTACGTCTTCATTGCAAAGACTTACAAACGAAAAATTGGAAGCAGCTCAGAGGCTTCAGTGTGAAATTACTGGAGCTATCGACTGAAATCGGCCAAATCGTCGATGTCCAAAAATCCCAAAAAATCATTGTAGTTGAACTGAATCAGCGATTTCAAAAAAGATCACGGCAAGAGCAATGGCTTCCGAAAAACAATAAAAAATTAGTGCTGACAAACTTTGCTGAACTGAGTCAAATCAGAAGGCTGCGAAAAGGATTTAAAGATTTACAAGACGGTCTGGCGGCGAATGCCAATTTAGAGAAAGTTTTATTTGAAGAACGACCTGTAGTAAAGATCAATAATAAAAATCCTGACCTCGAGTTCCATAATAATTTGAATGAATTTCAGAGGGAAGCCGTAACAGGTGCCATGAAGGCGCATGATCTCTTCGTTATACAAGGACCACCTGGCACAGGTAAAACGACAGTGATTTCCGAAATCTGCTATCAGAACGTTAAAGCAGGGTTACGTACACTCGTCGCTTCCCAATCCAATCTAGCTGTAGACAACGCACTTGGCCGTTTGTTGACGGATCCCGCGACTCGTATATTGCGATACGGGCGCTCGGAAAGCATTGAAGAAGAAGGCAAGCGATTCATAGAAGAGAACGTGGCGTTGAATTGGCGAAATGAAACAATAGAAGCTGTGCAAGTGACTCGGGCCATTTATAAAACGAAGGATCTTGAAATGCAGCACCAATCCGATCAGCTGGAACGGATAATTAAACAGCAATCGGAAGCAGAAAAAGATTTAAAGGAAGAGCTTGTCCGGCAAAAGCTTCTTCGAGAACAAGTAAGTGAACTAAGGAGCAAGCGCACAGCTCAGCAACATTCTTTTGAACAGCTGTCTCAGCAACTTTTGGAACGCCGAAAAAAAGTTCAACAAACAGAACAACAGCAGTCACAGAAGACGAGCGAAATTGTTGAGTTGCAATCCAAGCTGAACAGATTATCTGATACCGCCAAAGTAATGGAGCGGCTGGCGGTTTTACAAAATGGGCTGAGGAGATTAAGGCAAGCTCTACTTTATGTTGAGTTGCGAGGTAAGTTGCAAAATGCAACAGATTTATATCGGCAATTAAGAGTGCAACTAAAAGAATTACCGGCTAAGGAAAGTTCATTGAAAGCAGCGCACGAACAAGTTATTCCTATCACTAAAATGGACATCCTGCAAAAAACACTTTCCGCACAGCAGATAGAACTACCCATCCACATCGTCTTACAGATTAATGAATTGCAACGCCTAATTAAAACAATTTCATCAGGCGGGTTTTCATACGAATTTCAAGAGTGGAAAGAGCTCTACGAACGATTTCAGACGGCAATCGAAAAAACAGAACAGCTTTTGCTGACACATCGTTATCCAATTGCCACGCTTGAAAAGCGCTCTACAGATCACTTCACTACACTTCCGGAAATGCACGAGATGATCGATCGACTTGGCAGATTCTTAGTTGACCCGACTACAAAAAGAATATTGCAAACGCCAGGCGCATCTTCAGCAAAAACAGAGATTTTAAAAAAGATAGCGCAAGGAATGTCATTGTTTTATGGAAAAGAAGAAATCGTACGGACTAAGGGAGCCGAAATCCAGCAACAACAAATACGAACGGTAAAACAGCTGTTTAGTGAAGTGAAAAATGAAGTACTACAATTTCTAAAAACACAACAGCGTGACATCGCCCAAAAACAGCTGCACTTGCAACAACAAGAAGCTGAATTGCTGAAGCAACAGGAAGACATTCAACAACAGCTGGAGGATTGGCTGAACGAGAATGACCCGCCTGAAGTCCAGTGGGAAGAGCAGCAGCTGTCTTACGAAATCAGTGTAAATGAGAAAGAGGTTTTCGGTTGTCAGCAACAATTACAAGAAATTAACCAATCGACTGCATCTCTGCAAATTATGCAACAACAGCAACTGGAAACTGAAAAACAGTTAGAAGAACACCAACACCAACTTGAGATGCTAGAGGCCACTGAGCAACAACAGCAGCAAGAAAGCGAGAAGTTGCAAGAACGTATTGCCGCGCTGGCTGAACAAATGAATTCAGATGTCGAACACCAATTATCGCGAACTGTGAATGATCTCCGTGAGACGGAACACCAACTTCAGGAATTAAGCAAAGAGCGCCAACAATTGCCGGTCCTGCAGGAATTACAAGCACAGTGGGAACTCCTTTTGAAAGACGCCAATGACTATGACCTTGATGAAATACGCAAGCTCTATGTCGAACACGCGAATGTGATTGGCACTACGTGTGTCGCTTCCGCCTCGAAAAAATTCATGGAAGAATATCCAATGTTCGATGTGGTCATTATTGATGAAGTTTCGAAAGCGACACCGCCTGAATTGTTGCTGCCTATGCTGAAAGGGAAAAAAGTCATTCTCGTTGGCGACCACCATCAATTGCCGCCGTTAGTCGGACAAGAGACAATGGATGAGCTGGTGGATCAGCAAAAAGACGCGGAAGTCCAGCGTGAGATGAAAAAACTATTGAATGAATCTTTATTCGAAAGGTTATTCAGAACGCTGCCTAAGCAGAATAAAACGATGCTCAGCATCCAATATCGTATGCATGAACGAATCATGGAGACGATAGCACCTTTTTATAAGGAAGGGAATTACCAATTGCAATGCGGATTGCCCGATTCAGATCAAATGCGCGACCATCTACTGGAGAGCTCCATGTTCACACGAGACGATCATTTACTATGGTTGGACACACCGAATAAACCTTCATTTTACGAAGACAAAGTAAAAGGCGGAACAAGTCGGTTTAATGAATCGGAACTCCAAATTATCCGAAATACAATGCTTGAGCTGGAGCAAGCGACAAAACAGGCGAAGCTGGAAGGACGGATAAAAACAGAAGACAGAAAGAGTGTAGGCGTCATCAGCTTTTACGGCGAACAAGTGAAGCAAATTGATCGATTGATCCAACAGGAACTGCGGCCGAAACAGCTGCATTGCCGAACAGGCTCTGTTGATAAATTTCAAGGAATGGAAATGGACGTCGTCATTTTGAGCTTCGTCCGAAATCATGGAGACCCAAGTGGAGAGATCGGTTTTGCTAAGGACTATCGCCGGTTGAATGTGGCATTGTCCAGAGCTAGAGAATTGCTAATTATAGTAGGAAGTTCTGAAATGTTCACAATCAAAACGAAAAATAAGTCTACACGCGAAATGTACAGCCAACTACAAGAAATTGTTGAGCAACATGGTCGTCTTGTAAAAATGGAAGGCTAAAGAAAGAAAGGTGAGCACGTGGACTCGCTGCGGAAGAAATTACAGAAAGAGTTACAGCAGCAACCCGACTTGCAAATAAAGCAGTCTGCCAGTTGGGGATTACCTGTACAGCTTGTAAAAGTACCATATTCGACAATCAAACGTACGACGATGGATATCTTGATGAAAATGATTTTACTGACAATACAAAAGTTAGATGTTACGGAGCCAAAAACCATTGCGGATTTTCTTGCGGTGGAGCCGTTGTTTGTAAAGGATTTATTCGAGAAGATGCAACGGACAAAAATGATACAGCAGCGAAAGGGAATCTTTGAACTGACGAAGATTGGGGTGGAACAGCTACAATCAGGGGTCTATGAGCATCCCCCTGAAAAAAATGAAAAGAACTTTTATTATAGTTTGTCTCACAAGGAGATAGTATGTGAAGAAAAAGAAAATATTCTTACTGCAAAAGTCCCGCCATTTCGTCTTGCAAAAAAACAAGTTCACAACGTTGAAAACCTCGATAGAGAACTATTACGCATAGCGCTGCTTTCTGTTGAGACGGAAACGTCGGAAGGTTCCTTGCAAATGGTAGTGGATAAAATAGAAACACCTATTCAACTAGCGGATAAACTCATCCCTTGCATGGAGTTTTTAGTATACAATCGTGTCGAAAAAGTCTATTTTACGAGAGTTTGGAATACGCTCACGGAACAATGGGATGAAGTTCTTGAAAAGTATATAGAAGAAATGGATCCTCTTACATCACAAAGTTGAAAAGACTGTCCTGAAAGTTAGAAAACTCTTTAGTGACGGCCTTCTTTTCTGTTATCAATCAAGAATCACACCAATACTGCATGGCTCCACACCGCACATTTAGCCTTTTCCAGCAATTCAAAGAAAAAGATAAAATGCTTTCTCAACACAAAAAGGAGCACCCTGAAAAGTCGGGTGTTCCTTTTTGAATAGATGAATTTCATTTATCCCAAAATAGAAACGTGTAATACCAAGATGGATCAGGGCCAACGAGAAGATTTCCCTCGAGTTGCTCCCGAAGATTTGGGATCTCTCCGAAGTTCCGCTAATTCTTTTGCAATTTCTTCTTTCATATCGCCAGGCCTGATTTTTTGTTTCTTCGGCGTCTGCGGAAGAGAACTTGAAGCATTACTGCCCTTTGTATGTTCGTCTCGTCCCATGTTGATCGCTCCTTTCTAAAGTTGAAATCAATATAAGTTGGCTGTTCTTCAGAAAATTATACGAGTTGCTTTAAAAAGTAGAAAGCAGATTAATGGAACACAAAAGACTAAGCAAACTGAAAAAGGGGAATAGGCTTAGTAGCTTACTAGCTGGTTACTATGTTAGCTGCATTACGAATACAGTGAGGAGGACTTCAAATGGAATATGGATTAAACGCAGCAAAGCTCGCTGTTGGTATTTTAATGCTCATTTTCATTCTTCGGTTACTGGGGAAGAAGGAATTAGCGCAAATCACTCCATATGATGTAGTGTATTTGCTTGTATTCGGAGGGATTCTAGAAGAAAGTTTATATGATAAAAAGATTACTCTACTTCACTTTATCTTCTCTATTAGCGTATGGGCAGTCATGATCTACTTAATAGAAAGGTTGGCGATGAAATTCAATGTATTTCGCAAGCTGTTGAAAGGTTCGCCTGATCAAATTATAGGGGATGGCAAGCTCAATATGCATTTGATCAGTAAAAATCAGCTGGATATGGAACAGCTCCGTGAGATGTTGAGAAGGCAAGGGATTTTTTCACTGCGGGAAGTGAAGGATTTATACGTGGAGCCGAGCGGTGAATTTTCAATCAATCAATATGCACAATATAAGCCGGTTACCGCAGGAGATATGAAATTGAATATCCCTGAAGAAGATCCATCCGTATTGTTAATTGATCAAGGTAAAGTGAAACATGAAACACTGCAATTTATCGATAAGACTGAAGAATGGTTGCGTGAACAGCTAAAAGAAAAAAAGTATCCTGATTTAAAACAAATCCTGTATTGTGAATGGTCGAAAACAGAAGGTTTTTTTATTAGGACACGCCAAGAGATAATCGATAAGAAATAGTAGTTAGATAGTTAGACGGTACATTTTCTTTGATAATTCTTTATACCGATTCGAAGTAAATACGTATTTTTTTGTTTAGAAACTGGCGAACTGGGAATATAACTACTAAGCTTGTCGACGAGCTAAAAATTTTAAAAAATCGCTAGGAGGAAGTACTAATGGCTAACCGAAACAATCGCGACAATAACAACAAAGACAACAACAACAAAATGACTCTTGAAGAAGCGGGACGTAAAGGTGGAGAAGCTACCTCTAAAAATCATGACCGCGAATTCTACGAGGAAATCGGACGTAAAGGCGGAGAGGCAACAGCCGAGAATCATGACCGCGAATTTTATGAAGAAATTGGCCGTAAAGGTGGAGAAGCCACAGCCGAAAACCACGACCGTGAATTCTATGAAGAGATCGGCCGTAAAGGCGGAGAGGCACGTGCCGAACAGAGTAACAACAGTAATAACAACGGCAAAATGAGCCAAGAAGAAGCTGGCCGCAAAGGCGGAGAAGCGCGTTCAAAGAATCGAAGTAACAACAACAACGATGACAACGATAATGACATCAATGGCAAGATGAGCCGTGAAGAAGCTGGCCGTAAAGGCGGAGAAGCTCGTGCCAGACAGCGTAAAAATAATAACAGCGACGAGAAATAAGTTAAATTTTTCTCAACCTAATAATCTAACAAATAGGGTATTCTAGAATCGATTGAAACGATTCCAGAATACCCTTTTTTGTTGTCGGATAATGTAGAGCAACTTCTACTTGTGTCAATTTTACTACTATAAGTAAAAAAATATTGATTAATATCTTTTGGGGGTATATACTACTAGTATTATAGCGTTGTTGTTATATTGATAAAGTAAAAAGACAGATAAAAAAGGGAAGAACGAGAATGAACAATCAACTAGTGTCTGATCAATTGTATCAGTTGGTTTTTGCTGTTATGAAGAAAGTTCAAATGGATGTTCCAATTCGTGAAGTTCATGATGGTGTAAATATGAGTTATAACTTTATTGGCAAATATATAGGGTATGATACGAAGCGATTGGCAACAGCACATCAGGAGATGGCACCGTTTTGCACGATTGAAACATATGTGCAGACAATCACTTTGCATGAGCTTGGTCATGTGATGGATCAAGAGGCATTAGAGGCATCGTTAACAAAAACATTAGAATTTTTTACGATGAGGAAAAGTTTTACGATGAATCAAATATTTAAAGATCTTGACCTCCTTGGAATGCTCATAGAAGAAGATCTAATGAATAAGGTGTTCGAAGAAACGGCTTGGAAAAATGCAGCTCGTTTGAATGAGCAGTATGGCTTGATCGAAACTGAATGTTTTGAACAAATACGTAAAAATAGTCTCGCTACGTATGAAATGGTTTACGAAGAGGACTTATATTATTATGAAGAACTTAAACGGCAGGCGAACATCGAGCTGGCGTGTTAAATATAAAAAACCAATTGGTCAGTTTAGTTAACCAATTGGTTTTTTTATGCCTGAAAAATCATAAAAATAATCCCAAGCTTCTTGGATACCACCTGCAAAATTTGTGGTTGCCCGGTAAATTAATGGGTGTGTGGGGAGTTCATCCAATTCCTGCTGTGCATTTCCTACAATTACAGCTGGATAAGGTAATGAAAGCATTTGTGCATCGTTTCCTGAGTCTCCGGCTAACAAGACGTTAACATCTTGAGCCGCATATTGACGCAGCGCATAATCCACTGCAGCTCCTTTGCCGCTTCGTTCAGGTAACAGATCCACGTCCCGGTCGGAACTGAAGACGAAATGGTGTGGAATACCTTCGCTCTTTAGTCCCGTTTCAAAGAGATGGACAGACTCGGCATGTCCCGGCTCTACTGTAAACGAAATTCGTTTCGTTTGGGGCAAGTCTTGCCGATGCAGAAAAGGAAATCTGCTGGCTACACGAAGAATACTTGAAGGTTGCCAGTTTTCATTTACCCAGTCATGCCACTTCGAATCTTCTTCCAGAGTAGTTGCCTCATAGATGGACGTGCCTACATCGGTGATCCACAAATCAGGTAGAGGAAGCTGTTCCTCCTCCATCAATTGTAAAGCAGAATCCAAATGTCTTCCTGTTACATAGATGAGTGCTGGTTCTACCTTAGACTCCTCATGAAATTCAAATAAAGCTGTGAGTGCTGCCGGATCACCTGCCAACGTGTTATCCAAATCAGTCGCCAGCAAGTACGATTTTTTCTTCATAATACGCTCCTTTGTATAAATTGGCCATTTTATAAGCCAGTACTGACCAGTTAAACTCTTGCTGTGCATATACGGCTGCACGTTGTCCAAGAGCTTTGGCATATGAAGGGTTGTGCAGAAGAATAGTCATTGCTTCTGCCAATTGTGCGGGGTTCTTATGTTTGACATGCAAGCCGGTTAACTCATGCTTCACTACATCTTGTAATCCGCCCACTTTTGAGGCAATTACCGGACTGCCGCATGCCTGAGCCTCGGCTGCTACCATTCCAAACGATTCGTAATAAGAGGGAACAATCGTTGCAACCGCATTGTTGAATAATTTAGCCAACTGTTGTTGACTTTGAGGACCGATAAATTTTACTCGATGTTCAATACCTTTGAGGGCCGCCCGCAATTTCTCGCTTCGAGGCAGTTGATTTAGAGGGTCCACGCTATCTTGACTCCCTCCAGCGATAAGCAGATTAGGGTGTGAAGACAAACGTTCTTTGCGAATTAGCAGTTTAAAAGCGTTTAGTAATGTATAGATACCTTTCGTTGTTTGCAGTCTGCCTGCAAAAGCAAAGTATGGCTGGACTTTCGGAATCCGTTGGGAAGGCTTGAATGCTTTGTCAACTCCGATTGAAATCACATGTGTAGTTGCAGGCTTGTCCACAAATTGCTGAATCAATTCCTTCTCTGTTTTCGATGTGGCAACTATATGGTCAGCGGTACTAAGTATCATTTTTTCTGTTAGTAACCGAAGTGCTTCCGAATTGCCCGTAGCTTTCTTCTTTGCAATGCCGAGCGAATGATTCGTATGAACCCAGGGTAGTTGATAATCCTCTTTAATAAAGGAACCGACTAAACCGGAAAGCCAATAATGTGTATGGATTAAATCGTAGGAGTATAAAGGAACTGAAGCAGCGAGCTCCCTATAAAAATCAGGCATTAGTTGAAATAGCTTGCTCTTTGGAACATATTTCTGCTCTCCCGCTGCAATTCGTATAACACGACATGCTTCACCGAAATGTTCTATTTGGGGAGTTGAAAGACTATTCCAATGTGTAGCAACATCAACGGAGTATCCTTCTTTTTCTAGTGCAAGTGCGAGCTGTTTGACGTAATTATTTTGCCCGCCTGCTTGTTCACTACCCAATGGCTCAAGGGGATCGCCGTGATCTGAGATGAATAATATTTTTCTTTTCAAGTCTTTTTCTCCTCTCTTATCTTGTATTCTTTAAATTTTTAAGTAGCTGTGCCTATCTTGTTATTCCCTGAACATGGTAAGTGAAACATGAACTGTTTAAATTTATCGAAAAAGGGTAAAGAAGAAGGAATAAAGGAGGCGATAGAATGAGGCTGAAAGACCACAATATAATTCTTGCATGTTGGTGTACTATTAAGATATGGATCGCCTATTTACTAGTAAAAATATTTTATAGAAATGACAGGGAAACCATTGTGTTGGTTGGAGGGAATTTAGGAGAAAAGTATGAAGATAACGCCGCTGTCTTCCATCAATATTTAGTGAATAATTATACAGAACAAATGAAAATATACTGGATGTATGATCCGAAATTCGACTACATAAATCAGCATGCGATTCTACACGCAGTCCCGCTTGGCAGCTTTCGGAATTATTTATTGTTTTTCAGAGCAAGCTATACCGTCCATGGTCATTCAATTATTTATGACCTCGCGCCATTTATGGACCGTTATATTTTCCTTAACAAGAAGGCAGAGATGCTTCATATTAGCCACGGAATTGAATGTTTTAAAAAGATTTTAATCCAGAAAGAAGATGTTCCTTTACTGAAGAGATGCAATTATTTTAACTGTGCATCTAATTATGAGTATGAAATTAAACGGAATGAATGGAAGATGCCTGAGGAAAAGCTGATTATTACAGGGATGGCTCGTTTTGATCGTTTGCCTCCGAATGAACCTCCTGTGCATATGAAACGATTGATGTTGATGCTCACCTGGAGAGAATGGCTGTTTGATTTATCGGAAAAAGAATTTCAAGAGAGTGAGTATTTTCAAGCTACGGTCGGACTTCTGAAAAGTGAAAAATTGCAGTCCTTGCTTACTGATCATCAATTGGAATTGCGTGTTATTCTGCATCCATTCATGAAAAAATATGAAGACCAATTTCGGATGGATGGATATATGAATGAGCGTATGTCTTTTTTTAGTTTCGGAGAAATTTTGGTCATGGAAGAGTTAAATGAAGCGGATATGCTTATAACGGACTATTCCAGCATTTCATGGGATTTCCTGTATATGAATAAACCGATTATTTTCTATACCTTTGATCAAAAGGAATTTTTGTCTAATCGTGGTTCGTATTTGGATTTAGATAAGGATTTATATGGCTATAAGGCGAACACGCAGAATGAAGTTTTATCTTACTTATCACATGTTCTAAATGATAAAAAATATGATAATCCATATTTCGACAAGGCTGCGAACTATATTGATTTCTTCGATCAGCAAAACTGTGAACGCTTGGCGACTGAGTTATTCAGCAAGCACTATGTAACTAAACGGACGGGTTTTAAAGACAAACATGCCTTACCAGACGATTTTCCCCTTGTTTCCAATGAAGCAGTACAGTATAACTGTAATAAGTAGAAATCAATTACGCCTCGGCGTAATTGAGTCCGGATTTTGAATTGTGCTGGCACAATTAACTCCATACAAAATCTGTGACACCCACCGGAGGCTTAGGTCAACAGGATGTTGATCATGCAGGCGTTGTCACAGGATGTGGCGATCTTAGCCTGCGTACTTCTCTTGTTCAGCAGGCGCTTGAATACCCACTGAACAAGATATCACACACCACCTCTAAAGGTGGGAGTCTTCTGCTGAATAAAGATAAAGGGAAATGGGTGAGGCAGTGGATCAGCGTAAAGAACAATGGTCATCAAAACTTGGATTTATCATGTCGTCGGCCGGTGCGGCGATTGGCCTGGGGGCTATTTGGAAGTTCCCGTATGTAACAGGGATGAGCGGCGGAGGAGCATTCTTCTTGTTGTTTGTGGTGTTCACTATCTTGATTGGATTGCCGATGCTGATTTCAGAATTCATTATTGGACGAGGTTCCGGGAAAGAAGCGATCAGTGCCTACAAACAGCTGGCTCCTGCGAGTGCTTGGCCATGGATTGGCCGGTTGGGAGTCGCAGGTTGTTTTCTCTTGCTATCTTTTTATAGTGTTGTAGGTGGATGGGTATTCGTCTACAGCGGGTTATCGGTTACAGGCAAGATCATCAGCGAAGGGGCCTCCTACTCAGAGCAGTTCGGTTCAATTGTCGGTTCGCCAATCACTACATTAATCGGACTGTTGCTGTTTACGATTGTCAATGTATGGGTGGTTTCTTCTGGCATCCAGAACGGTATCGAAAAGGCGAATAAATATATGATGCCGTTGCTTTTTATCTTCTTTATTATTCTAGTTGTGCGTTCACTGACGTTGAACGGGGCAATGGAAGGTGTTTCATTTTTCCTGAAGCCTGACTTTTCGAGTATTACTAGGGAGTCGGTGCTATACGCTCTCGGACAATCATTTTTCTCTCTAGCCGTCGGTTTTTCATGTATGGTCACGTATAGTTCATACTTGAAAAAAGATGTCAGTTTGACGTCTTCTGCAACCTCTGTTGTAGGGATGAATATATTCGTTTCTCTGTTGGCTGGTTTGGCTATTTTCCCGGCAGTATTTGCATTTGGACAAGAGCCTGCAGCTGGTCCTGAATTATTATTCATAGTACTGCCGGCAGTCTTTTCTCAACTGCCGCTAGGGCAAGTGTTCTTGGCATTATTCTTGATTCTGTTTTTATTTGCAACATTGACTTCATCGTTTAGTTTATATGAAATCATTGTGGCAGCAATGACAGCGAGCGGAAAACGTTCGCGAAAGATGGTTACATGGCTGATAGGTATTGTGGTGTTTGTGGCTGCAATTCCATCTGCACTTTCGTCGAGTACTTTGTCAGGTGTCCTTCTGTTCGATAAAAGTATATTCGATGCGACGGATTTCTTGGTCAGTAATATTTTGTTGCCTTCAGGCAGTCTGTTAATTGCGATCTTCATAATACGCCGAATGGATCAAGTGTTAGTGCGCGAGGAATTTACGCTGATGAGCCAGAAATCTCAAGGCTATTATCCTTTATGGAATTTTCTGATGAAATGGATTGTCCCTTTAACGATTGTCGTTGTATTCTTGAATACCTTGGGAATAGTGAGATAGAAGAATAAGTTCTGAAATGTAAACAAGTGATGAAAACCAATTGGTTTTCATCACTTGTTTTTTGATTCGAGAATAATAAAATCTTTACAAGTGTAGTATATTCCGTCTTTTCGTATGAGAAGTAAATAGTTTGGTAAGACTGTGGGGAAATCTTAGAACGAAAGAGGGAGTAGCATGTTGAGGTTAACTATAAGTGTATTGGCAGTTATGATTTTATTTTTAAGCCCTGTAAATGTTCAGGCTGTGGAGCTTGGGATTGCGCCGGATGGAGAGCTATTGAAAGTAAGTCTTTTGGAAAAACAGAATAGTCCTGAAAAGACAGAAAGGTATACAGTAAAGAGTGGCGACACTTTATATCGGATCGCCTTTAATCAAGGTCTTTCGGTAGAAACATTGAAGTTATGGAATGGGATGACAACGGATAGTATTCATCCGGGCGATGAACTGATAGTAGTCTCGAATCCTAATAAACTTTCAGTGATAGATCAAGTAAAACAGAAGGAAACTGAGCCTGTACAGTCTGTCGCAGCAGAACAAGCGACGCCTAAAGAACTGACGATGACCGCTACAGCTTATACAGCTTATTGCGAAGGCTGTTCGGGCACGACGTATACTGGGCAAAATTTGCGGACCAATCCCGACCAAAAAGTGATCGCAGTGGATCCAGAAGTGGTTCCTATCGGTTCAAAAGTTTGGGTGGAGAATTACGGTGAAGCGATTGCGGGAGATATAGGAGGAGCAATTAAAGGCAATAAAATAGACGTATTCATTCCATCTTATGATCGTGCAATGGAATGGGGCGTGAAACAAGTTAAGATACGGATTTTGGATTGACGAAAAAAGGGGCTGCCCGATCTGTATTTCTGCAGATCAAGCAGCCCTAAACTGGAGTGTAGGGTAAAACTAGAAATAAAGAAAAGGAATTTAATTTGCCGCTGTTTTGCTTGCTTGCAGGAAACGTTCATTTACAACGTCCCAGTCAACCGTGTGCCACCAATTTTGAATAAATTCGGGACGACGATTCTGATATGCAAGATAATAGGCATGTTCCCATACATCGATCACGAGTAGCGGTGTTTTTCCATCTTTCAAAGGCGTATCTTGGTTTGGTGTGCTCATAATGGATAACTTGCCTTGATCCAATACGAGCCATCCATATCCACTGCCGAATCGCTGGATGGCCGCTTTGGACAGTAAGTCTTGAAAGTTATCGAACGTCTGAAAGTACTTTTCAATTTCTCGCTTAATGTCCGCTGTCGGTTCACCTTTACTTTTCGGGGTCATGGATTCCCAGAATAAGCTATGGCAATAATGTCCGCCGCCGTTATTTTGAACAGCTGTCCGAATGTCAACTGGAACCTGATCAAGATCAGTCAATAAGGATTCAAGAGATTTAGACTGAAGCTCTGTATGGTTTTCCAATGTAGCATTCAGGTTGTTGACATACGTTTGGTGGTGTTTGCCATGATGGATTTCCAATGTGCGGGCATCGATGTAGGGTTCAAGACCGTCAACTGCGTACGGCAAATCAGGAAGAATAAATGGCTTCAAATTTTCACCTCCAAAGAAACGATTTAGAAAGTTAAAAGTTGCCCTAAGGAAATAAAGTTTCCTTAGGGCAACTTTAATATAAAATCTAAAAGATAGCAAGACTTTTCATAGGCTGTCTCATAAATGAATCGAAAGAACTGGTAATTGTTTAATCTGAATTTAGATGAATTCAGTTACATTAGTTGAATATCCTTGTTAGCAAGTTTACCTTTTTTCTCGCAGGGAATAGTTTTATAAAGCGAGGGATATCTTAATGAACAAACGAATGATCTTCTATTTAACTGTAATATTAATTAGTTTGAGCCCTCTTGCTAACCAGTCTGCTGCTGCAAATAAAACGAGTGGAACAATAAGTGTGGTCTCATTTGATGGAATGGGTTATATGGATACACAGCGTTATAAGGAGAAAGGATTTATGCCGAATCTTGAGAAGTTCGAACAGGAAGCAGCCTTTGCAACAGATTTCGTCACAGTTATGCCTTCGTTAACGGCTCCCTCTCATGCAACTCTGGCTACAGGAGCTAGTCCGTCAAAGACAGGTATAGTTAGTAATCAATTTCATTCTACAGGTGAACAAGTGAAAGATGACCAGAGTGGATTCTCCCAAACTTTAGGTGTGACACCTGTTTGGAAAGAAGCTAGAAAACAAGGGGATGTTACAGCGACGGTAGCTTTTCCGGATTCAAATCCTGATAACGCTTCAGCGGCCACATATGCTGTTTATTCGGATGGTACGTTGGCGAAATCCAAATTGCATGATTTGGAATTTGCTCCGATTGATGATGGCCGGATAGATCAATTACCTACTGACGATTCCGCCGTTCAGGAAGCAGTAATTTCACTGGATATTAAGGATTTTCCGGCACAGCAGTTGTTTGTGTTAGCGGTGTCTGAAAATAAAGGGAAAGAACCATTGATATATTTATCGACGGATCAAAAAAAGATAGGAAAACAAGTTTCTTTAAAGGACTGGATAGCTGTTCCATTGAATCTCCCTTCGGTGGATAGTGCCGGATTCTATGTGAAATTTAAAGGGAATTCCCAAAAAATAGATGAACTGCAACTCTTCCAAGGAACCGTCATGGGAGGTATTTATAGAGGTCCAGAACAATTTGGGAATGAACTAGCTTCCGAATTCGGTTTCTATCCAGCGGCGGATGAAATCGACGCATTTGAAAGAGGAGATATTTCAAGGGAAGAATATGAACAGGCGGGGGAACGATTTATAGACTGGGTGACAGATGTCAGCTTGTATATAAAAGAACGATATGAACCTGACTTGTTATTTTATTATTATCCTCATGTAGATAACGAATTGCATAACTTTTTGCTGAGAGACCCTGCGCAGCCGGGCTATACAATAGAGAATGTTCAGGAAAAAGAAGCATATGTCAGTTGGGCGTTTCAACAGACAGATCTAACTATTGGACGTATCACGGATGACCTCAATGACAATGATCATTTATTGCTTGTTTCCGACCATGGTTTGGAACCGATTCACACTAGACTTTCACCAAACAAAGAACTTGAAAAAGCCGGGTTGCTAGCAACAGATAAGAATGGAAAAATCATTACTTCCAAAACAAAAGCCTATGCGGAAGCAAGCGGTACAATTGCCCATGTCTATGTGAATTTGAAAGGACGAGAGAAAAAGGGAATCGTGGAGCCTGAGGAATTTGAAAATGTAAAGCGAGAGGCAATGAAAGTATTTCAAAATAGGGAAATGTTCTCTTCCTCCATCGCTAAACCTTCACCAGAAGGCGCACCAGTTTTCCAATGGTTAACTGGTCGAACTACATTTAACTACACTTATCCAACTTCGTCCATATTATCTAAGCAAGACTCGTCCAATTTGAATCCGTATGAAAAAGTGTGGGTAGAAGGGATGCCGGACTATGATGAAGTGAACAACGAAAATAGCGGAGATATCCTGCTATCTGCTGCCCCTGGATTTTTAATGGGGAAAGATGCAAAAACTGCAATTGAACCGACAAAGGAATTGGGAAGTCATGGTGGAAATCCCGAAAGAAAAAGCTTACGTCCTATACTTTACGCATTTGGTCCCATGATTGAATCTGGCGAAATGACAGAAAGGATTTCCATGACAGATATTGCACCAAGTCTATATGAATTATTAGGTTTGCAAACACCTGAATTTGTAGAAGGTAAACCAATTTGGAATTTAGAATAATTATTCAATTAATAGAATATATATAAGAATTAGAAATCAATACTTTTATGAAACGCACAGGTAGAACGTTTACCTGTGCGTTTCCTATATTTACATAACTTTTTAAGAAATAATATTTTTCAAAAAAGCATCTTGTGTTTAATTAGAAAAAAAGTATAATAGTGATTAATGAATCATTTCAGAAAAAAGAAAAAAGGTGAGCAAATGAGAGAAAGGCAGAAACTACTAGAAGTAAAAGATTTGCAGACGACCTTTTTCACAGATTCTGGGGAAATTCCAGCTGTAGATCATGTGGACTTTTATGTAAGAGAAGGTGAAGTCTTAGGAATCGTCGGGGAGTCTGGTTGTGGAAAGAGTGTAACATCTCTATCAATCATGCAGTTAGTACCGAATCCGCCGGGGAAGATTACCGGGGGAGAAATACTGTTTGAAAATCAGGATCTTTTGAAAAAGACGGAGAAAGAAATGAGAGAAATTCGTGGAAATGATGTCGCAATGATTTTCCAAGAACCGATGACTTCCTTGAATCCGCTCTTTACGATTGGTAATCAGATGGCTGAGGCTATTTCCCTGCACAAAAAGAACTGGTCGAAAAAGCAAATTAAAGATCGAGCGATTGAGATGCTGCGGCTAGTTGGATTACCTCGTGCGGAAGAATTAATGAAAGAGTATCCACACCAGTTATCGGGCGGTATGCGGCAACGTGTGATGATTGCGATGGCGCTCGTATGCGATCCGAAAGTTTTGATTGCGGATGAGCCGACAACTGCATTAGACGTAACCATTCAGGCGCAGATTTTGAAATTGATGCGTGAACTGAATGAGCGAATGAATACAGCTATCCTATTAATCACGCATGATTTAGGAGTAGTGGCGGAAACATGCGAACGGGTAGTTGTCATGTATGCAGGACAAGTCATAGAGGAAGCTCCGACACAGGAGATTTTCGAAAATCCTTGTCATCCATATACGCGCGGTTTAATACAATCTGTACCGGATATGCGGGATAAAAAGGAACGTCTATATTCGATACCTGGCAATGTTCCGAAGCCGGGCTCCATCAAGAAAGGCTGCAGGTTTGCAGCTAGATGTGAAAGCGCTTTCTCAAGATGTTGGGAAGAAACACCGGAACTATATAGAAACTCCGATGTTCACCAGACTAGATGCTTTTTATACGATGAACAAGAAGGAGTGACTAATCGAGATGAGCAAGCCACTGCTAAAAGTTGAGGGGTTGAAAAAGTACTTCCCCATACGTAAAGGCCTGATCGGCAAGACGGTCGGTCACGTCAAAGCAATTGATGATATTTCATTTTACGTCAATGAAGGCGAAACGCTCGGGATTGTTGGAGAGAGCGGTTGTGGAAAGTCGACAACAGGCCGAACGATTATGCGTTTATTGGAACCTACGGAAGGCGTTGTAGAGTTTGAAGGAAGAGACTTGAACTCGATGTCAGCGAATGAAGTAAGGAAAGTCCGGCGCGATATCCAAATGGTTTTCCAAGATCCCTATGCTTCCTTGAATCCTCGCCATACAATCGGAAAAATTTTAGAAGAACCTCTCATTGTTCATGGAGTCAGCAATGCAAAAGAACGACGTGAAAAAGTAGTTGAGTTTTTGAAGATTGTCGGGCTCAGCGAGTATCATGCTAAGCGTTATCCCCATCAGTTCAGTGGTGGACAACGGCAGCGGATCGGGATTGCCAGAGCGTTGATGACCAATCCCAAATTAATTATCGCAGACGAACCTGTTTCTGCACTTGATGTATCGATACAGGCGCAAGTCTTAAATTTAATGCAAGATCTGCAAAAGGAATTTAATTTGACGTATATTTTTATTGCGCATGACCTGGGGGTAGTACGTCATATAAGCAATCGCGTTGCAGTAATGTATTTAGGGAAAATTGTGGAGATCACGGAAAGCGAAGAGATGTATGCAAATCCTCTTCATCCATATACACAGGCATTGTTGTCTGCTGTACCGGTACCGGACCCAAATTATAAAAAAGAACAGATCATTATAGAAGGGGATATGCCAAGCCCGGCGAATCCTCCAAGCGGCTGTGCGTTTCATACGCGCTGTCCGTTCAAAATGGATGTATGCACGAAAATAACACCAGTTTTAGCTGAGGAAAGTACCGGTCATTCTGTTGCCTGCCATCTTTATACGCAGGAAGGCAACGATGATATAGATAGAAAAAAACAACTGGAGGGATCTGTATGAGGAAAGGGAAACTGTGGTCGTTCGCTTTGATCATGCTTCTCGTTCTGTCAACTGCATTAGCAGCTTGTTCAGGCGGAGATGACAAAGAGGGCAGCAGCGATAAAGATAAAGACGCTGCGGATACAGGTGGAAATGAAAACAAGACATTAGTGTTCGGACGTGGTGGAGATTCAACGTCTCTAGACCCGTCACGTGTAACAGAAGGGGAAACATTTAAAGTTACAGTGAATCTATTTGAAACATTATTGAATTTCGGTGAACAAGATACAACGGTTCAACCAGGTCTTGCAAAAGAATGGGAACCAAGCGAGGATGGTCTGACGTACACGTTTCAATTGGAAGAAGGGGTTAAATTCCATGATGGAACAGATTTAAATGCAGAGGCAGTCGTCAAAAACTTCGAACGTTGGGCAAACGGTGATGCGGATACATTCCCATACTATAACTCTATGTTCGGTGGATTCAAAGATGATGAAAATCATATAATCGAATCGGTAACAGCGGATGGAGATCATACGGTTGTTATTAAATTGAAACGTCCACAAGCACCATTCTTAAAAAATATCGCAATGAGCATGTTCGCGATCTCGAGCCCTACTGCATTTGAAAAGGGTGATGATGAGTACGAGCGTAATCCTGTTGGGACAGGTCCGTTTAAATTTGTAGAGTGGAAACCAAATGAAACGATTACAATTGAGAAGAATGAAGACTATTGGCAAGACGGACTTCCAAAATTGGATAAAGTAATTTTTAAATCCATTCCGGATAACTCTGCTCGTTTGAATTCATTATTATCTGGTGAAATTGACTTGGCAGACGGTATTAACCCGGCAGATGGCGCGAAAATTGAAGACAATGACAAGCTGCAGTTATTTGAGCGTCCTTCCATGAACGTCGGATACTTAGGATTAACAGTAACTCGTGAGCCGTTTGACAAGAAGGAAGTACGCCAGGCATTAAACTATGCAATTGATAAACAAACGATTATCGATTCATTCTTCGAGGGGCGTGCTGAAATTGCGAATAACCCAATGCCGCCATCCATTTCAGGTTATAACGAAGACATCAAAGCATATCCATACGACCCTGAAAAAGCAAAGGAACTATTGAAACAAGCAGGTCTTGAAGATGGATTTGAAATGGAACTATGGGCAATGCCAGTTCCGCGTCCTTACATGCCAGATGGAACGAAAGTAGCAGAAGTTATCCAGAGCAACTTGGCTGATGTTGGTATCAAAGCGAAAATTGTTTCCTATGAATGGGCAACATACCTGGAGAAGGCTGAAAAAGGGGACGCAGATGCCTTCATGCTCGGTTGGACAGGAGATAATGGAGACGCAGACAACTTCTTATATGTTCTTTTAGACGAGGATAATATCGGCAGTAACAACTATACGTATTTCAAAAATGATGAAACACACAAACTATTCTTAGAAGCGCAAACAGAAGTAGATGAAGACAAACGGAACGAACTCTATAAGCAAGCACAGGAAATTCTTCATGAAGAAGCTCCTTGGGTACCGCTTGCGCATTCCATTCCATTGTTAGGCGGAGTGCAAGAGTTAACTGGTTTTGTTCCGCATCCTACTGGCTCTGATTTATTATCTAACGTGGAATTTAAATAAGTAAGATAGTATGAATAAAGAAGAGGGAGAAGCTCATATTCTCCCTTTCTTTGATTCATGGATATGATAAGCCGGAGGAGTGAAAGAGTTGTTCAATTACACGATTAAAAGGCTTTTACAGCTAATTCCTGTCCTGCTTGGTATGACATTTATAGTCTTTATGTTGATTCGTGCAATTCCTGGTAATCCAGCACAAGTTATTTTGGGACAGCAAGCGACAAAAGAAGCTGTAGAAGCATTGACTGTCAAACTAGGACTCGATCAGCCTTGGTATACTCAATACTTTAGTTATCTAGGCGGTATATTAAAAGGTGACTTGGGAGAATCGATGCGTACGCGTCTACCGGTTGCAGATGAAATCTGGCCCTATTTAGCGGCTACTTTGGAATTGGCACTATTCGCTATTATTATTGCCGTCATTGTAGGTGTCAACGCGGGAATCATCTCTGCGTGGTTCCAGAATTCCTGGTTTGACTACTCAGCGATGATATTAGCTTTAGTAGGAGTCTCCATGCCTATTTTCTGGTTAGGCTTAATGGGACAGTGGGCTTTTGCTATCGAGTTTCAATGGTTACCGACTACAGGCCGTGAAAACGTCCGGGATCCGGTTACAGCCATAACGCATTTATACATAATTGACACGCTCATACAAGGCAGGTTCGATCAGCTATGGGAAGTTCTGCGGCATTTGATCTTGCCTGGGTTAGCGCTTGCGACAATCCCGATGGCGATCATTGCGAGAATGACCCGTTCGAGTATGTTGGAAGTCATGCGTTCTGATTATATACGTACTGCACGAGCGAAAGGGCAAAAAATGTTCTGGGTTGTTTACAAGCATGCTTTGAAAAATGCGATTATCCCTGTTTTGACAGTCATAGGTCTGCAAATGGGCCTGCTTCTAGGCGGTGCTATTTTAACAGAAACCATTTTCGCATGGCCGGGCATTGGACGTTATATTTATGACGCGATCAATTTTAGAGATTATCCAGTCATACAGTCTGGTATCCTGATCGTTGCATTTATCTTTGTCATGATTAATCTAATCGTCGACTTGCTATATGGATTGATCGATCCGAGGATTAAGTATGATTGAGGAAGGGGGAACAGTTCATGTCAGAATTAACGCCTAAGGTAGATGGAGTTGCTGAAGTGCAATTAGAAAAGACAACAGGACCTTGGCGGGAAGCTTGGATAGGTTTTCGTAAGAGTAAGGTGGCGGTCGTTGGAGCTGCCATAGTGCTCTTCTTTATCCTCCTCGCTCTATTTGGTCCATTAGTGACAAAAGAAGGAATCAACGAACAGCTAATGGCAGATCGGCTGCAGCCTCCTTCTTCAGAATATTGGTTTGGAACGGATGATTTCGGCCGGGATATTTTTTCGCGTATTATCCATGGCGCTCGGATTTCATTATCTGTTGGATTTTTCTCGGTAGTCGGGTCGATTGTTGTGGGCAGTATTTTAGGAATCGTGGCAGGTTACTACGGCCGCTGGATAGATACGATCATTTCACGGATCTTCGATATCATGCTCGCTTTTCCTTCGATTTTATTGGCTATTGCAATTGTTTCTGTATTAGGTCCAAGTTTGCGTAATGCACTCATAGCTATTGCGATTATCAATATTCCAAACTTCGGACGATTGATTCGTTCCAAAGTGTTAAGTATTAAGGAAGACGAGTATATTACCGCGGCAAAGGCGATTGGAATGAAGGATTTACGGATATTGTTCTCGCACATTTTGCCTAATTCGATGGCACCGGTTATCGTACAAGGCACATTAGCAATTGCCACGGCAATTTTAGAGGCGGCCGCATTAGGTTTCCTTGGTCTTGGCGCGGAAGCACCGTATCCCGAGTGGGGAAAAATGTTAGCGGACTCTAAGGACTATTTGCAAAATGCCCCTTGGACGATGATTTTTCCAGGACTGGCGATCATGTTAACTGTTCTAGGATTTAATCTGATGGGCGATGGTTTACGTGATGCATTGGATCCGAAAATGAAAAGTTAACGATAAAAAATCTTTTCAAGTATGTATACTTGGAAAGATTTTTTGCGTTTCAGAATTGAATGGCCGATGATTCATTAGCTGGACTGTACCTATAATGGGTGCAGTTTTTTTGTTCCATACACTACTTTTACACATGAAATTTCGCTGCTCTCCGTTTGTCTAAAGAGAAATAGGGGAAAGATAATAGAAATTGTATTAGAGATGAGGTGGAGAAACTGAATAAAGTATTCACTGCTTTAGCTTTCATGGGTGTACCGTTAGTCTTAATCGGCTCTTATTTTCATTGGTCGGATTTGTGGATGTTTGCGCTTTGCTGTATAAGCATCATTGCATTGGCAGCTTTTATTGGCAGGGCGACAGAAAGCTTGGCAATTGTCAGCGGTCCACGGATTGGTGGTTTGCTGAATGCTACATTTGGTAATGCCGTTGAATTAATAATTTCTATATTTACACTGAAAGCGGGCTTGATTGGTATTGTGTTGGCCTCTTTGACAGGTTCTGTTTTAGGGAACTTGCTACTAGTTCTGGGACTATCCTTTTTCGCCGGAGGTTTGAAACATAAGCGCCAAAATTTCAGCATTTATGATGCTCGTTATAACTCGGCTCTGCTAATCTTTGCGGTAATTGTTGCATTTGTAATACCGGAAGTTTTCACAATGACGATGGATGAGAGTACAACACTGAATCTCAGTATTGGTATTTCGGTAATTCTCATTGCACTTTATCTAGCAGGATTGGTCTTTAAATTATTTACTCACCGAGGAGTATTTGGTTCAGATACGCATGAGACAGACGAAGTACCGGAATGGACGAAAAAGAAGTCTATCCTTGTTTTATTACTTTCAACTGTTGCAGTGGCATTTGTATCAGAGAAGCTAGTGCATACATTTGGTACCCTAGGTGAGAAGTTTGGCTGGTCTGAACTATTCATTGGGGTTATTATCGTTGCGATCGTTGGTAACGCTGCAGAGCACTCATCTGCAATCACGATGGCCATGAAGAATAAAATGGATGTTTCCGTTGAAATTGCAATTGGCTCAACTTTACAAGTGGCAATGTTTGTCGCACCAGTATTGGTGCTGATCTCGTTGATGATGCCACAAGCCATGCCCCTCGTATTCACTTGGCCGGAACTGATCGCCATGATCACCGCCACATTGCTAGTTGTGAATATTTGTCATGATGGCGAGTCCAACTGGTTTGAAGGGCTGACGTTATTCGCCGCGTATGTGATTATGGGTATCGGGTTCTTTTTATTGTGAAAAAATGAAGCACATGTGAAAACCCCGGTTCGCTATGCGAACCGGGGTTTAATTAGGATAGCCGTCCTTTGAAATCTTCATAGCCAAACTGTTTAACAATTTTAGTTTCGCCTTTAACTGTATGCAGCGCAATGGACGGCAAATTCATACCGTTGAACGTATTGTTTTTCACCATCGAGTAGTGAGCCATATCGCAAAAAACGAGACGATCACCGGTCTGTAAAGGAGCATCAAAAGAATAGTCTCCAATGACGTCACCTGCCAGGCAAGTAGGACCGCCCAAACGATACGTATAAGGTTTTTCGTTCGGCAAGCTGGCTCCGATAATTTCAGGACGGTACGGCATTTCCAACACATCAGGCATATGACACGAAGCCGAGGTATCAAGAATCGCAATCGGCATGCCGTTATGCAATGTATCGAGCACTGTAGCAACTAGGAAGCCGGTATTGAGCGCAACAGCTTCGCCCGGCTCCAAATAGACGTCCAATCCGTATTTATCCTTCATGAAATTAATCGAATGAATTAATGTTGCGTTGTCGTAATCAGCACGTGTAATGTGGTGTCCACCGCCAAAGTTGATCCATTTCATTTGCTTCAGATAAGGTCCGAACTTTTCATCGACCACTTGAATGGTACGCCATAATGTATCGGAGTTTTGTTCACACATCGTATGGAAGTGTAGACCGCTAATGCCTTCAAGTAGATCAGGCGCGAAATCAGCTGACGTGACGCCAAACCTGGAATGCGAAAAACAGGGATTATACATATCGACTTCAATCTCCGAGTATTCGGGATTGATCCGGATGCCGCATTCAACATGTTTTTCGCTCTTCTGGATTCGCCCTTTGAATCTCCGCCACTGTGCGAATGAATTGAAGACCAAATGATCGGAATAACGGAGGATCTCATCAAATTCATCTTCCTGAAAAGCAGGTGAATAGGTGTGGACTTCCTTACCCATTTCTTCATAACCGAGCCGGGCTTCCAGCAAGCCGCTTGACGTTACGCCGTTTAAGTATTCGCCAATTAAAGGATATACTTCAAACATGGAGAATCCTTTTTGGGCGAGCAAGATTTTACAGCCGGTTTGATCGATGATGGTCTTCATTTTTTGTAAGTTGTTTATGAGCAGCTGCTCCTCCACCACGTAACTAGGTGAAGGGACTGCTTTCACATCGAAGTTCATGTCATTCTCCTCAGTCGATCAATGTCGGATTGAAATCTTCATGCCAAGGCAAACCGTATTCATTCAATGCTTCCATAAACGGATCAGGGTCGAATTCCTCAATATTGAAGACGCCAGGTTTTTTCCATTTGCCAGTCAGCATCATCATGGCACCGATCATCGCAGGCACGCCTGTAGTATAGGAAATTGCCTGTGAGCCGACTTCTCGGTAGCATTCTTGGTGATCGCAAACATTATAGACGTAATAGGTTTTAGGTTCTCCATCTTTCGTACCTTGGTAAATACAGCCGATATTCGTTTTACCTTTAGTACGCGGTCCAAGTGAAGCTGGGTCTGGCAGAACAGCTTTTAAAAATTGTAGCGGTACAATTTGTTGACCTTCAAATACGATGGGCTCAATAGATGTCATGCCTACATTTTCAAGTACGCGTAAATGAGTTAGATATTTTTCAGAGAAGGTCATCCAGAAACGGATCTTTTCTATACCGGTAATATTTTTTGCCAATGACTCCAGTTCTTCATGATAGAGCAAATAGACATCTTTCGGACCGATTTCGGGTAGGTCATAGACACGCTTCACTTCGAGTGGCGCTGTCTCCACAAACTCGCCTTTTTCATAATAGCGGCCATTTGCAGTAATTTCGCGAATATTGATTTCAGGATTGAAATTTGTTGCGAACGGGTAGCCGTGATCGCCTGCATTGGCATCTACAATATCAATTGTATGGATTTCGTCAAAGTAATGTTTTAAGGCATAAGCAGAAAAAACACCGGTTACGCCAGGGTCAAAGCCGCTGCCAAGCAATGCAGTGATCCCCGCTTCTTCAAACTTTTCTTTATATGCCCATTGCCATTTATACTCAAATTTTGCTGTGTCGAGAGGCTCATAGTTTGCTGTGTCCAAATAGTCCACTTTTGTCTCTAGACATGCATCCATAATCGTCAAATCCTGATAAGGCAACGCGACATTGATCACGATATCTGGTTTGAATTCGTTAATCAATTCGACTAATTCCGCGACATTGTCGGCATCTACTTGAGCAGTTTGTATGTTTGTACGGCCGCCATCTAATTTTTCTTTCAAGGCATCACATTTTGCTTTCGTCCGACTGGCGATACAAATTTCCTCAAAAACATCCGGTACTTGACAACATTTGTGAACCACTACACTGGCTACTCCGCCAGCTCCGATAATTAATGCTTTTCCCATTAAAAACACCACCAATTTATAATTTTTTATTAAGTGCAATTGTTAATTCCCGTACAACTTTACAAGCGACAGCCGTCGATACACCGCTTTGGTCGTAAACAGGGGATAGTTCATTGACGTCACATGCCACGATATTTAAATTGCTGACCGTCAGTATAGCTGTCAGAAGGTCCATAAAGCTGACACCTCCAGCCTCAGGCGTCCCCGTTCCAGGGAAGACGGAAGGATCGAGCACATCCAAGTCTATCGTCAAATAGACGGGTTTACCTTGTAACTCTTGCACTGTATCTTCAAGTCCATCAAAATTAAATTTATTCATAAAAACATGCTGTTTAGCAGCCCACTCGAATTCAGGGCGATCTCCTGAGCGGATTCCGTATTGATAAATCCGATTGTCTCCAAGAAGATCCCAAACTCTTCGAATGACGGTAGCATGCGATAGACGTTGGTCTAAATAGTCTTCGCGTAAATCTGTATGAGCATCGAATTGAATGACATGCAGATCCGGGTAGCTCTTTGCCGCCGCGCGAACAGCACCCAATGTGACAAGATGCTCACCACCAATCATGCAAGGGATTTTTTGATCATCCAAAATCTTCGCGGTGAATTGCTCGATTTGTTCCAATGCACGTTCCGTATTGCCGAAACTTAATTCTAAATCACCGCCATCGAAGAGGCGATAGTCCGTCAAATCTGCGTCTTGATAGGGACTATACGTCTCAAGGCCGAATGATTCGCTGCGCATCACTTTGCTGGCAAAACGTGTGCCGGGTCGAAAGGACGTCGTGGAATCAAATGGAGCCCCAAAAACGACGAAAGAAGACTCTTGGTACTCAGCATCGAAACCAAGAAATGTTTCAATATTTTTATTCAGCATGGATTAACAGCTCCTTTACATAATTAGGCAATGCAAAAGAGCCTGCATGCAATTTAGTATTATAATAGTTTGTCTTCAATCCAAGCTCATTCCAGATATCCGCCTGTAAGTCTTCAATAGGATGATATTTTTTGGATGCAAAGCCAAACAGCCAGTGACCTGACGGATAAGTCGGTATATGGGCTTGATACACTTTAGAGATTGGAAAGAAGCCCATGATGCTTTTATGAGCACGCTGCATCCCGCGTGCATCTTCTGCGTAGAAAGGACTTTCATGCTGATTCACTAAAATGCCTTCATCGTTTAGTGCTTTATAACAATTGCCATAAAATTCTTTCGTGAAGAGACCTTCTCCTGGACCGAATGGATCTGTAGAATCGACGATGATCAAGTCGTACGCATTTTCTTGTTGACGGACGAATTTCAGTCCATCTTCGAAATATAGATTTACTCGTGGGTCTGTCAGCTGGGCAGCAGTTTTCGGGAGAAACTTCTGACATACTTCCACTACTTGTCGATCGATTTCTACCATGTCAATTTGTTTGATGTTTGGATATCTCGTCAGTTCGCGAACCGTACCGCCGTCACCAGCACCGATCACCAGCACTTTTTCAATGGCCGGGCTCGTTGCCAGCGGAACGTGGACAATCATGTCATGATAGATAAATTCATCTTTCTCCGTCACCATAACATAGCCGTCCAGTGTCAGGATCCTTCCAAATTCTGTAGATTGGAATACATCAATTTTTTGAAACTCACTTGTTGCCGTATATAAATGCTCTTCTACACGAAAAGAAAAACGCACATGCGGTGAATGATCTTCGGTATACCATAGGTTCATCGGTCAGCCTCCTTTACTACATTGATGATTTCTACATTTGGATCTTCGGTCCCCGTTAAGAAACAACCTTTTTCCTGGCAGTATTCGATATAGTCAACAATCTCTTTTGTCACACGTTCACCCGGTGCGACGATCGGAATACCCGGGGGATAGCACATAACAAATTCACTGGCAACACGGCCGACTGCATTTGGTAATGATAATATTTCTTTGGGCGCGTAAAATGCCTGTTGAGGTGTTTGAATGATCTCAGGATTGATATATTCATGGTCGAATAAAGAGCTTGAGTCCCTTTTATAACGTCGTCTGATTTCAGTCAACGCAGCTATGAGACGTTCCAAATCAAGCTTTCGATCACCGACGGAAATGTAAGCCAAGATGTTCGCCACATCGCCGAATTCGATTTGGATATCGTATTCATCCCGCAAAATATCGTACACCTCAATGCCGGCCAAACCTATTCCGCGCGTATGGATTGACAGCTTTGATTCATCAAAATCAAAGATGGTATCCCCATTGATCAATTCCTTTGAGTACGCATAGAAGCCATCGATTTTATTGATTTCATCTCGTGTATATTGGGCCATCTCAATTACTTTATTGAAGATTTCCTGACCATGCAGTGCCAGGTTTTTTCGTGAAATATCGAGCGACGACATCAATAGGTAGGAGCCACTCGTTGTTTGAGTCAAATTGATGATTTGACGTGTATAGCCCTCACTTACTCCATTGTTGATCAATAAGAACGAGCTTTGTGTTAGCGATCCGCCCGATTTATGCATGCTGACGGAAGCCATATCAGCTCCGACAGACATAGCCGATGCAGGAAGTCGGTCATTGAAATAAAAATGCGTGCCGTGAGCTTCATCCACCAGTACGAGCATCTCGTATTCATGTGCTAGTTCAGTAATTTCTTTTAAATTAGAGCAAATCCCGTAATACGTTGGGTTGTTGATCAGTATCGCTTTTGCGTCAGGGTGTTCCAAGATGGCAAGTTTCACTTCTTCGACCGCCATACCGAGCGGAATTCCAAGATTATCATCGACACCGGGATTGACGTAAACAGGCACAGCACCGCTTAAGATTAATGCATTGATTGCGCTACGATGAACATTGCGCGGCATGATAATTTTCTCTCCTGCTTTACAGGCTGTCATGACCATCGCTTGAACTGCAGATGTCGTGCCGTTAACGAGCAGGAAAGCATGTTTTGCGCCAAATGCTTCAGCTGCCAATAGTTCAGCTTCCTTGATGACTGAAACCGGGTGGCATAAATTATCGAGTGGTTTCATCGAATTTACGTCGTGTTGCAGACAGGTTTCACCTAGGAACGCAGCCAACTCACTGTTGCCGCGTCCATGTTTATGTCCTGGTACGTCGAATGGGACAACTCGAGCAGCTTGATAGCGCTGCAATGCTTCCATGATAGGGGCTCTTTGTTGTGAATGTATCACGATTTTCTCCTCACTCATTTTCATAAACATTGGAACCGCTGAAAATTTCAATCATCTCTTTTCGTAAATTATGAGAGATTTGAAGCCGTTCCTTCGGCGGAAGTTCTGAAACGTCTTTATTGAATAGGTAATCCTGCAAATCAATTTCTTTAATTAGCATTTTTGTATGGAAAATATTCGATTGGTACACATTAACATCAATAGCGTCATACTTCTCTAAAGTTTTTCGATCAATAAAATCTTGGATGGAAGTCATGGCATGATCCATAAATAACTTTCTACCGTCGACGGATCGCGTGAAGCCTCGTACCCGGTAATCTGCTGTGATGATATCCGAATCAAAGCTGCCAATCAGATAATCCAATGCATTCAATGGCGAAATCTCTCCACATGTCGACACATCAATATCCACCCGGAATGTCGCAATTGAGTTATCAGGATGATACTCGGGATACGTGTGGACCGTCACATGACTTTTATCTAAATGGCTAACGACAGAATCCTTTTCAGGAGGGAAAGGTATAGCTCCTTGATTGCAAGAAGGATCGATCTGTGAAGCAGGAAACTTTTCTTCCGAAATCATTAACGTGACACTTGCGCCTTGAGGATCGTAGTCTTGTTTGCTGACATTTAATACATGAGCACCGATCATTTCGGTCACATCATATAGAATCTTAGTCAATCGTTCTGAATTATATTGCTCATCGATATAGGCGATATACTCACTTTGCTCTCGTCTACTTTTCGCATAGCTTACATCATATATGTTGAAGCTAAGAGTTTTGGTGAGGTTGTTAAAGCCGTAGAGCTTCAGCTTATTTTCCAACCTTAACATCCGTCCTTTCTATTCATATTGTTCAAATCTATGTGCATAAAAAAATCCCTCCCCAATCTACATGCGCGTGCACAAACATGACAGATTGGAGAGAGACCTTTACTCTGTTGGCTTGTATATAAAAGACGATATACGTTTAGAGGGTATCCTCTAGTCTATTACATAACAGGTGATCAGCTTGGTGAAATATTCACAGAATTACTCTTCCTAAATTTAAAAAACTTATGAAATTGATTTCATTATAAAGGAAAATCACAAAAAAACAAACCCTTTTTTTTGAAAAAAACATGTCGATATTTCGTCAATAAAAAAAGTTATGAATTGTCGTACTAAGAAGATTGCGATATGGTATAGGGTAAACATCTTATTCTTATGGAGGGGTTTAAATGAATCATACGACAGTCGAATATTTGGAAAAAGTACGGCAAGATTTTGAAACGAGTCCATTTTGGAAATTTGCAAGTTTGCAAACGAAAAAACTGGAAGAGGGCGATGTGGAATTATATCTGCCGTACCGTCCAGAATATGATAATGTGCGTGGTACAATTCATGGCGGCATGTATATGTCTATCTTAGACACAACGATGGGTATGCTTTGTCGCTCACTAGGCTCGGATGATGTTATGACCATTCAAATGGCAACACAGTTCCTGAAGCCGGTTGTTCAGGAGTCCGTCTATTCCAAAGCATCTGTGATCAATCGGAGCCGCAGTACGGCGTTAGTGGAAGGTAAATTGTTTAATGAAAACGACGAGTTGGTCGCACATTGTACTGCCACTTTTAAATTGAAATGACGGTGCTTTGAAGTTGACGGCATGAATAAAAAACAGCCAAGCTTGAATGCTTGGCTGTCAGTAGGTGGTCATCCTTTTGGAATAAAGGTCTGACAATCTGTTTCTGCGGAGTCTTTTGCTTTTTTTCCTTTTCTGGTCACTACTTTGATTTCTTCTGCACCACATTGGTTGCCGGATTCCCAGAAATGACAATTAGTCACTTCGCATAATACATCTTTTGCCATTCGACACACCTCCCTTTTCATATTGATGCCCAGAAAGATTGAATTCATGCTGAACAATTAGAATAAAAGAGCAAAACTAGGTTGAATAATATGCGTGCGTTTATTGGCACATGCAACTCCGTCTGAAATGAAAAAACAGCTGGGATCATTTCAAATGATCCCAGCTGTTGTAAATTCTGGTCATTAAATTTGTAAGAGGGTCAAACTAATACAACCGTCTCTTTAGGGAAGGATAACTCTACAATACGCTGAACTTCCTCGCCTTCGAGTGTTTCTTCTTTATAGAGAGCATTGACTAATTCCTCAAATTGATAGGCGTGTTCCTTGATCAAGGATTCGGTCTTTTGCGCCGCCTGATTAAAGAGCATTTGCATCTTTTCTTCTTTTTCGGCTTTATTGAAGATCAAAGAAAATCCATCTTGAAATAAGCCTGTATTCACCATACGGTCAAGAATGTCTTTCGCTTGTTCGACATCACCGCCAACACCGATACTATGCTCACCTAAGTATATACGTTCTGCAATACCGCCAGCTAAAATCATACTCACTTGATCTAGTAATTCACTGGCTGTTGATAAATGCAGTTCTTTTTGAATAGGCGCCACATAGCCGAGCGCTTGTCCGCGAGGAATAATGGTCGCTTTTCTTACGGAACCTGGTTTGGTCAATGCGGCGATAAGCGCATGACCTGATTCGTGAATGGCAACTCGGCGCTTCGTTTCCTGATCATTCAGAGTGCGCGCTGTATTCCCAAGAATCGTCCGGTCTATCGCAAAATCCAAATCATGCTTTTCGATCAGCTTGCGCCCTTCTCTGATTGCGCGACGGCTGGCCGTTTCAAATAATCCGCTGATTTCAGCTCCTGAAAAACCAGATGTGCTCTCAGCAAGAGTATCTAAAGAAGCGGTGACGTTTGGCGCCAATGTTTTACCGTTTGTATGGATATCGATGATTTCCCGACGTCCTTTTGTATCGGGTAACTGCACGTTGAATGTGAAATCGATACGGCCGGGACGCAAGAACGCATCATCTAGCATATCTTTTCGGTTGGTTGCCGCGATGAACAGTACACCATCATTGTCATTACCGCCATCCAATTGAACAAGTAATTCGGTTAATGTTTTTTCAGATTCCTCACCGCCATGCTCTTTCCGTTTTCCGGCCAGCGCATCCACTTCATCAATAAAAATAACAGCAGGGCTTTGTTTGCGAGCGTTTTGGAATAATGTCCGGACACGCGAAGCACCGACCCCTACAAATAATTCAGTGAAAGAAGCACCGCTTGAAGAATAGAAAGTGGCACCGATCTCCTTCGCCATTGCTTGAGCCAACAGTGTTTTGCCTGTTCCAGGAGGACCGTACAGCAAAATCCCTTTTGGTAATTCAATGCCCATGTCTTTGGCAGTTCCTGGATTTTTAAAAATTTCCAACATTTGCTGGATCTCTTCTTTCATTTCTTGTGGAAGACCGCCGATGTCCTCAAGTGTAATATCGGGCAGTGGTGTTGCTTTAGATGCCTGATGTTTCATGCCGGACGCTCCGATATTTAACTTGCCTTTTTTGTGGAGTAGGAACAATGTGACGAGAGCTGCCAATACTAATCCCCCAATGATCCATCCTCCAGCTGAACCGGCTGTTTTATATTGATAAGATATATTATATTTTTGTACTAGATCGTCCACTAACGTACTTTGTGGACGGACCATGGTGAAGTATGTCTGATTATCTAGTGTAAGGGATAGTTCTCCATCAGCTGATTCATTCAGCGTCAGCGCAGCACCTGATTGCTCAGCAATCAATTTTTCCATCTCTGCAAAAGAGATTTCCTGACCACCAGTTCCTTGTAGATAGTTCCATGTGACTCCTGCAGCGATCGCCGTGACAAAGAGGACTAAAATTAGAATCTTTGATGCTAATTTCGAGATAGGCTTCAAGGTCAGCTACAGCTCCTTTTCTAAGTTACTTCAAAGTATAATGAAAAATAGTAGTTTTGAACAGTACAAAAGCCTACGAAATAGTTACAAATTCTTTACGTTGTGAGTAAATACCTAGCAAGTTAGCGATTTATTACTAGGCGCTAGAATTGAAAAGGAGGTAAACGCGAAGAGTATACAATGAAAATCAGGAGATTCTCTTAGTGATCGTCTTTTTTCATGAACGGGAAAGGAGCGAACCAAAGCCTCCCATATAAAAAAGAGTCGCCTGAAAAGTCAGTTGGAAATGACTTCTCAGACACCCCTTATTTCTGAACAATATCCTGTAACACGGCATACCCGTTGTGTACTTTTATTTTTGCGATGAGCTGTCCTTCACGCGAAAGATCCTCTAGACGCTTGCCTGTATTTTCAGGGACATAGAAACGATCGGGCAGAAAGTTGGCGTAATAAGTCGTTTGCGGATTATATGGAGATTGACCGTAATAATGCATACGTCCCTTCAAAAATACCCCGCTATCGGGTTTTTCTGCAGTCACCATTTTTAGTCCGTATTTGTTTTTGTCTTCCTGCTGCAACACGGCATAGACAACCATCTTTCCGTATGATTCAGTTGAAAGTTCTTTCAATAAAGCTGGGTCCATGTCTTTCGCTTGAACTTCTTCCACAGCAAACTGTAAGCTGACATAATCTCCGTATAAAATATCACGAGGATCGACAGGCACGGTCTCCAATAAAATTGGCGTACCGACATTCAGTGTCCACAACGGTTTCCACGTCATAGACAAAAGTACAACGAGTGGAGCAATAAAGGCCATTAGAAATAGATTCCTTTTATTCTTCATGGCGCTTCACCGTCTCTCGTCGTGATTTTTCAAACCAGAATCCGAATGCGATCAAAAGCAAGCCGCCAATTATGAAAAATAAAGACTTTGGCATGAAGTCATATGTGATGTCTGTGTAATACCGATAAATTAACGCACAAGTGATCAAAATTGCGGGCAGGCTGTTTTGCTTCAAGAAATAAACCAATAGGATAATGAATAAAGCAGTGAATATATAAGGTGCAATGGTTTCCAACTGCCATTCTCTCCAAGAATAGGGGAAGGTCAGCATGATACCCACAGTACCAAATAGGAAAGAACCAATCCAAGATGACTCCGTACGGAAATGTTTGATAGGAAATAAAGCTATCAACAGACCACCGGTAAAGACGATCAACATGGAGATCCATTCGTCAAAATGGAATGCTTCCAGCGTATTGACAATAAATGCTGTTGCCAGCAAGGTCGACATGACAAAGAGTGAACTTTTCCTGCCAAACCTTTTTTCATTCATCCAAAATAAGATAGGAAGAAGTAATAGTAACCAATAAGGTCCGAAACTGCCAGGTTCGAAAGCTGTAAAACTATAGATTATTAAAAAAACACTTGCGAATACGGCAAGAAGTTGATCCTTCAGATAATAAGCGAGAGGAAGGATTCCGACAGCCCATAATAGAAAGTCCGTGTAGACAGTATGCTGCAAATGAAAACTTTGGCCAACTAGAAAAATGCCTGCACCATAAATAGCTGCTCCAATGTAATACATGCTGCGAGCTGTTCTTTCATAGTTTGGTTCCAATTTGTATCCGGCCGAATACGATAAAATAAATGCGATGACAATTAATCCGAATTTAGAAAATGGAATCAGTCCATCCCAGTTGCCGGCTATGAAACTTAATATGCCAACCCCTACCAATATAGCTCCGAAGACAAGCAATAAACGTACGAAATTCGTCGCGCCCTTTGGTTCGTAAAGTGCAAGTAAGTCTTTAGCATCCTCTGATTCTAGTTTTCCATGTTGCTCAAGAAAGTTGAATTCTTGTTTTAAGAAAGCGTACTGTGGTTTGCTTACTTTTCTCTTCACTCCTTTTCCCTCCTATCATGTCAGTACTAAGTAGACGTAATATTTTGTATAAAGTTACATCTGCCTAGCGCTTAGATTTTCTTAGGTTACTATCATACTGGAAAAACACACGGGAAGTTGAATGTTTTTTAGTATACTTCGGATGGAAATCCTGTCTAAAAAGTCTGAAATCCAACTCAATTCACTAAAAACCTACTTGACTAATAGGAATAATCATAATACAATGTAAACATCTTTTAACTGAAGTTGACAGGCTGGTTGGGTCTTGTCGATGAGATGATGACAAAAGAGAATACTATATTAGTTTGCGAGGGTGATGAATGTGGCGTTACAAGTTACGAACAGTCCTTTTAGTGAAGAGCAAGTAGAATTGCTGAATCGTCTGCTGCCTAGCATTACGGAAACTCAGCAAAATTGGCTGAGCGGCTATTTGACAGCGATCAGTGCGGCAACATCTCCGCCAAGCGGGAGTCATATTGCTGTTGTTGAACGTCCGGCAATAGAGGTGCCGACCGCAGTGAAAGAAATAACTATTCTTTATGGTTCCCAGACAGGCAATGGGCAAGGGGTTGCTGAACAAGCGGCAGCGAAATTAAAAGAACAATCCTTCGATGTAACGATCCAGTCAATGAGCGATTTCAAGCCAACTACATTGAAAAAACTTGAGCATTTACTTCTGGTAGTCAGTACACATGGAGAAGGGGACCCGCCTGACACAGCGTTGCCTCTATACGAATTCTTACATGGACGTCGAGCTCCAAAACTGGATCATCTTCAGTATTCCGTATTGGCACTCGGAGATAGTTCATATGAGTTTTTCTGCAAGACGGGGTCAGACTTTGATAAAAGACTTTCGGAGTTGGGAGCTACCCCGCTAGCGCCGCGTGTTGATTGTGATTTGGATTATGATGAGCCGGCTGCACAGTGGTTGGCAGCAGTGGAAGTCGCATTACAAATTCAGACTGGCGGACAGTCTGCGGCAGCTAGTCTAGAAGTCGAAAACACAACCTCCACTCAATATTCTCGAATGAATCCGTTTCGCGCTGAAGTACTGGAGAATATAAACCTAAACGGGCGAGGGTCAAATAAAGAGACCAGACATTTGGAACTGTCATTAGAAGGTTCTGGTTTAGTATATGAACCAGGTGATAGTTTAGGAATTTTTCCTGAAAATAATTCCGAGTTAGTTGATAAAGTTATAGGTGAAGGGTCTTGGAACCCCGAAGAAACGGTAGAAATTAATTCGCAAGGAGAGCGTCGTGCACTCCGTGTTGCTCTATTAAACTACTTTGAGATTACTGTGCTGACAAAACCACTGCTTGAAAAATTATCGAACTACTCTGAATCAGAACGATTGAAACACCTACTGGAATCAGAGCAAGCGTCCGAATTGCGGACGTATATCGAAGGGCGTGATTTACTGGATGCACTTAAGGATTTCGGACCGATTTCAGCCTCCGAGCAACAACTGATCGGAATTCTGCGTAAACTGCCTGCAAGACTTTATTCAATTGCTAGTAGCCTACAAGCCAATCCGGATGAAGTACATCTTACTGTTGGAGTAGTTCGCTATGAAGCGCATGGACGCAGCAGGCAAGGGGTCTGTTCCATTCAATGTGCGGAAAATCTTGAACCGGGCGATACGCTGCCTGTCTATGTGCATAAAAATGACAACTTCCGTTTGCCGACAAACCCTGAAACGCCGATTATCATGATTGGCCCAGGCACCGGTATCGCACCTTTCCGTTCATTTATTGAGGAGCGCAGCGAGACAGGCGCAGAAGGGAAGTCATGGCTGTTTTTTGGAGATCAGCATTATGTGACGGATTTTTATTATCAAACAGAATGGCAAAACTATGTGAAAGATGGGAGCTTGTCTCGTCTGGATGTGGCGTTTTCTCGTGATACCGAAGAAAAAGTATATGTTCAGCATCGAATGAAAGAGGCGAGTCAAGAATTCTATCAATGGATTGAAGACGGTGCTGTAATCTATGTATGCGGTGACGAGCAAAACATGGCAAAAGACGTTCATGCTACATTGCTGGAGATCCTTCAGCAGGAGGGCGGAAAAACGTTGGAAGAATCAGAACAATTCATGACGCAACTGATTCAGGAGAAACGTTATCAACGAGATGTCTATTAAATCAAATGAAAGGGGAATGGTGAAATGGCTTCAACAACAAAACGAGTCCATATACAAGACGGACCGCCAAGTGATGTGGAAGAAATAAAAATTGAAAGTGATTACCTACGGGGGAATCTGATCAATACGATGAAGGATTCAATCAGTGCTGGAATACCGGACGATGATAACCGGCTGATGAAGTTTCATGGCAGTTATTTGCAAGATGATCGGGACGTGCGGACAGAGCGTCAGCGTCAAAAATTGGAACCTGCCTATCAATTCATGATACGGGTCCGTACGCCAGCTGGCTTTGCTACGCCGAAACAATGGCTTGTAATGGATGAACTGGCACATAAATATGGTAATGGTACATTGAAATTGACAACTCGACAAGCATTCCAGATGCATGGGATTTTGAAATGGAATATGAAGAAAAACATTCAGGAAATGAACGATGCATTACTGGATTCGATTGCAGCTTGTGGAGACGTCAACCGGAATGTGATGTGTAGTCCAAATCCAAACGAATCACCGATCCATGCGGAAGTCTTTGAATGGTCGAAACGACTGAGTGAAGACTTATTACCGAAGACAAGTGCATATCATGAGATCTGGTTGGATGGCGAAAAAGTAATCGACAGTACGGAAGAAACCGAAGTGGAGCCAATCTATGGAGCAACCTATTTGCCGAGGAAATTTAAGATCGGGATTGCGGTTCCGCCGATGAATGATGTGGATGTTTTCTCGCAAGATATCGGTTTGATTGCGATTGTAGAGAACGGCAAGCTGAAGGGATTCAATGTAGCAGTAGGCGGCGGAATGGGTATGGCGCATGGTGACGAGCAGACGTACCCACAGCTGGCCCGATTGATTGGTTATATACCGGCGGATCAAGTCGTTGAAGTTGCCAAGCAGCTGATGATGATTCAGCGAGATCATGGAAATCGTTCTGTGCGCAAGTACGCACGTTTCAAATATACAATTGATGCACGTGGGCTGGATTGGCTCATTGGGGAACTCCATAGCCGTCTCGGATGGGAATTGGAAGAGGCTCGACCTTATCATTTTGATCACACAGGAGATCGTTATGGATGGGTCGAAGCGACGAACGATTGTTGGAATTACACATTTTTTGTGGAAAATGGCAGGATCCGTGATACAGAAGGTTATCAACTGATGACTGCTTTACGGGAAATTGCAGAAATCCATACAGGTGACTTTCGTTTAAGTCCAAATCAAAACTTGGTTCTTGGCGATGTGACGACTACGAATAAGAAAGAAATCGAGAAGATCATTGCTCGCTATGAATTGGAGTCTGCCACTTCGCAATCGTCTTTGCGACGTAATTCCATGGCGTGTGTCGCATTGCCGACTTGTGGCTTGGCAATGGCGGAAGCAGAGCGTTATTTACCTTCATTAATTACAAAGATCGAAGGCTTGCTGGATGAGGCGGGTCTTGGCGATGAAGAGATTGTGACACGGATGACAGGTTGTCCGAATGGCTGTGCACGCTCGGCGTTAGCGGAGATCGGTTTCATTGGAAAAGGGCCAGGTAAGTATAATATGTACTTAGGCGGTGGATTTGCCGGTGAACGACTGAGTAAAATCTATCGGGAAAACATCGGAGAGAAGGAAATTTTAAGTGAATTGCAGCCAATCCTGAATCGCTATGCGAAAGAGCGTGAAGCAGGTGAACATTTTGGGGACTTTGTCATTCGTGCCGGAATAGTGGCAGCGACTACGGATGGAACAAATTTTCATACAGTTTAATAGTTTGCAGAAAAACGAAGTTGTCCGAGAAGTCATTTTCACCTGACTTTTCGGGCTTTTTTATGGAGGGAAATATGTTTATTTCGGCCGGTCAGCGGAAAGAGAGAAGGTGCGGTGCATGGAAGGATTGGTTCGGTCTGGAAATGGCTTGGCTCGGTGTAACGGGACTTTGGTGCAGTGCGGAGAGAGTTTGGTTCGGTCCTGAGGTACTTTGGCGCGTTCCTCTGTTTATCTTACTGATTGTGCAAAAAAGGCTGTTACTAAAAGCCACATTGGACTTTCAGTACAGCCTCGTCTTGTAGTTCATGCTCTTTTGGAAATGCGTAATATAGCTCATTCATGAATTTCTGACGTTCTTCTTTATCATGTAAATAGATCGGTTCAATGGCTTCTGCCAACCAAGTTTTGCGATTTTCGCGCTTCGGGATATGTTGCTTCACGTAGTGGCGGACGTCTGCTAAGAAATCCAAATACTCTTCATATCGTTCATCATACTGCTCTGCTATTTCTGAACGGATTTTCTTTGCTAAAGAGGGGCTTGCGCCGCTCGTCGATACACTGATGACCAGCTTTCCACGTGTTGTGACTGCTGGGATTTGTGCAGTGCCTAAAGAAGGGTTGGAGGCGTGGACTACTAGCTTGCCTGCATCTTTTAGTTGAAGGGCAAGCTGATCATTGACTGTTTCATTATTCGTCACGAGTATCGTTAAGAAAGCATTCTCAACGTCTTCCCATGCAGCTTCTTTCGGGACCAGTCTGACAGTCCCCTCACGTGCTAAAGTTAGCAGAGAAGGGTGGAAAGCGGGACTAACGACAGTGGGCCTGATCCCGAATCGCTGCAAATTAAGCACTTTATGATAGGCGACAGAACCTCCTCCAATTAAAGTGACGTTAGTATTCTTCAAGTTTTCAAGCATAACAGGGAACATATAATTCACGCTTCCTTTCTGCGGCTTCATCGGCACGTTCATTCAAAATCGTATGAATCTCTGGCGCGTAGCCTAACGCTGGACAAAAATGAATGGCAGTCGATGTGTTGATTTTTTTTAGAGTGCGTTCAATTGATTTCAACAGAATGCCTGTGAACAATAGATAGGGCAGGACGTATAAATTATCAGGTTTTTGTTCCAATAATCTTGAAATTTCATCTTCATAAAATGGTTCACAAGCAGCCAAATAGCCGACGCTGACATTACGCAAGCCGGTTTTCTCTTGAAAAAGACTTTGGATTCTCGCAAAGTCCTGTTTGGTTGCAGGATCGCTGCTGCCGCGTCCAATCAATAAAATGGCGGCGTCTTCAGGAATCTGCTCCGTTGTTTCCTGCAGTCGCTCGATTAATACATTGATCATGCGCTCATCCACACCGATCGGTTCACCATAATAAAGGGGAACGTCAGGATAGTGCGCCATGATATCCTGTAACTTTGCAGGAATATCCACATTGGCGTGACCCGCACGTAACAATAGGAAAGGAACAGCCACAATCTCTGTTGCTCCGCGTGCTATGCAGTGTGCAATCCCTTCTGCAATCGATGGATCAGCGAGCTCCAAGAAACAAGCTTCCTGTATCGGTGCTGGATTCGTTTCCATCGTCTTCTCAATGAATGCCAAAGCAGCCTGCTGTCCTGACTTTACGCGGCTGCCGTGGCAAATATATAGGATTGCTCTCATAAGATCACCGCATCTAAATGGCGCTCTTTGGCAGACTCTTCAAACCATTGCAATTCATCACGCAATCGGACGACTTCTCCGATGACAATCATACTCGGATTCAGGACATTTTCTTCACGCGCTGTTTCGGTCATCGTCTCCAAAGTTGCAGTGACTGTATGCTGTGTTTCCGTTGTTCCCCAATGAATGAACGCAACCGGTGTCTCTGGATGTTTTCCATGTCGAATCAATTGCTTCTGGATGTAGGGCAGATTGCTGACACCCATATAAATGGCGAGTGTATCGATTCCTTTCGCAAGCGCTTGCCATTTATCTTCTTCCTCAACACCTTCTTTTCGATGGCCTGTTACGATTGCGAAAGACGCGCTGTAATCACGGTGTGTAACAGGAATGCCAGCATAGGCCGGAGCAGCGATTCCGGAAGTAATACCCGGAACCACTTCGAATTCAAGTTTATGCTGAACTACAAACGCCGCTTCTTCACCACCGCGCCCGAATATAAAAGGATCGCCGCCTTTTAGCCGAACGACTTGCTTGTCTTGCTTCGCATGTTTGACCAATAAGAGATTAATCATGTCCTGTTGAACGAAATGATGTTTCGGCAGCTTACCGACGAAAATCAGTTCAGCATCCGGTCGAGCATACTCAAGAATCTCTTGATTGATCAGCCGGTCATAGAGAATGACATCAGCTTGCTGAATCACTCTCATTGCTTTGACGGTCAATAGATCTGGATCACCTGGACCGGCGCCAACTAGCCAAACTTTTCCCATCCTCTTCACTCCTCAGTCAACCCATTTTTTTTCACGCAAATAGCTGATTAATTGTTCGACGCATTCTTCGACGGTAAAACGATCCGTTTCAAGTATTAGTTCAGGGTTTACTGGTGCTTCGTAGGGAGAAGAAATACCGGTAAATTCCGGAATCACCCCAGCACGTGCTTTCTCATAAAGTCCTTTTGGATCACGCTGTTCACACGCATCCAGTGGACAACTGATATAGACTTCCACAAATTCATCTTCTTTTACTAAACGTCGGACACTGTCCCGGTCTTCCTGAAAAGGGGAGATGAACGCCGTGAAGACGAGTTGACCGCTATCAACGAATAGTTTGGCGACTTCCCCGATTCTGCGGATGTTTTCCTTGCGCGCTTCATCCGAAAATCCGAGGTCTTTGTTTAAGCCATGACGTACATTGTCTCCATCCAAGACATACGTATTTGCTCCCAAATCATGCAACCGCCTCGCCGCTGCATTTGCTATCGTGGACTTCCCGGAGCCGGATAAACCTGTAAAGTAGAGAACCGCACTATGATGGCGATTTTTTGCCCGTTGTTCATCTTTTGTAACCAATTGTTCATGCCATACGATATTTTCCGTCATGTCGATATCTCCTCACTTTGCCAGTTCTTTTTGTTTCAAGCCTTTGATCAAAACATCCACTACTTCTTTGCGGCTGAATTCTGCGGGAGGGAGCACACCATTTTTCAGCATTTCACGCACTTTTGTTCCAGATAAAATCACATGGTGTTCACTCGAATGCGGGCATGTTTTCGCAGTCGCCATATTGCCGCAGGCTGTGCAATAGAAACTATGCTCAAAAAATAACAGCGTGATGCCGATTTCTTCGGCTGTGAAATTGGAGAAAATTTCCTGCGCTTCATATGTCCCATAATAATCACCGACACCAGCATGATCACGTCCGACAATGAAATGCGTGCAGCCGTAATTTTTCCTAACCAACGCATGGAAGATTGCTTCACGAGGTCCGGCATAGCGCATCGCAGCAGGGAAAACTGCTAATTTCACACGGTCTTCTGGATAATAATCGCGCAGTAACACTTGATAGCTTTCCATCCGGACATCTGCGGGAATATCATCTGATTTCGTTTCACCTACGAGCGGATTCAACAGCAATGCATCTACAATTTCAAGCGCTGTTTTCTGGATATACTCATGTGCGCGGTGAACCGGATTCCGTGTCTGGAAACCGACAATTTTCTTCCAGCCGTTTGCCTCAAATGCTTGCCGCGTTTCTGCCGGATCAAAATAAAATTCGACAAAGTTTCGCTGTTCAATTCGTTTGATCAGTTTGATGGGTCCCCCAAGATAGACGGATCCCCGTTCCAGCAGTTTGGCTACACCTGGATGTTTACGGTCTCTTGTTTTATATACTTTCTCGGCTTCCACTTCTTGGTCAGGTTCGAAAATATCTGTGATCGTAAGCGTCCCGTAAATGTCTCCTTCGTATTCAAGTAAAACGGTATCACCTACTGAATACAAAGAGCCATCTCCTACAGGCAATGTGATCGGCAAGCTCCAGACAGTGCCATCTGCTAATCTGATATCGTTTACGACAGAGTGATAGTCTTTAGAGGTCAAAAATCCTGTTAACGGACTGTAAGCCCCTGTCGCAATTAATTCCAGATCGCTAACTGCCGTTGCATCGATCGGAATTTTCTTGCGCAGTCCTTCAATCGAGAGAGAAGGCTCATATAAACTTACTAATCTGCCGCCATGCGGTTCTATATTTGTCATAATAAAAACACCTATCCTTTTATTTTATTAAACTTATCTAAATACTAGGTTTTATGGGTAAAAAAATTTAGGTTGTATGCAAGCCGCATTCCGTTTTGCCGCTTCCAGTCCAACGTCCTGACCTCAAGTCTTCTTCACTGTATGCAGGCTTCGTACAATTAGCGCAGCCGATACTCGGGTATCCTTGGTCATGAAGCACGTTATAGTCAAGCTGATGTTTATGGGCAAAGCGCCAAACATCTTTCCAAGTCCAATGAATGAGCGGACAAACCTTAATTTTTTTGAAGCGCTGATCCAAATTCAGGTATTCGGTTGCTTTGCGTGTTTCCGATTGTTCTCTGCGCAGCCCTGAAATCCATGCAGTGGAAGGTGCGATCGCTTTTTCCAAAGGTTTGATCTTCCGCAAGTCACAGCATTGATTCGGATTGGTTTGCCATAGGTCGGCACCGTGTTGCTCAGTTTGTTCTTCGATTGTAAGAGCGGGTTGCTGCAAATGAATCTGGAGCTCAGGATAACGTTTTTTCACTTTATCAATCGTTTCATACGTTTCTTTGAAGTGATAGTTGGTGTCCAGAAAGATAATCTTCGCGTCTGCTTTCACACGTGAAATTAATTCGAGCAATACAATTCCTTCAATGCCAAAACTACAAGCATATACAAGTTGTTCGCCATACTGATCATATGCCCACTGCAACACTTCAGAAGCCCCTTTTGACTCAGAGTCCATTGGAAATTCCGGCAATGTCAGATCTTCTTTCCATGATTCAAATGTGACCATTCCATCCTCTCGCTCTCCTGTTATATTTCCTATAGTTTAACAGATAATTTAAAATAGTCAATACCAATTAGAATAATAGGGTATAAAATTTGTTTCGTAGTTTTAGTGTATGCAGGTATTGTCATTGAAGTCACTCCGGCGCTTGCAGATGGGCTCCTGCGATGAGCCAGTCAGGAAGGAGGTCAGCCTGTCTGTCTCATTGCTCTGACTAACGCTTGTGAGGCGTCTGCGTTTGGTGAGTGGAACTAGTTAGTTAATTTTACTTTGTCTAGGCTAATTCTGATAACTAAACAAGGTATTGGATTAGGCATAAGGAAAATAAATAAAGTGTCGTCATTGAACCCACTTCGGTGCTTGCGGATGGCTCCCGAGATGAGCCAGTCAGGAAATGCACCTGTCTGTCTCCTCACTCCACCTACCGCTTGTAAGGCGACTACGTTTAGCAAGTAGAACCAATAGGTAACTTTTTCTTGTAAACCGACTTCAGCCTATGAATAGGATACTGGAGCATCAATATTTTAAACACTACGCCCCTTGCTTTCACCAAACCAGCGAAGCCGCAACTGCGGGGTCGGCCGAAGCCAAGAGACAGCTAGCGCCCTTTGCTAGTTGGCTCTTGGCGGGAGGCAATCCCCCAGCGGCGAAGCGTTGTCAAAGCACAACACGTACTTTGTATTGGACCTATTGTCATTCGAGCGTCGGGACAAAAATAACTAAAGTCATTGAAACCACTTCGGCGCTTGCGGATGGCTCCCGCGATGAGCCAGTCAGGAAGTGCACCTGTCTGTCTCCTCACTCCGCCTACCGCTTGTAAGGCGCCTGCGTTGAGTAAGTGAAAGCCCCGGATATATATTTTCGCTCATTGGCTTCTGACTACTGAACCAGGTGCCGGAGCTTTCTTAGTTTTAATTAGCTTCATCACACCAGCGAAGCGTTGTCAAAGCACAAAACGTACCCTGTCCGGGACACACTTAAAGGTCATGCGATGAAACAACAAATCAAGCATTTAAAGTTTTTTACTTTTCATGTCAAATCTCAATTGGTATACTAAAAGATAGAAGTAAACCATTTTAACTATAGGAAAGAGTGTGCACCGAATGGGCCGTAAATGGAATAATATCAAAGAAAAGAAAGCGTCTAAAGATGCGAACACAAGTAGAATCTATGCAAAGTTTGGCCGTGAAATTTATGTAGCGGCGAAATCTGGGGATCCAAATCCTGAATCTAACCAAGCGCTAAAGTTTGTATTGGAACGCGCCAAAACATATAGTGTCCCGAAAGCGATTATAGACCGTGCAATTGAAAAAGCGAAAGGCGGCGGCGATGAAAACTTTGACGAACTTCGCTACGAAGGCTTTGGGGTCAATGGCTCGATGGTTATCGTCGATGCGTTGACAAACAACGTTAACCGGACAGCTTCAGAAGTGCGGGCTGCCTTTGGTAAAAATGGCGGCAATATGGGTGTCAGCGGTTCAGTTGCGTACATGTTCGATCCGTCAGCTATAATCGGGGTCGAAGGAAAGACGGCAGACGATGTATTGGAATTATTACTTGAAGCAGATGTCGATGTTCGGGATATTGAAGTTCATGACGATCAAGTACTAGTTTATGCAGAACCTTCACAGTTCCACGAAGTACAGGAAGCCTTTAAACAAGCAGGCGTTACGGACTTCACCGTAGCGGAATTGACCATGCTTGCGCAAAATGAAATTTCATTGGATGAAGAAGCACAGGCACAGTTTGAGAAAATGATTGATGCACTGGACGATTTGGAAGATGTTCAGCAAGTTCATCACAATGTGGATTTAGCATAATTAAGAAGCTGTCCCCAAGTTGTAATTTATTCAGTTGTATCGTGCATAAAGGAAGTAATACAGTTTTAAATAGAAGTTATGACATGATTTAAATATTAAATAGCATCGTGCTTAGCGATGCTATTTTTATTTGTTTAAAGTCTTAGCTAATGAGTGGATTGACGGGAAATTTATATTTTAAAGTTTTTTTTCAATAGAACTGATATAATTTGTAAAGTGAATAAAGGAATTCAATATTCCGACAAAAGAGCCAGAGTGCAATAAAAATAAAATTAGGAGGTTCACTATGATTCTAGAAGCCGCAATGCTACAGGTAAGAGAAGGAATGGAATTGGAATTTGAAGCGTCTTTCCATAAAGCGTCACATATCATATCTTCAAGGAAAGGTTACATATCTCACGAATTGAATTGCTGTATTGAAGCGAAAGGAAAATATTTGCTGTTAGTAAACTGGGAGAGTTTGGAGGACCATACAATTGGTTTCCGACAATCATCGGAATACCAAGAGTGGAAAAGTCTTTTACATCATTTTTATAATCCTTTCCCAATAGTTGAACACTTTCAAAAGGTTGATCTTTCGTAATAGATGTTTTTAATTTTAACACCGCAAACGATACATTTTGCGGAACAGGCTAGATAGGGGACATACAAAATGATACATGGTTTATTTGTAATTTTAGTATAGATTATGCTGATTTTCACTCTTACAAATGCTTTTTGATGAAAGCTTCGATTTGCATTGATTTTGGAACCTTACCAAAATACGGCATACGTGTTGGCTCGCAGTGTAAGGTAATCCTCTGGTGCCGAAGCGTTCCTAAACTGCTCATTAGGCATACTAACAAGAACAGATTGTTTATGATAAACCAGTTACTCGGAATGGATTTTTAGAAAAACAAAAGGGGAGTCAATATGGAAGTAGTATATATTGCAGGTGGATGTTTATGGGGAGTACAGGCTTTTGTAAAAACTTTACCTGGAGTTATGTTTACGGAAGCAGGAAGAGTTAATGGAACAAGTCATACACTTGCGGATGATTACGATGGGTACGCCGAATGTGTATAGACAGGATTTGATCCGACAATCGTAACGATCAGGGAATTAATGGGTTATTTATTCGAGATTATTGATCCATACAGTTTGAATAAACAAGGGCAGGATGTTGGCGAGAAGTATAGAACAGGGGTATATAGTGAAAAGCCTGAACACTTAAAGGAGGCGCAGGCATTCCTTAGTGAGAGAAACGATTATGACCTGATAGTTGTTGAAGTATTATCTTTTACAAATTATGTGAGAAGTGCAGAAGAACATCAAGACAGATTGGCTAGATATCCAAATGATTATTGTCATATTCCAGAAGAAATCTTACGTAAATATAAGTAAGTGGGATCAGGAAAAGATGACAAGCTAAAGTAAAGGACTGTAAACAACAGGTCCTTTTTATTTAACCAACAATCGCCAAGAATCAGATGGCTCGTCTACGCTCTGGACGTTTTCAGGCGAAAACACAAATGACCAAGGCGTCGCGGTGTATGGAGGAACGTCCAATGTAAGAACAAACTTATCCTGTGCAATTACCTCTTCTTGTTCATTCAGTACAGTGGCTGTTACTTCGCGAATGGAAAGCAGGCTCGAACGATTATTTTGTAAAAAGACCGTTGCGACGAAACCGCCGTCTCGTTTTCGTTTCATAAGAATAGGGCTCGCGGTAAACCCTTTGTGTACCGGTTTCTTTGTCTTGTATTGATGGATAAATGCTTGTTTTTGTTGATCGGATAATGTGTCCTCCCAAGTTTCCTCAAATACCACCTGCATAGTGCAGACCCCCTTTATTTCATAGTTATTCTCGAATATCGAGATTTTATTCCTATATTTACCGTATAGAGCTAAATTCTATTACTTTAGACGAAGTGAACTGAGACTAAGTTCCTTCTAGCAGTGTGGCGCTGAATGCTCTTTGTGAATGATGTATACTAGATACATATTGATTAACATAAATACTAAAGGAGAGAGGTTCATGATTCGAGTTTTATTTGTCTGTTTGGGGAATATTTGTCGTTCTCCCATGGCTGAAGGAGTTTTTCGTAAAATGGTGCACGATGAACAGCTGGCGGATCAAATTGAAGTAGATTCCGCAGGCACAAGTGATTGGCATATCGGAAAGCCGCCGCATAAACGAACATTATCAAAGTTGAAGGAATACGAGGTATCTGCGGAAGGAATGGCAGGTCGTCAATTAACCATAGAAGATGCAGAGGCTTTTGATTATATTATCGGAATGGATACTGAGAATATAACGAACATTCGTGGTCGATTCGGAGACACAGATCATCAGCGCATCATTCGTTTTTTGGATTTAACAAGTCATCAAAAAGATGTACCGGATCCTTATTTTACAGGTGATTTCCAAGAAACCTATGACTTGGTACTTGAAGGCTGCCAAGCGTTATTGGACCTTATCAAGAAAGAGGAACTTTTAAAATGAATATACCGATTTTATATGAAGACAATCATTTATTAGTGGTTGAAAAGCCGGTCAATATCCCTGTGCAAGAAGACCGCAGCGGGGATGTAGACGTACTATCTACTCTCAAGAAAGACATTAAAAGGCGGTATCAGAAACCTGGAAATGTTTATCTAGGACTGGTGCATCGACTGGATCGTCCAGTTGGTGGGGTGATGGTATTTGCGAAGACATCAAAGGCGGCGTCTCGTTTATCCGATCAATTACGCAGAGGAACGATTGATCGGCAGTATTTGGCGGTCGTTCATGGAGTACCGAAGAAAAAACAGGCAACACTCCGTCATTTCCTCTTTAAAGATCGTCAAAAAAATCAAGTCTTCAGTGTTGATCGAAATTATCCTGAAGCGAAAGCCGCGAGCTTAGATTATCATTTGCTTGGGAAAGAGTCGAATAAAAGTATATTGAATGTCCGTCTTCATACTGGCCGTTCCCATCAGATCCGTGTCCAAATGGCGACAGAAGGTTTTCCATTGTTTGGAGATCAAAAGTATGGAAGTAGGGTTAACAAACCTGGTGAGCAAATTGCGTTATGGGCACATACGCTGGAATTTGCACATCCAACAACGAAAGAAACTCTGCGTTTTGTCTCGAAACCTCCTAACCTTTATCCGTGGGAACTTTGGAATGACCGAGACCAAGTTTACCAAACTTATGGTTAGTTGTTACAGCAGTTTCTTGACTTACGAATTCAGGGCATCTACACTTAAGTGGAAAAACGTCTGCTGGAGGAATTTATGAGCAAGCATCCCTTTATTCCGATTATTGTCGGAACGAATATTAACGCCTATAATATGGCGATTTCATTTCATGAAGAATATCAGATCAAATCGGTCATTGTCGGAAGAGAACCATTGCCTTTCACAAGTTATAGTACGATTACCGATATCCAAGAACTGCATCCAGGCTTGCATGATCCAAAAATATTCGTCCAATTTTTGCGTGAAGTGGCAAAGAAGTACCGTACAGCTGATCAAAAGCTTGTGCTAGTCGGTACGGATGATTTATATGTGCGTCTGATCATTGAACAGCGAGAAGCATTACAAGAGGATTTCTTGTTTAATTACATCGACGAAGAGATTATGAACGCGGTGTATATTAAGAAAAACTTCTATGAGTTATGTGCGGAACATGGTATCGATACGCCTTCTACGTATTTCCATTCGTGTCGATCGGATGAACCGTTTACGGAGCGGGTGTTGTTTCCAGTCATTATCAAGCCGAGTGACGGAGTGCAATATTACCGCCATCCGTTTGAAGGACTTCAGAAAATTTATAAGGTCGATACATATGAGGAAATCAACCGCATTATCCAGATGGTGAAAGCAAGTGGCTATACGGAAGACTTGATCATCCAAGATTTCATTCCCGGAGATGATACGTATATGTGGGACGCGGTCTATTATGCTGATCAACATGGTAAACCGCAGCTGATCACGTTTGCTCAAGTCGTGTTGCAAGAGCGTGCGATGACAGCGATTGGAAACTATACGGCATTGATCACACGTTATCATGAAGAAATGATGACGAAGCTGGCAAAATTCCTGGAAGCGGTCGGCTATGTAGGATATGGGAACTTTGACTTGAAGTATGATGAACGCGATGGCAAGTTTAAAGTATTTGAAGTGAATATTCGTCAAGGACGTTCAAGCTATTATATTACACAATGCGGACAGAACATGGCGAAGTATTTGGTGGATGATTTAGTTTATGGTATCGAAAAGCCATTGACTTATTTGGACGAACATTTCTTGTTTACTGTTGTGCCAAAAGCGGTTTTGAACAAGTTTGTTGATGATCCTTCTATACAAAAGGAAATCAGTTCATTGATCAGAGCAGGGAAGTATGGGAACCCGTTGTTTTATAAAAAAGATCGGCATATGAAGCGGAAGTTGTATTTGTTGATGAGACAGATTAATTATTATAAGAAATATAAGAATTCAAAAGATTAAATAAGAAAAATCTGCCCTAGAAGTCGATTCCACCTGACTTCTAGGGCTTTTTGTATGAGAAAACTGGCCTGATCAGCGGGGGAGAGAAAAGTGCAGTATCTGGCTGGTTTGGTTCGGTCCAAGAGTGCTTTGGCGCGTACCTCTGCATTTCTTGCCAATCATGAAAAAAAAGCTGTTACTGAAAGCGTTTGGACTTTCAGAACAGCCATGTTTTATTTCATTAGCTAAATCTATCAACAAGATCATGCATTTTCTCGGCTTCGGTGTGTAGATCGAGTGAGGCGTGCATGATAGTGTTGATGGCGGCTTTCTGTTCGTCGATTGATGCGTTGACTTCTTCTGTTGCAGCTGCGGATTCGGCGGCAACGGAAGCGATTTGGTTAATTGCCTGTACAACGCTTTGTCGATTTTCATCCATATTGTTCATATCATTTTCCATTGTTCGGAGCAAATTCGTAATATTATTAATGGAATCCGATAATTGTTCAAACGCACTTTTGGTTTCTTGAATCGTGTCTGTTTGATTACTCGATAGATCGAGTGTGTATTTCATTTGATTTTCAGCAGATGTTGTGTCTTTTCGGATGTGCACTAACAAATCACGCACTCTTGTGGTCGCTTCATTTGTGTCTTCCGATAATTGACGGACTTCATTTGCGACAACAGCGAACCCTTTACCGTGTTCACCTGCACGTGCAGCCTCAATACTGGCGTTCAGTGCGAGTAAATTCGTTTGCTCAGAGATGGAAGAAATCGTCTGGACAATCGTCTGGATTTCGTTCATTCTCGACATCAGTTGTGAGAAGTTACCTTGCAGATCATGGATAACTACATTGAAGGTTTGAGAATTTTCTTCTAAGTTTACTGCCTTTTCCATTCCGGAATTTTGCAAACTGTTAATGTTGTGCATCTCTTTGACGACGTGTTCGTATTGTTCAGTCGCATTGGAAATAAGTGCAGATAAATGATCGACTTTCGTAATGGCGACTTCCGCTTCTTCCGCTTGCATCACTGCTCCTGAAGAGACTTCATTAATCGCGCTGTGGATCTCATCTGCAGATGCTGTCGTTTCCTCGGTGATAGCACTGAGCGTTTCGGAAGATTCCTTCATGCGCTCTGAGGATAATCTAGTGTGACCGACCATTTCGTTTAAACTGTTTTTCATTTCATTCACATTTTCAGCCAGATGACCTAACTCGTCACGAGAACGGATAGGAATATCCAAACCTGTCAGCTTACCTTCTGCTATTTCAGCGGTGATTAAGCGGATATTCTTAATGTATGATGTCAGGCGACCTGAGAAGATAGAGAACAAAGCAATACCGACGATGACAGAAATAACGACAGAGATTAATGTGTACCAAAGAACATTTTTCGCGCCTGCGTTAAAGTCCACTATATAAGTACCAGCCGCCACAATCCACCCCCAGTGAGGATCCTGTAGGCTATATGTGATTTTCGGTGCTTCAACATTCAAGTTGGTAGGTAACGGCCAATCGTATTGTACATACCCGCCTCCGCTTTTTGCTTCAGCAATGACTTCGCGAATGAAGTACCGGCCGTCTTTCGTTTTAGATTCATACAGACTTTCACCTTCCTTTTGCGGATGGACAAGCAAAGTACCTTCTTCATCCACTACGTAAAAGTAGAAGTTCTCGCCGTATTTTGCTGGATTATCTAAAGAGCGCGTTCCGCCTTCATCCAAGGGGGCTCCCATAATTTTTATTTTTGCTCGGTCCTGTGCTTCTTGCAAAGTGAGCGCTCCATTTTCTACCTGTACATTCAACTCGTCAATTAAATCAAGTACAGCATATGTACCGTTTTGGAGCCCCATTTCACCGACTTTTTCTAATTCCGACTTTGCAACAAAGTAGTTGACGATTCCGACTACAATTAATGGAATCAAAATAACTAAAGCTGCAAGCGCTATCAATTTGTTGCGTACTGAGCCTTTCATTGTGTATATCCCCCCTTTTTTACAAAAAACATGAAACTTTTCTCCCTTATTCATAGTATAGGCTATTTTGGATAACAACGGAATAGCATATAACATTTGACATGTGAATTTTCAACGAATTCGGCTTGAGTTTCAATTCGCAATTCATTCGTCGCCCCGTTTCTTGACTTGAAAAATGCAGTAAGCTACACTTAATAGAGCTGTGGCTGTACCATTCTTTCAAAAATCTACACTTTTTTGGATAGGCTTGAAACTTGAATTGTACGGAGCTGCAGTAACGTAAGGAGTGTTCCGGAAGTGCCGATTTTGGATAAAAACAAAGCAGAAGATGTTAGAAGATATGAAACGTTTGTAAGAAATTCACCTTTTAGATCAATTACCCAGGATCCCAATTGGGCGAATGTCAAAGATGATTGGGGAAATGAGCAAGTATATGTTGAACGTGATGGTGAGATTGTAGCAGCGATGTCACTGCTGATCAAAAAAGTGCCAGGCGGATATTCATTGTTATATGCTCCGAGAGGTCCGATTTGTGATCTGCATGACAAGCAATTAGTAGAAGAGTTATTGAAAGAAGCCGATGTGATTGCTAAGAAATACAAAGCATTTGCACTGAAAATGGATCCTGAACAACTCTTTACAGAACAATTGGATCAGATCTATCGCAATGCTGGTTACATAGTGCGCAACGAAGGGGCAGGGAAAGAGGATTTGATTCAGCCCCGATATAATATGATTGTAAAATTGACAGACGAAGATCCAGATTCTTTGATGTTGAAATTCCGGGGGCGTACAAGAAGTAAAATACGTAGTTCAGCACGCAACGGGGTGGAGGTTACTTACTCCCGAAGTGATGATTATCTAAAGAAGTTTTTTGAGATTTACGAAGAAATGTCTGTTCGAAATCAAATTTCAATCCGTTCATATGAATACTTTCTGAAAATGCGTGAAGCCTTCGATGACTTGCGGATTTACTTGGCTAAGCATGAAGACGACTATTTGGCTGGCGCTGTGACCATAAACTATAACGGCAAGCTATACTATCTGTATGCAGGTAGTTCCAATACAAAACGTAACCTAAATCCCAGTTATCTCATGAATTATGAAATGATGAAGTGGGGGCTCGAAATCGGAGCCGAACAGTATGACCTCGGAGGAGTATTTGTTCTCGATAGCGAACAGGACGGATTATATAATTTCAAAAACAGTTTTTGCCAAAAAGATGGAGTAACCGAATTTATTGGAGAAATTGATAAAGTATATAAACCATTCATCTACAACATGTTTGTAAAAGTGGTGCCTAAAATCCAAAAGATGAAAAAGAAGCTTCAAAAAAAATAACCGGTTGAACCCCTCAACTAAAGAAAAGAGTGAACCGAATGACTTTTTTAGATAAGCTGAATGAATCTTTGCGCACGAAATGGAAATTTAAGCAGCCCATGCCGATCCAGACGCTCATGATTCCCGAAATGTTGGCTGGTAAAGATATCGTGGCAGAGTCGCCGACAGGAACAGGTAAGACATTGGCATATGTCTTACCTTTGATCCAAATGGTTAATGGAGATTTGCCAAAGACACAAGCACTAATTATAACGCCTTCGCAGGAATTGTCGATGCAAATTGTTAATGTGATCCGTGATTTAGTAGAGGGAACTTCTGTAACAGTTACCCAGCTAATTGGCGGCGCAAATATGCAGCGTCAAATAGAAAAACTGAAAAAGAAACCAACGATTGTAGTAGGGACACCTGGAAGATTGAATGAACTCGTAAAAGAAAGAAAGTTGAAGATGTACGATGTTCATTATGTAGTTATCGATGAAGGCGATCAGTTACTTTCGCGCGAATACAGAGTGATGGTGAAGAGCTTGATTGAAGCAGCAAATCCTGAACATCAGCTTGCAGTCGTCTCCGCTACAATCACTGAGGAGATCGAACTTGTTGCCAAACGGATGATGAAAGATCCGATCCGCTTACAAGTCAATGCAGATGAAATCCCGGAGAGCGGACATGTTGTTCATTCCTACATCAAAGTAGATGATCGCAAGAAGACAGATGTTCTGCGCGGAATTTCTGCGTTATCTGGAGTCCGTGCCTTGACCTTCATGAACAATGTGGATCAGTTACGGATGAAAGAGTTAAAGTTGTTGTATAATGATGCACCAATCGCTGTTTTGTATTCTGATATGAAGAAGTTCGACCGACAGAAAACGCTTGAGGACTTCAGGGAAGGCAAGATTCGTGTACTCATCGCAACGGACTTAGCAGCTCGTGGCTTGGATATCGAAGGATTGACACATGTAATCCATGTCGATGTGCCTCATACTGTGGAGCAATATTTGCACCGTTCAGGACGTACAGGACGCGCAGGGGCAGATGGTGAAGTACTGACATTGCTCTCTTATGCAGAAGAGCGGGATTATCGTAAGGTTACAAAAGGAATCAAGACTGTACAGAAAGTTTGGTACAGCGGAAATCTAGTCGAAGGTAACGCCAAAACGGTTGAAGAAATGAAAAAAGCTGCGCCGAAGACTAAGAAATCGAAACCTAAACAAAAAAAGAACTAATCAAACTGAGCATCGCGGTATTTCGCGCATGCTCTTTTTTATGAAAAAAGAGCATTGCAGTTTCACAATGCTCTCGAATATCAATCAAGCTTAGTCAGGATAATTGGCTCATCTTTCGTGACAATAATCGTATGTTCAATTTGGGCGACCAATGATTTATCCGGCGTAGCAAACGTCCAGCCATCATCCAGCTCAATCACATGCTCCGCCTTCTGCGAAATGAACGGCTCTACAGCGAGTACCATACCATCTTTCAGCAGTTCTTTATCCCACGGATCATAATAATTCAGGATATGTTGGGGTTCTTCATGAAGAGAAGTCCCGATTCCGTGTCCTGTAAGATTTTTAATAACATGTAAGCCATGATCCTTTGCTTCTCGCTCCACTGCTTTTCCGATCTGGTTCAGACTTGATCCTGCCTTCACTTTCAACAAAGCTCGTTCTAAAGAAGACTTTGCTACATCACATAGCTTTTGTTTAGCGTCATCGGGTGTACCGACTACAAAAGAAATGCCAGTATCCGCAAAATAGCCATCACGCGATCCGGAAACGTCTACATTGACCAGGTCACCGTCTTTAATGACATAGCTGCCCGGAATGCCGTGGGCAACTTCATGATTAACGCTGATGCAAGTATATCCGGGAAAGTCGTATTGATCGATAGGTGCAGAGACTGCTCCTTTTTCCGCAAATAATTTACCTGCTATTTCATCCAATTCTTTTGTCGTCATACCAGGCACAGTTGCTTCTTTCACTGCTTCACGAATCTCCGCCACGATCCGTCCAATCGCGCGCAACCCATTCAATTGTTCTTCGTTTTTTACAATCATGTTCACAAGTCCTTTCTTCCGTACAAATTATACAATCCATACTATATCATACTCTACTCATGAATTTTTAGTGATTTGCCCACAAAATCACTTGTCTATTTCAGTACTTTTATTCCTTGGAAAACATTCCAAATGAGCACGACAAGAAACAATAGGCTATATAAGACGATGAACATCAATGGAGCGAACCCCCAGAATAGAACATTGCCATCTAGCATTGCACCAGATTGAGTGTTGAATGAAAGGACGGAAAACGACAGTAAGACAAAGGCGGCAATCAATAAAGACATGGGAATGATATGAGAAATGAATGACTTTTTCGCGTGATTGCGAACATCAACTTCATCTGTCACAAAATATATAATAGCAGGCAGCAAAAGAGGCGCAAAAAAGATGCTGAAGTAACATAGGGAAGAGAGTAATTTTGTATTTGACATATGCGGTAACCTCCAATACTTTCCTCTATAGCATGATAGTTCATACTATAACCTATACCCAATTTTGCCAAATCATCACACAAAAAAACACAGCTGTTTGAGTTTGCAGCTGTGTCACAAATTTTGCGCTTTGGAAAATCGTTTCCCCATGATCAAGATGAATGCAATTACAGCCGAGAGAAATAAGGCTGCTGTAGAAACAAATAATTCATCTGTGCCATTCTTGATGGCAATCCCGATAAAAGACCAAATGACGATGAGATTAAACATATAATCACGATAATGATACATGAAGTGCAATGCAATTGCCGTAGCAAGACTTAAAAAGAACACAGTCCATAAAGGGTCACTCAAGCCAAAGCCGGACCAATCATGGAATTTGAAAGCATAGTAGGTATTGGCGATTACGGCGATGAAAATCCATCCTGTATAGGCGGAGATAGGTAACCGTTCGCGGTTTATACCATCCGTTTTCGGATAACTGAAATAGAAAACCAATAAGCAAATCAATAAACCAATTACACTGATAATTGCCCAATAATAATAGCTATAATGCCACAACAACAACCATGCTATATTTAAAAAGCAGCTGACACTAAAGCAGATAGTCCGTAGATTGGCAACCGACGAAGTCTGCCCAGCTGATGTTTTAGTAAATAAATATAACCAACTTACCATTAATAAATCCAGTACAATCCAGATGGAAAAAACATATTCTGCCGGCATGAACAGAACAGGTACTCGATTGGCGATTTCCCATGTTGTAAGCCCGTTCAGCGGAATCAAGTTTGCGGCGATATGAGTTCCAATCATGATGAGCAACGAAAGTGCCATCAAAGTTATTCTTAGCATGATAAAATCCTCCTGAAGAATAGTATACAGAGAATTTGTGATGATTGAAGCAGAAAGTATGAATTTTCCTTTACAAATGCGAAATGATGGCGTTCTATTGTCTTGTAGGGAAGAAAAATACTATAATAGTTAATAATGAATTCAGGTATACAGCATTGATTCTCCATTTCATTCATAACCTGAAGAGAATATACGGTTGAAACAGAATTCGTAGAAAAAGGATGAGGGGAATATGATATTACTGGAAGGAGAGCAGTGTTATTTACGGATACTGACGGAAGACGACGCCTATCAGTTCACCCAGCTGCTCATTGCGAATAAAGAGTATTGGACAGAATTCGAACCGCGGCACGACAATACGTACTACACCGTAGCCATGCAGCGAGACAAAATTCGTGAATCTCTTTATCAAATGCGGGACCGAAGAGAATATAATTTCGGAATTTTTGATTCCAAATCAAGCATGATTATCGGGCAGATTTCTTTGTACAGCATTAAGCGCTTGCCGTTTTCAAGTGGGTTTGTTGGCTATTCGATCGATCAAAGGGAGACGGGCCGGGGAATCGGTACGGAAGCAGTCCGCCTAATCAATGACTTTGCTTTTGAAAAAGTGAATTTGCATAGGGTCGAAGCTTATGTATCTCCACGCAATACAGGCTCCGTGAAAGTATTAGAGAAGGCAGGTTATCAACGCGAAGGCTTGCTGCGTCAACTTTTATTTATAAACGGAGTGTGGGAAGATCACTATATGTACACGATCTTGGAAAGTGATTATTGAAAGGGCAAGACCGCATGGCGGAAATGGATATCAAAAGTAAGGAACCGGCTCTTCGAGTAGAAGGGAGCCGGTTCTTTCGGTATGAGGGTGGAAGAATTGGAGAGTGGCACCGTTGATTTACGTTCCAGGCGGACGCTTTCCGCGGGGCGTGCGGTGAGCCTCCTCGTCGCTACGCTCCTGTGGGGTCTCACCTGTCGCGCTAATCCCGCTGGAGTCGCCGCCTTCCACTCCGATCAACTAGCGTATTTTCCTAGCGTTAGTGAGTTGACCCACCAATCATAAAGAGATAAATGCTCGATTTAACTTCTCTGAAGGATGGGGAATTTTTTGGCTAAGTATACAAATACACGTACTCCATACAGTGATTTCACAATATGCTACGGCTCACTATCTAGGGATTTGCGTGGAAGACGGGGCGACTCCGGGAGGATCAGCGTGAGTCTTGAGACCCTGGACTGAGCGCAGCGAAGGAAGCGGCTCAAGCCACGCCCTCCGGAAAGCGTCCCCGTCTGGAGTGCAAATCCCCGGATCGCAAGCCTATATTCGTTTTCTTCGCTTCTCTCTCTAACTTTTTGCTCTGTTTGTAACCTAAAAGAACCGGCCTCTTCTATAAAAGAAGAAGCCGGTTCTTTAGGTGTTGGTGAAATAGAGGAGGGTTAGGCTTTCTCCACTACATCGTAGCCGTTTTCAATAACATCGAGCTTGCCATTTGCAGGGTCGATAACGAGACCGTGTACATTGACGTCTTCCGGAATCAATGGATGATTTTTGATGGCATCCACACTCTTTTTCACGCTCTCCGTCACATCGCTGAATCCATGGAGCCAAGCTTCCATATCAATACCAGAGTACTCCAGTGTTTTGAAGATGGCGGGATCAATTCCACGTTCGATCATACTATCCACGACATGTGAAGTATCGATTGAACTCATGCCGCAATCATGATGGCCGATTACATATACTTCATCCGCCTGCAATTCATAAACTGCGACTAAAATGCTTCGCATAAGACCGCCGAATGGATGAGTGATGATAGCGCCGGCACTTTTAATAATTTTGGCATCGCCGTTTTTTAGATTCATGGCTTTTGGTAGCAGCTCAATTAATCTAGTGTCCATGCAAGTTAAGATGACGATCCGCTTATTTGGAAACTTCGTGGTAGCGAACTCTTCATATTTCTTCTCTTCTACGAATGCCTGATTGTAACTCATAATTTCGGATAATGATGTCATTTAATAACCCTCCTGGACTGTTTGATAAAAAAGAAAAGAGTTGCCGAGTAGGGCAACTCTAGTCGACATGTAAAGTCTGGACCCGAACGAATCGGGATATGAACGAATTAGTTTTTTGTTTCAGGTTTTGGATCAATAATCACTGAGTCAGATGAATCCATTGCGCCAGCCAAAAAGTGCATTGTAAACAATGACGCTAATCCAAGAACAACCATGTAACCGATAACTGTAGTATACATTAAGCCCATCTGTAAGCCCCTCTTTCCATATATGATCTGTTCTCTTACCTATTATACACGATTTTAGACAAGATTTTAAGGGCTTGGATGAAAATTTGAAGAAAATGTGACGAATTTTAGAAAGCCCAGTTTCCTTTTCGGAATATGGGTTCTACCGTCCCGTCCGGCAAAATACCATCAATATCCATGTTTTCAGAACCAATCATAAAGTCCACATGCGTCAAACTTTGATTCAAACCGTTTGCTTGCAATTGTTCGGAAGACATTTCTTTTCCTCCATCTAAACAGAAAGCATATGCACTTCCGATGGCCAAATGGTTTGAAGCATTTTCATCAAATAATGTATTGTAAAATAAAATATTTGAATTGGAAATAGGCGAGTCATGTGGAACTAATGCCACTTCACCTAGAAACTTTGCTCCTTCATCGGTATCGATTAACTGTTTAAGGATTTCTTCTCCTTGTTCAGCAGAAACATCCGTAATTGCACCATCCTTAAACGTGATTTTAAAACGGTCAATTATTGTACCTGCATAGCTAAGTGGCTTCGTGCTGGACACATAGCCATTTACACCCTCTTTCAAAGGAGCGGTGAACACCTCTTCCGTAGGCATATTAGCCATGAATTCATGGCCGTGTTGATTAATACTTCCTGCCCCGCACCATAAATGTTTGGCCGGCAATTCTATTGTTAAATCTGTATCGGGGCCTGTATAATGTAGTTTGTGATAATGTTTTCCATTCAAGTAATCTACTTTTTCATGTAAGTTTTCATCGTGTCGTTGCCAAGCTTCAACAGGATTCGGTTGATCTGCCCGCACCGCGCGCAAAATAGCATCCCACAAAGCGGGGACTTGATCCTCAGCTGAGTGATCAGGAAAAACTTTAGCGGCCCATGCAGGAGCAGCTGCCGCGATCACTGTCCAACTGAATTTATCTGCTTGCATCGCTTGTCGAAATTTACTGAGTGCAGTGCTGGAAGCTTTTTGATTGTCACGAATGCGATTCGGCTCAATGCCATTCAATAAATCTGGATCTTGCGAAACGATGGACATGAAAGCTGCGCCTTTGTCAGCAAGCTCTTCACGCTCCACCCTTTTCCAAGAAGGAAAGTCAGAAAACGAATCTGCTGGTGCTTTTTCGTAACGCAGACGAGTGACTACGTCATCCACCCAGTCAACGAATACTTGCCTAGCTCCTGCTTCATAAGCTTTTTCAACAATCAACCTGACGAATTGAGTAATCTCAGTGGAAGCACTAATAAATAGATATTGATCCTTCTGAATATTTACACCTACTTTAACTGCTAATTCAGCGTAATTGGAAAATTGGTTTTGAAAATGATCCATCATGACATCTCCTTTTCACATAGTATGTCAATAGTATCAAGGGCCGATCGCCTTTCGCAATTATAAAGCAATAGACGGTTCGAGAAACGCCACAAAATCATCACGAATTGTCGTTCATTTACCCTAAAGAACATCGATAATTGACCGAAATAATAAGAAGAATGCAGTATTTGGAGGCTTTTAATATGGATTTATCCACGGTATTAGGATTAGTAATAGGTTTAGTCGCACTGCTTGTCGGGATGACGCTCAAAGGGGTAACACCTGATGCGCTGTTCAACATGGCGGCCATCCTGATTATCATCGGAGGAACTGTTGCAGCGGTCGTGATCGCCTTTCCTATGAGCGAGTTAAAAAGAGTACCTAAACTTTTCAAGATCATTTTCACTCAGCAAAAGCTTGCCTCTGATGCGGAGTTAATTCGTTTATTTTCTTCTTGGGCAGACGTAGCAAGACGTGAGGGTCTATTGGCACTAGAAGCGAAAACGGATGAAATTGACGACCCATTTTTGAAAAATGGACTTGGCTTGGCCATTGATGGACAAAACGCCGATTATATTCGAGATGTTTTGAGCGAAGAAGTGGAGGCTATGCAAGATCGTCACTCTGTTGGTGCGCTCATCTTTTCACAGGCAGGGACATATGCGCCGACACTCGGTGTTCTAGGAGCGGTTGTTGGACTGATTGCCGCATTAGGCGATATGAACAATATTGAAGCGTTGGGCTATGCGATTTCTGCAGCGTTTATCGCTACTTTATTGGGGATATTCACTGGGTATGTACTATGGCATCCATTCTCTAATAAGTTAGTACGGAAGTCGAAAGAAGAAGTCCGGCAGAAAACGATGGTCATTGAAGGAATCCTTTCTGTATTAGAAGGGGAAGCGCCGCGAGTAATTGAGCAAAAACTTGCATCTTATTTATCAGTAGAAGATCGAAAGAAGCTAGCTTCAGACAGCAATGATGGCAAGGGGGCTGGTCAGGTTGTCGAAGAAACGTAAGAAAAAAAAGCGTGAAATGGAACATATGAGTGAATCCTGGCTGCTACCCTACTCAGACTTATTGACTTTATTACTGGCGTTATTCATCGTACTTTTCGCCAGTAGTTCTATGGATGAAGGACGTTTTCAGCAGATGTCCGCAGTTTTCAGTGAAATATTCGAAAGTGGCAGCGGCATCATGAGTGAATCGGCTCCAACGAACGTTCCGGTTCCAGATGATTCGGTCGGAGAACAGAATGAGAATTCATCATATCTGGAAGATCAGCAGTCGCTTGGTGAGATGCAGGATGATTTAGATGAATATATTGCTGTGAATGAATTGGAGAGTCAATTTGATACCGAACTGACGAATGAAGGCTTGCTTCTGACAATTCGCGATAGTGTATTGTTCAATTCTGGCGAAGCAACAATCAATCCTGAGTATATGGGATTGGCAAATGATATTTCACAGTTGCTCACATTGGATCGTCCCCGACAAGTGATCATCACAGGACATACTGATGATATTCCGATCAACAATGCACAGTATTCATCTAACTGGGAACTGAGTGTTATGCGTGCAGTCAAATTTTTGAAAATTATCGTGGAAAGCAATGAAGTGGACCCGAATCTTTTCAGTGCAAAAGGGTATGGGGAATATAAACCAATTGTGCCGAACGATACGGCAGAAAATCGCAGTAAAAACCGAAGAGTCGAAGTGCTTATTCAACCACTTGTACTAGAAGATGGGACAAACGTTACGCCTCAATAAATAAAAAAGACTCCAATTGGAGTCTTTTTTATTTGCGCATAGAACCAAGTTCCGCTGCAATTGCCTGCATTTCATTTGGCGTAATATTTTCTCGCTTCATGACCATCTCGTACATATAGTGTAAGTCTTCATATTGCTCCGTACTGAAACTATCTGCTTTCATGGCATCGACATTAACCATACGCAGTTTTTCTTTAATTTTTTCAATCATATACGCAATATTCTCTGGTGTTTGAGTAGATAAGTCCATAGTGAAACCGCCTTTCTCTCCTTGTAATCTATGATTTCCATCATTTCACGAAAGCGATATACTGTCAACTGAACATTGAGTAATTACTTGCGCAGTTCTTCTCGTTCTTCGTCTATTTTCTTTTTAAACCGTCTTGTTTCCATCACAACAATTCCAGACAAACCGAGAAGCCCGATCAAGTTCGGAATCGCCATCAAACCGTTCAATACATCTGCTAAAACCCATACTACATCAAGCGATGCTGTTGCGCCAACATAGATAAAGCCAACAAAAATTACTCGATAGAAGAGGACGGCTTTGCGATTCGGCACGAGATATTGGAAACACTTCTCCCCATAATAACTCCATCCTAAAATGGTTGAAGTGGCGAAGAACACTAGCCCGATCGATACTAAGATGGGTCCGATTCCTCCTAAAAAGGAACCAAAAGCTTCAGCTGTTAAAGCCCCCGCGTCGATGGAACTGTCTTGCCATTTATTACTCATGACGATCGTAACACCTGTAATCGAACAAATAACCAATGTATCGAATAAAACCTGTGTCATGGACACGAGTGCTTGACGTCCAGGATAGTCGGTACGTGCTGCCGCTGCCGCAATTGGGGCAGAACCGAGCCCGGCTTCATTAGAGAAAAGACCTCTCGCGACACCAAAACGGATGACCGCTCCAATTGCACCACCTGCGACTGCTTGCCCGGTAAACGCATCCGAGAATATCAAACCGAATGCTGCAGGTACTGCTTCAATATTCAAAACCATAACGATCGTTCCGGCAATGAAATAGAATAAAGCCATAATAGGCACGAAAAATGCAGTTACCCGACCAATCGACTTGATGCCCCCCAGAATGACGAGTGCACCAAATGCAACCAAAGCGGCCCCTGTAATATAATGTGGCACATCGAACGTATTTTTCATTACATCTGCCACTGCTTTTGACTGTGTTCCATTTCCGATACCAAAAGCGGCCAATGCACCAAAGAGTGCGAACAGGACACCGAGCCACTTCTGCTTCAATCCGTGTTCCAAATAATACATCGGTCCGCCGGCCATTAAGCCATTGGAATCCTTCACACGATATTTTACTGCGAGAATGGCTTCACTATATTTCGTCGCCATCCCGAAAAAACCAGCCAGCCACATCCAGAAAATAGCTCCTGGTCCTCCTGCAACGACCGCAGAAGCGACTCCGACGATGTTTCCGACTCCAACTGTGGCCGCCATTGCTGTCATTAATGCTTGGAACTGTGAGATATCCCCGTCTGCTTTCTTATCATGCTTTCTTGAAAATACTTGTTTCAATGAATAAGGTAATAATCGCAATTGTATAAAGGTCAAACGTATCGTCAAATATATTCCGGTACCGATCAATAATATAAGCAACGGGGGTCCCCAAATTAGATCTGATGCGCTTGTTAAAAATTTTGTAACTTTTTCCATTTCATCCCCTCCATCCGTTTCTATAGATTTTTATGATTTTCAAAGTGTTGCACATCAACTCCCTTTAGGGAATTCTATTAGTTCTATGTTATTGTTAATAATCCGAAAAATAGAACGGTTCGTCAAGCTTTTTTTCAATAAAGTGCCACAATCATTGTTTGGTAATCGGCTATATGGGTATAATGAATTGAAAGGTTAACGTGATAGGAGGCGAAATTCATGGGTTCTAACAAATTAGGTAAGTTTATTTTAGGTGGCGCATTGCTTGGGGCGGTTGTAAGCATGTTGGATCGTTCAACAAGACAAATGACGGTCACTTCCTTAAGGACTTCATACGAAAAAGCACTGTACTACAAAGAAAATCCAGATGTAGTGAAAAACCAACTTCAAGAAAAGAAAGATCAAGTGCAAACTCTTTATGAACAGGTGAAAGGTGATGTTGATTATATCAAGTCACAAGTGGATGAAATTAAAACACTGACACCTCAAGTGAAAGAAATGTTCACAGATACGAAGGAAGCATTCACTGATTCCAAATCTGAGTATGAGCAAATCATTCAAGATGAATCAACTGCGGCATCTGCCTCTTCTGCTCAGGAAGACACAAGCTTACCGCCGATGGTGCAAAAAAAAAACGCAGTACCAGTAGAGAATCACTAAATATCGAATCACTTAACGAAAGGGGGTCACATGAAATGAAAAGTCATGAAAGTGCCCCTTCTTCGAATTCTGAGGGTACGTCTAAGACCGAAAAAGTAAAAGGTTTTATTAAGGATATAAAAGACGGGGATGAAGATGACTTTAATCCAGCTACGACGAGCGGGTTTTTCAAGCAGCTCATTATTCGTATAAAAGAATTGGATATATCAGCTGCCGGTTCGCAATTAGCTTTCTTTTTTCTGTTGTCATTATTCCCACTACTAATCTTTCTTTTTACGTTATTGCCTTACTTGCATTTAGATCAAAGCCAGATCTTCATGTTTATACGTGAATATGCTCCAGAAAGTGTCTCAACCTTGATTGAGTCCACGTTGTCAGAAGTGCTGGAAAATCGTAATGGCGGCTTATTATCAATTGGTATCCTTGCAACGATTTGGTCGGCCTCTAAAGGTATGGGGGCTATAACGAAGGGGTTAAATCGGGCATATGATGTAGAAGACGACCGAAACTTTTTTATTTCTAGAGGTTTGTCGATTGTGTTTACGATCATGTTGATTGGTACCGTCATAGTCGCTCTAGTATTGCCGGTTTTCGGTCAACCGATCGGGAAGCTTCTGTTCTCATTCATGGGATTGGAAGATTCATTTTTATCCATGTGGACGAAGATCCGTTTCCTTATTCCGCCATTCCTTATCTTCGCTGTTTTTTCATTGTTATATTGGCTCATTCCAGCTATCAAATTGTCCTATAAAAGTATCGTTCCAGGTGCTTTTTTTGCGACCGTGGGCTGGATTGTTACATCATTAGGTTTCTCTTTCTATATTAGTAACTTTGGAAATTATGCGAATACTTATGGCAGTATTGGTGGAATTATCGTGCTCATCATGTGGCTCTATCTATCAGCTATCATTCTGATGATTGGCGGGTTGATAAATGCAGTGATGACAGAGCGCTATGAACGTAAACGTCAAATGGCATCGTAAAAAAGCAGGGCTGGCCGAGAAGTCATTGTCATCTGACGTCTCGGGCGGCTTTTTTTAGTTATGAGAACAGGCTGTCACTTAAGGACGATTCCATCCCCAGTGACAGCCTGTTTTAATTTGTCATTCTATTTTGTTCAACATGCGCAAACCGTTAAGGATGACGAGGATGGTGCTTCCTTCATGCCCGATCACACCAAGAGGGAGATCGACTACTTGCATGAAGTTGGATATGATCAGAATGGCAATGACAGCGATGGAGAAGAAAACGTTTTGCTTAACGATCCGTTGCATTTTTCTTGAGAGTTTGATTGCATAGGAAAGGCGATTCAAATCGTTTTGCATTAGCACTACGTCCGCGGTCTCTAAAGCGACATCTGTGCCTTCGCCCATTGCAATACCGGATGTGGCAGTAGCGAGTGCAGGAGCATCATTGATACCGTCGCCAACCATTCCAACCGTTTCATAATTCTTCAGCAATTTCTTCAGATGAACGACTTTCTCTTCAGGCAAACATTCAGCAACGTATGAATCCACTCCGACTTCTTCAGCGATCGCATGCGCCGTTTTTTCGTTGTCTCCCGTAAGCATCACGGTACGGATTCCAAGGGCTTTCAGTTCTTTGATGGAAGTCACAGCCTCTTTTCTCAACGTATCCTTCAGTGCAGCCAATGCTACAATACCGTGTTCATCTCTCATGAAAATAACAGTTTTTCCTTCATTGGCGAGTGTTTCGGCAATTCCATCCTCAAATGATTCCACTAAATCTATACCAACAAATCTTGGATTGCCGATTCGGATCATACCATTATCTGTTTCAGCTTTAATCCCGTAACCAGGCACGTCTTCAATATGGAGATTCCGTTCAGGTATGACCTCTTGCTCGTTGGCATACTGAATGATTGCCTTGGCTAACGGGTGGTTGGACAATGATTCAACACCTGCAAATAAAGCGAGCGCTTCTTTTGGATTGGTATCTTTTCGGACGATAAAATCCATTACAACCGGCTTGCCAGTGGTCAATGTACCGGTTTTATCAAAAGCAAAAGCTTTCAAAGAGCTTAAGTGCTCTAAGTGAAGCCCACCTTTAAATAAAACGCCTCTTTTAGCACCATTTGAGACCGCAGCCAAGGTTGCAGGCATAATGGCTGCCATCAACGCACAGGGGGAAGCGACTACCAATAGTACGATGGCACGGTAAAAGGTAGTCGTCCAATCCCAATTGAGTAAAAAATGCGGAAGAAACATCATAATCACGACTGCCGCCAAGACAATTTTTACATAAGTACCCTCGAATCGTTCAATAAATTGTTGAGAAGGGGATTTCTCACTTTGTGCGTTCTGAACCATAGCAATAATTTTTTGGAATAAGGTTTCAGAGCTGGGCTTTGTCATGGTCATTCGAATTGCCCCGCTAATATTCACTGTTCCCGCAAACAATTCATCATTTTCTTGCTTCGTCACAGGGATGGACTCTCCATTAATTGCAGACATATCTACGGAAGTAATGCCGCTGAGTACTTGACCATCCACTGGAATGCGTTCGCCTGGCTTGACGAGCAGGACTGCGCCGAGGGATAAAGATGCAGTAGGTACTTTTTGTTCACTGCCATCCTCTGTGATGAGCCACGCTTCCTCAGGTTGCATTTCCATTAGAGAAGAAATTTCCTTATGGCTTTTATTTAAAGTATACGTTTCAAGTGCACCGCTGATTGCAAAAATGAAAATCAGTATGGCGCCTTCCGCCCAGTAGCCGATAATGCCAGAGCCGATTGCTGCAAAAACCATCAGCATCTCGACATTCAGCTCTTTATTTTTTATCGTTTCTTCAATACCTTCCTTGGCTTTTGCATATCCTCCAATCAAAAATGCCAGGATATACAGCGTGATAGAGAAAGCTTCTGTGCCATTTTTACTCAAGAGCCATGCTGCCAAGATAAAAAGTCCGGATAATATGGCAGCGATCAATTCAAATCTCGCGGTCCAATCTACTTTTTCAACGAATTGTTCTTTTGCTGATGTTGTCATTTGAATACCTCCTAATTGATAATGAATTTCAATTTCAAATGTCTAATTAAAGCAGTAAAGTCGACTCTACCGTAGTAGAATCGACTTTTAAATCACAAACTAGAATGATTCTGAAATTATAATAGTTATTAACTATAGTATAGCACCTGCTCTGAAAAAATGTTACTAAAATGATCAATCTTTTTGTAAACTCAAAAAAGCAGCGAATGAAATCATTCGCTGCTGGTTGATTAGTTAAACACTTTCTCTTTAAATTTTGAGAGCTTTTCTAATGAAGATTTGTCAATATCGGCATGTAGACTATTTCCGTGGGAGTCCATTGTTACGACTGCGGTGAAGTCTTCAACACGCAGGTGCCAGAGTGCTTCTGGTATTCCGAACTCAAGCAAATCAACGCCTTCTACTTCCTTAATGCAGTCTGCGTAATATTGGGCTGCTCCGCCAATTCCGTTCAAGTACACGCCGCCGTGTTCCTGGAGCGCCGCCAAAGTTTTAGGCCCCATGCCGCCTTTTCCGATGACTGCCCGAATACCGAATTTTTTCATGATATCTCCTTGATACGGCTCTTCACGAATTGAAGTCGTAGGACCTGCTGCCTTAATTTCATATTTGCCTTCTTCATTCTTCAGAACGACCGGACCGCAGTGGTAAATGACTTGGCCATTCAAATCAACTGGTGCATCATTGTCCATTAAATGCTTATGAATAGCATCACGGCCCGTATACATGCGACCGGAGATTTTCACGACGTCGCCAACACGCAAGTCTCTAATTTCTTCTTCTGTAATAGGTGCTTGCAATTTCACTACACGTGCTGTGGACTTTGTTTCTTCAGCAGGTTGTTCAAATGCAATTTTTTCGCCTTCATTGTAATGCCAGTCTGTAATTTCTCCAGTCTCCGCATTGATGTCTACTGCCATGCGGCGATAAGCCCAGCAATTATATGCTACTGAAACATAGAAGCTCGCAGGAATCCGGTGCATAACACCAATTTTACAGCCAAGCAGCGTTGCTTCACCGCCGAAGCCCATTGTACCAATTCCTAGATGATTTGCTTTTTCCAGTACATAGTCTTCCAACTGTGCAAGTTCAGGAATTGGATTGACGTCGGTTACATCCCGGAAGAGTTGCTCTTTTGCCAAATCGTATCCGGATGAACGGTCGCCGCCGATACCTACACCGATGAATCCTGCTGAACACCCTTGTCCTTGTGCTTGATAAACGGAATGTAAGATACATTTACGAATACCATCTAAATCACGTCCAGCGCGTCCAAGCCCTTCTAATTCAGTTGGCAAGCTGTATTGGATATTCTTGTTTTCGCAGCCGCCGCCTTTTAGGATCAATTTCACTTCGATATGGTCTTGTTCCCATTGTTCAAACTTCACAACAGGCAAGCCGATCCCTAAGTTGTTTCCACTGTTATCGCCAGTCAAAGAATCAACTGCGTTCGGACGAAGTTTTCCATGTTCAGTAGCGAGTTCGATAGCGCGGTTAATTGCAGCTTTGATCTCCAATTGGTTAACACCGACGGGAGTTTTGATCTTGAATGTTGGCAGACCGGTATCTTGGCAAATAGGTGAAAGTTTTTCATCTGCCATATTAATGTTCTTAGCGATAGTATCGAGACTCATAGCGGAGCTCGTACCTTTGTTTTCTTTTTCTTTTGCGGAAAGAATCGCACGGCGAACATCCTTTGGTAAGTTCGTAGATGTTTCGCAAATTAGATCATACATACTTTTCTCGATTGATTCTATGTACATCTCAAAATCCCCCGTTATTTATGTTATTTTTTATAACTATCCATTTGTTCTTCCAGCTCATCAAGTAACATGATCAGCCGATCGATCTCTTGGAGACCCGTCTTTTCTGGTTCGATCGCTTCTAATGTTTCAAGGAATTGATTGAACCGATTTTTCAGTTCTACAACTTGGTCTTTGTTTTGTGATGTGTCCATATGTCCACCTCTTTCCATCATTGATATCGTATATGAAAACGCCATCTTTTTCAATCTGATTTTTCTCATTCAATTACATGCATAGCGCACATCCATCATGCAGATTTTTAGTATTTCTTAAGAAAGATTTATTAAATTCGAATAAAATAGTTTACAAGTGTCTGAATAGGTGGTATAGTCAGAATAATCAAATGAAAAGGAGGTCGTAGTTATAGAAGCGAATCGAATCCTAGGTACGTAATAACGAAGGAGGGGATCCGTAACAGTCCAATAAAAGTAAATACATTGGATAACTACGAATGTAAAATGCAAATTGAAGAAGGACCGAATAGGTAGGGACCTTGTCTGTTGGTGAAGTTAAACAGACAAGGTCTCTTTTTATTGGGTCACAGAATTTTCCTTTTCATACTCTTCGACCAGTTGGTCAAGAGAGTGGAACTTATAGCCTTGTTTCTTTGCATCGCGAATGAAATCAGGCAAGGCTTGGGCATTATCTGGAGAGACAGTATGCATGAGGATGACTGCGCCAGGGTGTAACTGCTTCATTAATTCATTATATGCATAATCTTTTCCTTTTGGTTGATCCTTATGCCAATCAATGAATGCGACGGACCAGAAAATATGCCGGTATCCAAGGTCATTACCCTTCTGCAGTAATTTCGCATTAAAGACACCTTCTGGCGGTCGTGTATAAATGGTGCGCTTTTGTCCTGTAGTCTCGTATAGGATCTCATCAAGCTTACTCCATTCTTCTTCCATTTGCTGTTCGGATAAGTTGGCCATATTCGGGTGATCATAGGAATGATTGCCGATTCCATGTCCGTCCTTAACCATTCGTTTCACTAAATCACTTGCGCTTTTTACATAATGGCCGGTCAAGAAAAATGTAGCGGGGGCTTTTTCCTTCTTCAAAGTGTCCAAAATGCTCTCTGTGTAGCCGTTTTCGTACCCATTGTCGAATGTTAGATACACAACTTTCTTATCGCCTTTCCCTTTATAGAGTGCTCCATAATCATCGAGCAATTTATCCAATTCCGCTCCAGCCGAAGGAGGCACTCCATCTGTGGCTTTCTTGAATCCCCAATGGAATTCTTCTGCCTTTACAGCAAAAGGGTTGACTAAAATACCGACAACCAATAAGCATGAAGCCAATAAAATACCTGAAACGTGGCGAGCCATACAACATCACTCCTTTTAATAGAGCATGTGCGGTTTGGCTTTAAATATGTACTATGCAAAATTCGGAAAATGTTTGTCAGGGTATTGTCAACATCCCAACAAACATTTCATTTCACAACAGATCTTCTAAAGCAGGCTTTAAAGATGGATATTGAAAAGTAAATCCATTTTTAAGGAGCTTATCTGGCAAAACATGCTGGCCTTGTAAGATGATCATGCTTTTCTCACCCAAAGTTAACTCCATAACGAAACTTGGGACGGGAAACCAATGTGGTCGATGGAGCACTTTTGCTACTGTTTTTCCGAAAGCATTCATATGCATCGGGCTCGGTGCTACAACATTGACAGGACCTTCAATCGCATTATTTTCCAATGAATAGATGATGGCGTTCGCAACGTCTTCAACATGTACCCAAGAAAACCATTGATTGCCTGAGCCGATTTTGCCGCCGGAGTATAATAGATAAGGCAACTTCATGAGAGGCAATGCGCCTCCATCTTTGCCAAGGACAATACCAAATCGAGTGAACACTGTTCGAACACCTAAATCGTTTGCATGGCTGGCAAGGCGCTCCCAATCATAAACTGTTTTAGCGAGAAAATTATCGCCGACCACTATGGATGATTCTGTGTACTCTTCAGTGAGCGATGGAGGATAGATTCCAATTGCGCTTCCATTTACTAATACACTTGGCTTTTCAGGCAGTGACCGCAGAATACGCAGCACCTCTTGAGTAGCTGTGATTCGGCTATCGTGGATTTGTTTTTTGCGCTCTGTTGTCCACCGGCCATCATTAATTGAAACACCTGCCAGATTCACAACAGCGTCGACTTGACCAAGCTCATTTTCAGGTGAAGCGTTGTCTGTTAGCCACTGAACGTACTGGACACCATTCTGTTCGAAAGACGGTTTGCGTGTCAATATGATCACATCATGACCACTTTCTCGAAGCTTTGCAGTCAATATGCTGCCGATAAATCCAGTTCCTCCTGTAATAACGACTCTCATACTAATTCCCCTCCAAACTCTGCAAAATTAATACACTATTGCTGACCATCACTGAAAGAAGCGGTATACTAATACTAAGTAGGTGATGAAGAAATGCCGCTAATTACCAAAATATCACAACAAAAACGAGATAGCGAACGTTATAATATTTTTATTGATGAACAGTATGCTTTCAGCGTCCATGAATCTGTACTGGTGAAATTTGAACTCACGAAGGGAATGACGCTGGACGATTGGGAGACGGACGAAATTGTCTATGCGGACCAAATTGAAAAAGCATTTAACCGTGCATTGCATTTTTTGTCTTTCCGTATGCGCAGTGAAATGGAAGTGAAAAAGAAGCTTCTTGAGAAAGATTATGGAGAAGCGATCGTCCTTGAGGCGATCGTGAAATTGAAACGACTTGGATTCCTAAATGATGAAGCATTCTCTGAAGCGCTTGTCCGGACGGAAAAGAACAGCTCTTTAAAAGGTCCGAGAGCGATTCAGCAATCCCTTTATAAGAAAGGTATACCCAAGGAACTTCAAACTCAAGCATTGGAGGAGTACACGATGGAAGACCAAATGGACAATGCACTGAAGCTCGCTGAAAAGACGATACGCTCCAACAGCCAGCAACCGCCGGCACAAGTAAAACAGAAAATCCAAAATACATTAGCAAGAAAAGGATTTTCATTTGAACAAATTAAACAAGTGCTTAATAGCGTGACCATCGAACGGGATGAAGATGAATGGACTGAAATCACTCAGAATTTTGGTGAAAAGGCGTGGAGACGCTATCAGAGTAAGTATTCCGGCGCTGATTTGAGACAGAGAGTGAAGCAATCGATGTATCAAAAGGGCATTCCACTTGCGCAGATTGATCTTTTTATTGAACAGAAAAGGAATGAAGAAGATGGAGACTGAAAAACATTACAGCGAAATGAATGAAAATGAACTGCGGAGTGAAGTCGCTTCCCTTATGGAAAAAGCACGAAAAGCGGAACAGATGGGCATGATCAGCGAGTATGCTGTACACCAGCGCAAAGCCGTCATGGTGCAATCCTATTTGGTTGATCCGGAAAGTATCAAGCCAGGTGAAATGTATCGTATTGAAGGAGACGACGGTATGTTCTTTCAAGTAGATTACTTGAAAGGGTTATTTGCATGGGGCCATCGTTTAGGTGGAGAGAAAGCAATAGAAGCATTGCCGATCGCCATGTTGAAAGACGTGAAAAGCGGGAAGTAAACAAAAAGAACGCTCATGCATAATGCATGGACGTTCTTTAATTGTTAGGAGCAAATTTTAATTTCTTGCGAAGTTTGTCTTCAGAGAAGATCCATCCGGTATAGGAATTCACTACCTCCAAATCTTGATTGACATGAGCTACTGCGACAAATGGATAATATCCTTTACTTCGGTACCGCAAATCGATGAGACGGACTTCATAAAGATCGCCAACATGTGAAACCGACCAGCGATACAGAGGAGAAAAGGACACAAAGGCCTTTAAATTCGGATCTTCTAGAGCTGCCGAGACTTGTGGAGAAGCTGGCATTGGTTCGCGTTTAAAACGGTCGTATAATGTAATCGACCGTCCGTATGCGCGTCCGACATAATGATCGACTTCAGTGGTCGCTGCCACACGCCATTGAAAAAATTTCATAGTCGGGGCGATGAAAATCTCAGTAGCACCGGGCACTGTCTTTTTGACAGATCTTTTTACTGCGCTTTTGACGGCGAACCGCAGTAAATAATAGAAAAATATCACGATATATAAAGTGGACATTGTGGCTAAAGGATCTGTACCGAGAAACCATGCGAGAATCGCGATGACGTGCAGGCCGAAAAAAATTGGATCAAATGTATTGATGACCCCGATCGCTACCCATTTTTGTGAAAAGGGCCGCAGTGCTTGTGTGCCGTATGAATTAAAAATATCTACAAAGACATGGATAAACACAGCTAGAAAAGTCCATGCCCATACATGCAAAAACTCCGCTCCAGGAACAATGAGTGTCAAAAGGATCGAGATCAAGAGCGGCCATAACATGACGGCTGGAACGGAATGTGTAATTCCACGGTGATTGCGCAAATAAACGGCATTGTTTCGAAGCTTTAACACAGTATCAATATCCGGAATCAGCGAACCGACCATAATACCGGCAAATACCGCTCCCATAGTGGAAGGGTCATTCGCTACGGCAGTATCGGCCAGTGCTAGACCGCTAATCGCAACTCCCATGGCTATATGTGTACCTGTATCCAAATCATCACTCCTTTTTATCTTTATTCAGCAGAAGGCTCACACCTCTATAGGTGCTGAGATGAATTCGAATTTACTTCCTGTTCAGCGGGCATTCAAACGCCAGCTGAACAAGAGAAGTACGCAGGCTAAGATCGCCACATCCTGTGACAACGCCTGCATGATCAACATCCTGTTGACCTAAGCCTCCGGCGGATGTCACAGATTTTGAGAGGAGTTTTAAAAGATGGAGTTAGCCAAAACTCGCCGCGTCCTGCGGCAAAGGCTAACTGATCTGCGTCACGCAGACCTAAGCACAATTCAAAATCTGGACGCAATTACGCCGAGGCATAATTGATAGAGGAAAGAGTCGTAAAATGTCTAAGTCTGTATTAATTATATACCCTATTTCACGAGAACTAAAAGTATTTGAATAAAGAAGCGAGGGCATTATGCAAATAATTGAACAAAAAAAGGCTTTCCAACAGGCTTTATTGTCTTGGTATGAAGCTGAAAAAAGAGATTTACCTTGGAGAAGAACGAATAATCCATATTATATTTGGATTTCAGAAGTAATGCTGCAACAGACGCGAGTAGATACAGTCATTCCGTATTATGAACGATTTATCGAAAAATTTCCGACGATGCAAGATTTGTCAGAAGCGAAAGAAGAAGAAATCCTGAAAATGTGGGAAGGTCTCGGTTATTATTCACGTGTCCGCAATCTTCAATCAGGTGTAAGAGAAGTTGTGGAAACCTACGGTGGGGAAGTGCCGAATACTAGAGAGAAAATTTCGGCGCTCAAAGGAGTCGGCCCATATACAGCGGGGGCGATCCTTAGTATAGCTTATGGTGTACCGGAGCATGCAGTTGATGGAAATGTCATGAGAGTCTTATCTCGCATATTGCTGATCGAAGAGGATATTGCTTTACCCCGAAATCGAAAAATATTCGAACAGGCGGTTATGGAATTGATTTCCGAAGAAGATGCCTCTTCATTCAATCAGGCCTTGATGGAATTGGGTGCGGTCATCTGTACACCGAATCCACGTTGCTTATTATGTCCGGTTCGTGATTTTTGTATCGCATTTGAGGAAGGTAAACAACAGCAATTGCCGATAAAATTGAAAAAGCAAAAGAAAAAGTATGTCTCACTTGCTGCATTCGCAATTCAAAATGAAGAAGGAAAATGGTTATTGCAAAAGAGACCAGGCACAGGTTTACTTGCAGGACTTTGGGAGTTTCCGATGGTAGAACTTCAAGAGTTGGATGCAGTGGAGACGTTTGAAAAAGACACCGGGCTCAAGTTGAAAAAAGTAACAGAGCTCACGCGATTCTCCCATCTGTTCTCGCACATCACATGGGACATTCATGCGTATCGTGCTCAATTGGAGGATGTTACTTCTAAAGAGCCGCTGAACTTTTATACAAAAGAACAAATTGAAGCCTTGCCGAAATCAAAGCCTGTGATGAAAATTATAGAAAGTATTGATTGGTAAAAACTTCTTTGCCGGTTCTGAATAAATATGAGGACGCTGGACATCATAAGGGGCACGGAGGTGAATAAATCCATGCCTAAGCAACCAAATCGTAATGCTCAATCTGCATCACAAACAGATGCGAATCAAGTGCGTAAGCAGAATGCACAGTCTGCTAATCAGCAAACGATGAACGAAGAGTACGCATCAGAAACTGATGTGAACCAAGTCCGTCAGCAAAATGCACAGTCTGCTGCGAACATGCAATCAGCATCTTCCAACATGCAATCATCTATGAATGAAGAATTTGCATCTGAGACTGATGTGAACGAGGTAAAAGAGCAAAACCGTCAAGCAGAAGCAAACAAGCAACAAGCTTCGGGTGCACGTGCGAACCAATTTAAAGGTTCCAAGTAAGTATGGACACCACCTACCGGTAGAAATGGCTATTATATGCCATTTCTACCGGTTTTTTTATGGACAAAACGAAGCAAGCACCCCGCAAAATTCAGGCAATTACAAAATAGATGGTTGAAACGTTTTAATTTTGGGAAGTCAGTTGGTATAATGAACAGATAGCAAGAGCGGTGGCATGAGGCTCAAAGGTGGTAGAGAAAATTGGCAATTCCAAAAGAAGGAGAAACGATACAGATCCACAGTTACAAACATAATGGCAAGATCCATCGTGTCTGGCAAGAAACGCTCGTATTAAAAGGAACCCGAAATATTGTCATTGGAGGAAATGAACGTACGCTCGTGACTGAATCAGACGGCCGAACATGGCTGACACGCGAGCCGTCCATCTGCTACTTTCATGCGGAAAATTGGTTCAATATCATTTGCATGTTGCGTGAAGACGGCGTCTATTATTACGTTAATATGAGTTCACCGTTTGTCTTTGACGAAAAGTCATTGAAGTATATTGATTACGACCTAGACGTGAAAGTTTTTCCGGATATGAGTTATTTGATTTTAGATGAGGATGAATATGCCGAACATAAACGTCAAATGAAATATCCAGAAGTGATCGATCAAATCCTGCAAGATAATTTAACCCAATTGCTGGGTTGGATCAAGCAAAGAAAAGGACCGTTTGCTCCTGACTTTATTAATGTATGGACCTCCAGGTTTGAGTTCTATAAGCAACTTCAGGATGAAAAACGTTGAACCTGCCTGCACTCGTGTGGGTCGGTTTTTTTTAACTGATTAGGAGAGGAACAGAATGGGTGAAAGTATTAAACGTTATCTACAATTCGTAAAACCTTATAATTGGCAGATCCTCTTTACCGTTCTTATCGGGATCATTAAGTTTGCCATTCCATTATTTTTACCGTTGCTGATCAAAATTGTCATTGACGACATCATAGGGGCACCGGCTATGTCCGACGCCGAGAAAACGAAGTATTTGTTTTATTGGCTAGGCGGCACGATTATTTTATTCTTTCTGATTCGACCTCCTGTTGAATATTATCGCCAATATTATGCGCAGTATGTCAGCAATAAGATTTTGTTTGATATACGGCGATCACTATATAGTCATTTGCAGAAGCTAGGTTTACGTTTTTATTCGAATACGCGTGCAGGTGAAGTGATTTCCAGGGTCATCAATGACGTGGAACAAACGAAAAACTTTGTGATGATCGGCTTAATGAACGTCTGGTTGGATTTGGCGACAATTATTATTGCGATTGCCATCATGCTGACTCTGGACGTGCAGTTAACTCTGGTCACATTGCTTGCTTTTCCTTTTTATGCGTTTAGCGTCAAGCATTTCTTCGGGAAGTTGCGTGAATTGACAAGAAAAAGGTCACAAGCTTTGGCGGATGTACAAAGTTATCTGCATGAACGGATAGCTGGAGTCAGCATTATTAAAAGTTTTGCCATCGAAGACAAAGAGCAAGAACGTTTTGATGAAGTGAACAATGCCTTTTTAGATCGTGCAATCGAACATACAAGATGGAATGCGAAGGCATTTGCCGTGGTCAATACAATCACTGACGTCGCACCGTTACTCGTTATCGGTTTTGCGGGGTATCAAGTGATCAACGGCTCGCTGTCAGTCGGTACGATGGTCGCATTTATTGCGTTCATCGAGCGTCTGTATTCTCCTTTGAGACGGTTGGTTAACTCTTCGACATCGCTGACTCAGTCATTTGCTTCGATGGATCGGGTGCTTGATTTGATGAATGAGAAGTATGATGTGGTGGATAAAGAAGATGCAAAGGTACTGCCGCCAATTAACGGAGAAATTCAATTCGAGAATGTCAGTTTTGCTTATGAGGAAGAAGAGGTGTTGAAAAACATCAGCTTGACGATCCGTCCGGGTGAGACCGCTGCGTTAGTTGGTATGAGTGGCGGAGGGAAGTCAACGATCATCAGTTTGATTCCTCGCTTCTATGATGTCAATTCGGGAGCGATCCGTGTCGATGGATATGATATCAGGGATGTCAAAGTCAAATCCCTGCGTGATCAAATTGGTATGGTGCTCCAAGACTCCATTTTGTTCAGCGATTCGGTTAAAAGCAATATTCTGATGGGCAAGCCCGATGCGACGGACGAAGAAGTTGTGGCTGCGGCTAAAGCTGCGAACGCACATGACTTCATTGAGACGTTGCCTGAAGGGTATGATACACGAGTCGGGGAACGTGGTGTAAAATTATCTGGCGGTCAAAAGCAACGAATCTCGATCGCGCGTGTATTTTTGAAAAACCCGGCGCTGCTTATTTTGGATGAAGCAACATCTGCGCTCGACTTGGAAAGTGAAGCCTTGATTCAAGACTCGCTCGAACGACTGGCGCATGAACGGACTACTCTGATTGTAGCGCATCGTTTGTCGACTATTACACACGCGGACTGTATCTATGTAATTGATCATGGAGAATTAAAAGAATCAGGAACTCACCAAGAATTGATGAGACGCGAAGGCGTATATGCCGGGCTCTACAATCGACAGGAATTGGGAGGGTAATTAAAAAGCTGCGATGGACTAAGAAACAGTCTATCGCAGTTTTTATCTTTAATTAATAAAATTCATCTTCTAAAGCAGCATTATCTTCATCTTCAAATCTTGATTGATAAGAAGTGATCAACATATCCAAATGCTCCAGCTGTTCTTCATAGTTCAACATGGAAGAGAGAATATGGAGTAAATGGTAGGCAGAGAATTCCTCGTCTTCTTTGGTGATGGCAATTTCCTTCGCGAAAATATCCATTACCTCTTGTCGCTGAATGAATTCATTATGCACTCCATCCTCATCGCGTTCTGCCTTTAACCTCCCGATGAATTTCAAGTGAAGCTGCTCATGGTAGACGAGCAATGCTTCGAGTCGTTCTTGCACCATCATACGGAAGTGATCAGGAAGATTGATAAGTTCGTTTTCGAATTTATGCAATCTCTTAAGCACATCGTAACTGCTGCGAGTTGTTGCAACCATCTGCCGATAGACAACAAGTTTTCGGGCTTTGGAAGCAGTGGTTTTTTTAATGTAGCTGCGTTCTTCCTTGAATAGCAAGTAGAGCTGGTCGATTTGAACGAGTCGTTCTTTCAGTTTGCCCAAAGACTTTTTTGTGGCAGAATGCTCAGAAGCCTGACGACCTGCGAGACGGGTCCAACGAATGATTTCATCCTGAGCTTGATGGATTGCCTGAAACAGTTTCGTTTCATACTTCGGTGGCATAAAGACCATGTTCACGATGAAAGCTGCGAGTACACCGACGAGAATAGTGGATACCCGGAGTAAGGCGAAGGTTAGGAAGTTATCGTCTTTTACCTCCATAACGGCAATCATTGTGACGAGCGCAAGAGAAATAGATTTCTCGAGACCTAGCTTCAACATGATGATCATAACAATCACTGCAGCTAATCCTACAACGACTAGTTGCGGACCAAAAATAAGTGTGAACGACACTGCCACAGCGGCGCCGATCAGATTCCCTTGCAATTGTTCAATGATCGTTAAATACGATCTATAAATAGATGGCTGGATTGCGAAAATCGCTGCTATCCCTGCAAATACCGCAGTTGGTAACTCAAGTAATTGAGCGAGAAATAGGGCAAATACAATCGCAATACCCGTTTTAAAGACGCGGGCACCAAGTTTCATTGGGTAATTCCTTTCCTGAATAAGCTCTTTTTTGCTACTTTACAATATAGCCGAGAAACGGTCAATCCATTGATTCGGCTAATGTTTTAAATGAACGATCTACCGCTTTTAAAGTTTCCTTTACATCATTTTCTGTATGGGCAGTAGTCAAGAACCAAGCTTCATACTTAGAAGGCGCAAGATTCACACCGTTTTTCAGCATTTCTTTGAAGAAACGCCCGAAAATTTCTCCGTCTGTCGCTTCGGCTTGCTCATAATTTTCCACAGTGACATCGGTAAAGAACAATGTGAGTGCTCCACCTAATCGGTTGATGGTCATCTGGATGCCGTGCTTGTTCGCTAATTCCAAAATCCCGACTTCTAATAAACCGCCGAGGCGATCCATTTCGTCATAGACACCCGGTTCTTGCAAGACTTCGAGGCAAGCGATACCAGAAAGCATGGATGCCGGGTTTCCTGCCATAGTACCTGCTTGATAGGCGGGACCGAGCGGAGCAACTTGTTCCATGATTTCTTTTTTACCGCCATAAGCACCAATCGGAAGTCCGCCGCCGATAATCTTGCCAAAAGCCGTTAAGTCCGGCTGGAGACCGAGCAGTGTTTGTGCAGCTCCATAATGGAAACGGAATGCTGTGATGACTTCATCATACACCGTAAGTACTCCTTTATCGGCAGCAAGTTCATGAACGAGTTCCAAGAAACCTTCATTCGGTTCGACAATACCGAAGTTTCCTACAATCGGTTCAATTAAAATACAAGCTAACTCGTCTCCCCATTTATCCATCGCTTCTTTGTAGCTCTTTGGATCATTAAATGGAATTGTAATAACTTCTTTTGCAATGGAAGATGGAACACCTGCGGAATCAGGGGTGCCAAGTGTTGCGGGTCCGGAGCCTGCTGCGACAAGGACAAGGTCAGAATGTCCATGATAACAACCTGCGAACTTCATGATCTTCGTACGTCCAGTATATGCTCGTGCGACACGGATTGTTGTCATGACGGCTTCCGTGCCAGAGTTGACGAAGCGGACTTTATCCATTCCGGGAATGGCATCCTTCAGCATTTTGGCAAATTTCACTTCATGGCGGGTAGGCGTTCCATATAAGACGCCTGTTTCCGCTGCTTTCGTAATGGCTTTTGTAATATGAGGGTGTGCGTGCCCTGTAATGATTGGTCCGTATGCGCCTAGATAATCAATATATCGATTACCGTCCACGTCATAAAAATAAGCGCCTTCCGCACGTTCCATGACAGTGGGAGCCCCGCCGCCAACCGCTTTATACCCGCGGGACGGACTGTTTACTCCACCTACAATATGTTCACATGCTTCTGCGTAGATTGCTTCTGAATTTTTTCGGTTCATCAGTGAATTCCTCCAAATCAATTATACGTTACCCATTTTAGCATTAATCACCAGTAAGTCTCCACCTTCAGCGTCGCGTTGCAGTAAATTGAAAAGCCCGTTCATTTCGGCTACGATAAGTATGGGTAATTTCAGAATAATGAACGTTTTCATCACACAGAGGAGGTTTTTTTGAATGGACAAGTTAGAAGGACTGCAGGCACCTGTATTCTCGTTGCCAAACGAAAATGGAGATATCGTTTCATTGGAACAATTTAAAGGGGAAAAGTATGTGGTGCTGTATTTTTATCCGAAAGATGCAACACCTGGCTGTACGACAGAGGCTTGTGATTTTCGCGATGCGGTCAATGAATTTGAAGAATTAAATGCAGTAATTTTAGGTGTAAGTCCCGATCATGAGGCTTCTCACCAAAAATTCATTGAAAAGCATGGGTTGCCTTTCTCTCTTCTGGTAGACGAGGATCATGCGGTTGCCGAGCAGTACGGTGTATGGAAGCTGAAAAAGAATTTCGGTAAAGAGTATATGGGGATTGAGCGATCTACATTCCTAATCGACCCGACAGGTACAGTAGTAAGAGAATGGCGGAAAGTGCGAGTGAAAGGGCATGTGGAAGATGCACTGGCTACACTTCAACAATTGACAAAATAGGGGGTTCGATTATGAAGGTATTATTCACGTTTAAGGTGAAAACGGCATTTAAAGAACAACTAAGCAAGGAATATCCGAATGTCGAATTCATCTATACAGCTTCTATTGAAGATGTTTCGTTAGAAGGCGTCGAAGTGATTGCGACTGAAGGAGTCGATCTTACGGAAGAGATTATCGAGCGTGCTTCTGCGTTGAGATGGGTCATGGTGGCGGCAGTTGGGGTGGACGAACTCCCATTGAATGCATTGCAGAAGAAAGGCATTATCGTCACGAATTCGCATGGTGTCCATAAGATGCCGCTGGCTGAATCAGTGCTGGCACATTTATTGTCGCTCGAAAGAGGTTTGCCCGGAATTTATGCAAGACAGACCGAAATGCGCTGGGAGTTGGATAAAATACCTGGTGAAGTGAATAGCTCGACAGCTTTGATCGTGGGGACTGGAGCAATCGGCGGGGAAATCGGCAGGTTGTTGCAGGCATTTCATGTACACACAATCGGTTGCAATCGGTCAGGACACGACAGCCCGTCGATGAATGAAACCATTTCATTTTCTGAAATCATGATGAAGTTGCCGGAAGCGGACTATGTCATTTCAATTTTGCCAAGTACACCGGCAACAAGGTGGATTTATCAGGCTGAGCACTTTCAAGCGATGAAAAATTCCGCAATTTTCATGAACGTGGGAAGAGGAGACGCTGTCAAAGAACAGATTGTCGTCGATGCATTGGAAAATCAAGAAATCCGTCATGCGGTTTTAGATGTATTTGAAACAGAGCCTTTATCTGTGGACAGTCCGCTATGGAAACTGCCCAATTGCACGGTTTCACCGCATATGTCCAGCATATCCGATCAATACATCATACGTTCACTCGGCATCATGGAGACGAACTTGGATAAATGGTTGACGGGTGATAAAGAACTCATAAATCAGGTAGATCTGAAAAAAGGGTATTGATACTTTCGAGAAATAGTGAAAAAATATGGTCTGAAATCAAGGTTCTCAGCAGAAAAGTTGACAGTATGCCCCTTCATTGAGTAAACTAATTATAATGATTATAAAGAAGTAATCTTTATGAAGTGAGGTGCATTACGATGCCGGGAGTTTTCTTGAAAGATGCGCTTGTGACGTTGAAAGAAAGTGGTGTAAGAATTACTCCGCAGCGACATGCAATTCTGGAGTATTTAATCACTTCTCATACACACCCGACCGCTGATGAGATTTATAAAGCCCTTGAATCAGACTTTCCAAATATGAGCGTAGCAACAGTCTATAATAACTTACGTGTATTCCAAAATGCCGGCCTTGTGAAAGAGTTGACATACGGAGATGCATCGAGTCGTTTTGATTTTGTGACCCACGACCATTATCATATTATTTGCGACGAGTGTGGAAAAATAGTGGATTTCCATCATCCAGGGCTTGAAGAAGTGGAGCGCCTAGCTGCCCACGTAACAGGTTTCAAAGTGAATTCACATCGTTTAGAAGTGTATGGCACTTGTCCTGACTGCGGGGAAGCTCAAAACGAAGCAAAATAAAAAGAGTGTAACCCAATTGGGCTACACTCTTTTTATTTTGATGACTCTTCGTGGGACATCTTAGATTTATTATACGCCACGTCAAACTCTTTACCTTCTAATTCAGGATCAAGTGTTAATGGTTCACGGCAATGTCCGCACATATCTACACGACCGAGCATTTTTGTGTGTTTCCCACAATTTGGACATTTTATTCTAACGGCTCGTGTCGACAACGTACCAATCCATGCATATACAACAGTACTTGCGATAATAGCGAGTACCCCGAGGAACATGAAGATTAGCATCACAATTTCATTGGAACGGAAAAAGATCCCGATATACATAATGACAACTCCAATAAAAATGAGCGACAAGGCGAATGAACGAATGCGATTTATTTTATTTTTATAAGGTTTCATCTCTAGTTTCCTCCTAACACTATCCTTCCCTAATATATCATACTCTTAAATAATTGCAGTACAATCTCACTTTAAATTAAAGGATTTTATGTGAAATTCGTCGAAGAAGAGTATTCGAGATGTTCGAGAAAGAACTGGGAGGCGGAAAAGTGGAACAGATATTACGGCCAGTTTACCAGGAGAGGGCAAGTCTGCCTGACACGTTAAGTGTGCTGCTTATTGAAAACCAAAGAGAAGACGATCCGATTACGGATACATTTGACACAATACTTTTCATTATTACTTCAAATAATGAAGTGCCTATACAAACAAAACATTATACAGACGGCAAACTTAAAGCGGCCATGCATATCATTAGTGAAAAACAATTAACACACTGGCTGTTGGTTGGAACGAATAAGAAAATCATTGATTGGCTCGTTCTAGGCAAAATCTATTTTGACCGAGATGAATATGCGGAACGTCTAAAACAGCAGTTATCCGCAGAGCCTTTATTCGGAAGAAATATTAAAATGGGTATGGAATTAGCTAAAATGATTCGCGCATATAATGAAGGGAAAATTCATTTTGAGAGAAAGCGGTATATGGATGCTTATCTGCGTGCTATAAATTCCTTACATCATCTTGCAAGATTGGTGGCGATAAAGGCCAACACGTTACCCGAAGAAACTGTATGGTCCCAAATGAAAAAAATAGACCCTGCCGTCTATAAGCTTTATGAAGAATTGATCGGCAGTGAAGAAGCTGTGGAGAAAAGACTGGATTTGGTTTTCCTAGCAAGCGAATTTTTCATTCATAATTACACGAATGAAGCGTCAGAGCATCTACTAGGTATATTAAACAAAAAAGAATCATGGAATATTCAAGAGTTGCACGAACGAGAAGAGTTGTCTTTGTATTCTTCGGACTTGGAGTTCTTTATAGAATACCTAGTGGATAAACAACTTATCGAAACCGTTAGTGTGCCATCCAAGAATGATTTGTTATTCCATAGAGAATACCGATTGGCACGGGCTTTGAAGACCATGTAGAGCGGTTTTTAATACGCTCTATAATTTTTTTGAAATAATTGTTGACTTATTATTTGAATGCATGGTATTATATTAAATGTCGTCAGGGACACAACGTCCTTACAACGCACACAACACTCTGAAAAAACTTTTTTTAAAAAAGACTTGACGAGTTAAATTAAGATGTGGTAGATTAGAGGAGTCGCTTTTATAGCAAGCGCACAACATGAACCTTGAAAACTGAACAGCAAAACGTTAACGAATTATACGTTTGTGCATCGGCTCTGCCGGTGACATAAACAAAATGAGTATCTTAAATGATGCCAGCAAGAAATCGAGCTAACTCGAATTTCTCTTTTATGGAGAGTTTGATCCTGGCTCAGGACGAACGCTGGCGGCGTGCCTAATACATGCAAGTCGAGCGAATCTTTGGGAGCTTGCTCCTAAAGATTAGCGGCGGACGGGTGAGTAACACGTGGGCAACCTACCTTACAGATGGGGATAACTCCGGGAAACCGGGGCTAA
>NZ_FUYJ01000006.1:0-215631 GCF_900167515.1 Sporosarcina newyorkensis | reverse complement strand
CACTTTTGCCGGTGTAGCTCAACTGGTAGAGCAACTGACTTGTAATCAGTAGGTTGAGGGTTCAAGTCCTTTCGCCGGCACCACTTCATGTACGAGCCATTAGCTCAGTTGGTAGAGCATCTGACTTTTAATCAGAGGGTCACAGGTTCGAATCCTGTATGGCTCACCACTTTATTGGCAAATGCCAACATACTGCGGGTGTGGTGGAACTGGCAGACACGCTAGACTTAGGATCTAGTGCCTTCGGGCGTGGGGGTTCGACTCCCTTCACCCGCACTTTTTTGCGGAAGTAGTTCAGTGGTAGAATACGACCTTGCCAAGGTCGGGGTCGCGGGTTCGAATCCCGTCTTCCGCTTTTTCACTCTTGCCGGGGTGGCGGAACTGGCAGACGCACAGGACTTAAAATCCTGCGGTAGGTGACTACCGTACCGGTTCGATTCCGGTTCTCGGCACCATTTATAAATATGCGCCCGTAGCTCAATTGGATAGAGCGTCTGACTACGGATCAGAAGGTTGTGGGTTCGACTCCTGCCGGGCGCGCCATATTTAATCAAAAATTATACATAACATAGTCGGGAAGTAGCTCAGCTTGGTAGAGCACTTGGTTTGGGACCAAGGGGTCGCAGGTTCGAATCCTGTCTTCCCGACCACTTATTGGGGCCTTAGCTCAGCTGGGAGAGCGCCTGCCTTGCACGCAGGAGGTCAGCGGTTCGATCCCGCTAGGCTCCACCAATAATATAAGTTTATAACTGACTAATTGTGGCGGCGTAGCTCAGCTGGCTAGAGCGTACGGTTCATACCCGTAAGGTCGTGGGTTCGATCCCCTCCGCCGCTATCTAAGGACCTTTAGCTCAGTTGGTTAGAGCAGACGGCTCATAACCGTCCGGTCGCAGGTTCGAGTCCTGCAAGGTCCACCAGTTTAATTAATGTACGGAGGAATACCCAAGCCCGGCTGAAGGGATCGGTCTTGAAAACCGACAGGGGTGTTAAAGCCCGCGGGGGTTCGAATCCCTCTTCCTCCGCCATATTTATTAAAACAAACCCTTTACTTTGCTAACTTGTTATGTTACAATAATGTAGTCGGGTTGAAAAAGAAGTTTGAAAGTATTTTATTGTCGCGGGGTGGAGCAGTGGTAGCTCGTTGGGCTCATAACCCAAAGGTCGCAGGTTCAAATCCTGCCCCCGCAACCAAGGTCCCGTGGTGTAGCGGTTAACATGCCTGCCTGTCACGCAGGAGATCGCGGGTTCGATTCCCGTCGGGACCGCCATTTTTATTTTAAAGAATTACAATGTGGCTCAGTAGCTCAGTCGGTAGAGCAAAGGACTGAAAATCCTTGTGTCGGCGGTTCGATTCCGTCCTGAGCCACCATTAATGCGGGTGTAGTTTAGTGGTAAAACCTCAGCCTTCCAAGCTGATGATGAGGGTTCGATTCCCTTCACCCGCTCCATGAGGGGCCTATAGCTCAGCTGGTTAGAGCGCACGCCTGATAAGCGTGAGGTCGGTGGTTCGAGTCCACTTAGGCCCACCATTCCGCAGTAGCTCAGTGGTAGAGCAATCGGCTGTTAACCGATCGGTCGTAGGTTCGAATCCTACCTGCGGAGCCAATATGGGGAAGTACTCAAGTGGCTCAAGAGGCGCCCCTGCTAAGGGTGTAGGTCGCGAAAGCGGCGCGAGGGTTCGAATCCCTCCTTCTCCGCCATACGTTTTGGCCCCTTGGTCAAGCGGTTAAGACACCGCCCTTTCACGGCGGTAACACGGGTTCGAATCCCGTAGGGGTCATACCAAAAAGAGACAATGCACATATAATTGTGCATTGTCTCTTTTTATTTAGTAGATTGCTAAATATAAAATTAGCAGCAGCGTGTGGTCTGAAAGCTTTAAGGTTCATTCCGACGATACTCGCGGTTCTCCGAGTCTCTTGCCCGGTTATATTATTACATATGGAAAGGCTGGTGCTGAAAGTTACAATAACTTTCAGTACCAGCCTTTTTTCTTTATTTTTTATCATCTACATAACTGTCGCCTTTATGATAAGGTATATCGCCAAGAGGTGATTCTAACCCTTCTGCATCGAGCTCTTCTTTGTATTCTTCTGATTCCTCACTGTGCACGACGCCAGCAGGTTTACCTCTGATATCTGATACAGCAAAATCTTCATATTCCTCTGTAGCTTCGTCACTATCATCATCATAAAGATCAGCATAATCACGATTTTCATTACCGCTAAAATCAGAAGGAGTTTCGGAAGTGCCGGACCTTGCGATTTCTTGGAAACTGTCTTCGTAATCTCTTCTGTCACCGGATCTACGTTCGGCAAATGAATTCGGTTCTGCCATAATTAAAATATCTTCCTCTACTGGACGATCCTCGGGAACGGATTGTTCTGCATCTTCAATACATACAGTTGTATACGGAATGGCTTCTAAACGTTCGTATTGAATGTTCTTTCCGCATACTTCACACGTCCCGTACGTTCCGTCTTTGATAGCCTGGAGTGCATGCTGGACTTTTCCCAGCTCGTCTTCCGCATGTGTGTTCAGCGCTAGATCCTTTTCACGTTCATACAATTCAGTTCCCATATCAGCTGGATGATTATCGTACATTGATAGCTCTCCAACCGAATCTTGGGCTGACTGCACCATCTCTGTTTCCTTTTCGGTCTGGGTTAAACGTTCTTCCATAGCATGTAGTTCTTTTTCTAAAGTTTGTATTTGTTGTGTAGTTAGCAATTCATTCACGACCCTTTCTGTATGGCTTTCCTTAAATAGTAATGGCGTTTGGGGAAAGCTTTATTACTTCAGTCATTCCCTATTTCTTAGGAAGCGTAAACCTTTCCAACAAAAAAACGCCTACCTTTTGCAGTGTAGACGTTTGAGATATGGTTTATTCAGATGAAATGAGCGATAAGTATTCCGATGCCGAGAAGAAATCCAAACAATGTATTGGTCACTCCTGTGTCTTTCATAGCCGGCATCACGTGAATCGGTTGCTCGTATTGCCTGAACGTTTTAATTGCATGAAGCGGTTTAGGTATACTTAGAAGAACAAGTAAAGCCCAAGCGGATACATGACCAGTAAGAACAAGTACGATAATCCAAACATAGGACACGATAAAGAATGAGGCGAGTATGGTGACAGCATTTGAGCGTCCTGTCAGAATTGCTAATGTCTTGCGGCCGCCTTTGGTGTCTCCTACGATATCACGTATATTGTTTGCCATCATGATCGCTGCGACGAGCAGCATACTTGGCACGGACAGTAAGATTGCATTTCCTGTAATAGTTCCTGTCTGTATGAAGAAAGCAATTAAAATCAACAGCATTCCCATAACAAAACCGGATACTAACTCACCAAATGGTGTATATGCGATGGGGTAGGGACCGCCGGTATAAAGATAGCCGATCAACATGGCGATGGATCCAACTACTGCAAGAACCCAGGAAGTTTGCATGCAAATGTAGATGCCTAGAAGAACCGACAGGCCATATAATAGCAATGCTAAATTAAGGACAGTTTTCGGTTTCACGCCATTTCGTACAATTGTGCCGCCAATGCCGATAGAGTGCTCATCATCGAGCCCCCTCTTGAAGTCGTAGTATTCATTGAACATATTCGTTGCCATTTGCAAGAATAAGCTTGCCGTCAGCATAGCCAGGAATAGCGGAAAATGAATGGCTCCATATTGCAGTGCGATCATGGTGCCTAAAAAGACAGGTGCAAAGGCTGCGGTTAATGTGTGCGGTCTTGTGAGCTGCCACCAAACGCGCCAGCCGGTAGTAGATTCTATTGTGTGTTGCACGTGTAATCTCTCCTTATTTATAATCAATACTTACTATTATACAACAAAAGCAATCTGTTAGGTATGGTGATTGGTCAACCGAACGCATTTATCGAAGGACCTCGAGAACAGGAAGACTTATCATACTAAGTAAAGCATTCGATGTGATAGAATAGAGGTACTTATAGTCCGGCTACTATATGGCTGGAAGAAATTTATCGACAACATATTGAATGATAGTAAGGAGAGAGTAGGATGAACCGGAAATTGACCGATCGAGCGAATTTAGGTCAGACTGTAGGAACGGAAGCTCGTTTTTTTACGGAAACAATAGAAGTGGAAACGCTTGATCCGCTTGCCTTTTTTGAAGCAGGGCGTTCACATTATGGCGATCATCGTTTTTTTTGGCAAAATGCAGATAAAACAGTCAAGCTGGTTGGCGTTGGTCAGGCAGCCGTACTGACTGCTGACACACACCGCTTTCAATCGATATCCAGACAATGGAAAGCCCTTTACGGAAGACTGATCAAAGAGGAAAAAGATATGGATCCTGTGCTGTTCGGAGGGTTTTCATTCGATCCACAAACGAGACAGGATGATGAATGGACTGCATTCCCGGCAGCGTATTTCACGGTGCCATTGATTCAATTGAAAATTGATAACGGTAAGACATACGTATCGATCAATTATGTTACAGACGAGCTAGAGGCAGCTGCTCAGTTTGAAGGGCTGCGTCAAGAACGTGACCGCTTGATTCATATTGCGCAAGTAGATGAGTTCACATTACAAGGTAAGCCAGCGATCGTTTCACAGACGGAATTGGCTACTGATCGCTATATGGAGGCAGTCGAGAATGTGACTTCCCAAATTAAAGCGCAGGTGGCGGAGAAAGTTGTCATTGCGCGTAAGATCAAATTGTCTTTTGAAGAGGAATTTCAAAAAGCAACTGCCCTGCACGCAATTACGAATGAACAGCAAGCGAGCTATCATTTCGGTTTGCAAATAGGAGAAGAGATGTTTTTTGGTGCGACTCCTGAGCGACTTGTGGAAATTTCAAAAGGACAAGCATATTCAGCCTGTGTAGCCGGCTCCATACATCGTGGAAAAACAGCCCTTGAAGATCAGCAGCTTGGCGAACAATTGCTGCGTGACAAGAAAAATCGGGAAGAACATCAATATGTAGTAGATATGATTACGGAAGTATTTTCTGAGTTCTGTTCCTCCTTGCATGTGAATAAAACACCAAAACTATTGAAGGTCCGAGATATTCAACATTTATTCACGCCAGTGGAAGGAAAATTAGCTGAAGATCAGGACATTTTCCGTCTCGTGGAAGCCCTTCATCCGACGCCTGCCCTCGGCGGGGTTCCGCGCAAGAAGGCGCTTGCGATCATTCGGGATGAAGAGCAAATGGACAGAGGGTTTTATGCAGGACCGATTGGTTGGACGGATGCAGCAGGAAATGGAGAGTTTGCTGTCGCAATTCGTTCAGGACTGCTGTCTGGCAAAGATGCCTATCTATATGCAGGCGGAGGTATCGTGGCGGATTCCATGCCGACTGAAGAGTATAAGGAAACATGGGTAAAATTCAGACCTGTTTTGCGTGCGCTCGGAGGAAGTTTACATGAATGATCATCGTGCAGGATTGACGAACTATGTGCTTCGTCTAACAGAAACTTTGGTGCAACAAGGAGCCAATAAGGCGGTCATCAGTCCAGGTTCCAGATCGACGCCGCTTGCTTATGCATTCTCAAAGTCCGAAGATATGCAGACTTTTATTCAAACAGATGAACGTTCTGCAGCATTTTATGCACTCGGACTGGTGAAAGCGACTGGACGGCCAGTCGTTCTGCTATGTACGTCGGGTACTGCTGCATCGAATTATCATCCGGCAGTAACAGAGGCCTATTATGCTCGTCTGCCTCTTATTGTCATCACCGCAGACCGTCCGCATGAACTGCGTGAAGTCGGTGCTCCGCAGGCGATAGACCAGATTCGTATGTTTGGGGAGCACGTTAAAGAAAGTGTAGACTTTCCTGTTCCCGAAAACCGTGCAGAAATTCTGAATTACATGGAACAGCGGGCAGTCCGGCTGCTTGCTGTTGCGAAAACTGCACCACAGGGTCCTGTCCATCTGAATGTGCCGTTTCGGGAGCCGTTGCTAATTGATTTAGAAGGACAGGCACCGGTCAGCAGGTTCCAACAGCAATTCATCGGTGAAGCCTCGTTGTCTAATGACATGAAGGATTTCTTACAGCAAGCGATAACTAAGTCAAAGCGAGGTATTTTGATCATCGGTGAACAGCCGCCTGAATTGCAGAAAGAGCAGTTCTGGCAATTTGCTAAGTTGCTTCAGTGGCCGGTATTATGTGACCCGCTATCCAATTTGCGTTCGCAGGTACCAGCTGACTGTATCGATTTATGTATCGATCAATATGACGCATTGTTAAAAAGTGAAACATTTAGCGAAGGGGTACAGCCAGACTGTGTCATCCGTTTCGGACCACAGCCTGTTTCTAAGCCATTAACGTTGTTTTTAAAGAGGGTCTGTCCAAAAACATATATTGTAGTGGATGAATCCCCAAATTATCGCGATCCCTTAGGTCTGACAACGCATCATTTGCAAACTACAGCAAGGAGTGTTTGGCAGGAGATGGATGTCTGTCTTGAACGGACTGACTATACAAATCAATGGCTTCAAGCGAACCAGATTTCCACTGATGTGCTCAATGATGAAATGTATTTTAACGGAGATGAAGGGCATATCGTGCGTCAGTTCATTGCACATCTGCCTAATAAAGCTGATGTCGTGTGCAGCAGCAGTATGCCGATACGTGATTTGGATACGTATTTTAAGAAGACCGAAAAAGATATTTCGCTATTTTGCAATCGGGGGACAAATGGTATCGATGGCGTAGTTTCGACTGCTCTTGGTATCCAAGAAGGCCGCAAACGAACTACCTATTTATTAATTGGTGATTTGGCGTTTTTACATGATTTGAATGGATTGATCATATCCAGATTACAGGAGACAGATTTAACGATTATCATCGTCAATAATAATGGCGGGGGCATCTTCTCCTATCTGCCTCAAGCATCTGTGGAAGACTATTATGAGCAATTATTCGGTACTCCGACGAATTTGACATTCAATCATATTGCGGCGATGTATGAAGCGCAGTATGATGCGGTGTCTACAGTGGAGGCATTTGAAAACGTAATGCAAGCGACTAAAACGTCCAGCCTGCGAATGATTGAAGTCTTTACGAATCGTGCGGATAATGTGGAAGCACATCGGACGGTATGGCGAGAAATCGCGAAGAGGGTGGAATGCATTGAAGGCTGAAGTCATGGACATCCGTGGAATTCAAACCTATGTAGAACGCCATGGAGATGAGCAATTACCGGCGATTGTCCTGTTGCATGGCTTTACGGGCTCAACAGATACATGGCGGGAAACGATCGATATACTTCTGACACAGCATTATGTCATCACGGTCGATTTAATTGGTCACGGCAGAACGGCCTCTCCAACGGAGCCAGAACGTTATCAAATGAATGAACAGATTGAAGATTTGCATCAGTTATTGGCAGATCTACACATTGAGCAGCCCATTCTGTTAGGGTATTCAATGGGCGGAAGAGTAGCGCTTGGCTATGCCGCAACGTATTCCGACCAAATTGCCGGCTTGATACTAGAAAGCAGTTCACCTGGTTTAGGAACGGAAGCTGAACGGACTACACGCTGTGTTGCAGACGCAAAGTTAGCGGAGCGAATCGAAAACGAAGGAATCGAGAAATTCGTCGATTTTTGGCAGGAAATTCCCCTTTTTCATTCGCAAAAAAAACTTTCGGATGAGAAGCAGCTGGCTGTGCGGCTTGAGCGACTGAAGCAGCAGCCGCTTGGCTTGGCAAATAGTCTGAGGGGAATTGGGACAGGAAGTCAGCCATCATATTGGGATGAGTTGACGCATTTTGAGTTTCCAGTTTTGCTCATCACGGGAAGTGAAGATGAGAAATTTGAAAATATTGCCCGGGAAATGAAACGATTATTGCCAAATGCCTTGCATGAAACGATAAAAGACGCGGGACATGCAATTCATGTGGAAAAACCGCGGCAATTTGCTACAATGATAAAGAGCTATCTGAAAACAGTTGGAAAATGAGGAGGAGTTAGTATGACCCGTCAATGGGAAACGCTTCGTACATATGATGATATTAAATATGAAATGTACAACGGCATTGCAAAAATTACGATCAATCGTCCAGAAGTGCGAAATGCATTCCGGCCGAAAACCGTTTCTGAAATGATTGATGCATTTTCACGAGCAAGAGATGATCAACGTATCGGTGTCATCGTGTTAACAGGTGAAGGAGAAAAGGCTTTCTGTTCAGGAGGCGACCAATCTGTTCGCGGTCACGGTGGATACGTAGGTGACGATGAGATTCCTCGCTTGAACGTGTTGGATCTGCAACGTCTAATTCGCGTAATTCCGAAGCCGGTTGTCGCAATGGTTGCTGGTTATGCAATCGGTGGCGGCCACGTTCTGCATGTTGTTTGTGATTTGACAATTGCAGCTGATAATGCACGTTTCGGACAGACTGGACCGACTGTTGGTTCATTCGATGCTGGTTACGGATCTGGTTACTTAGCGCGTATTGTGGGCCATAAGAAAGCGCGTGAAATCTGGTACTTATGCCGTCAATATGATGCGCAGGAAGCACTCGACATGGGTCTGGTCAACACAGTTGTTCCTTACGATCAATTGGAAGATGAAACCGTACAATGGTGTGAGGAAATGTTGAGTAAGAGTCCGACTGCATTGCGCTTCTTGAAAGCTGCAATGAATGCGGATACGGATGGACTGGCTGGACTTCAGCAAATGGCTGGAGACGCTACACTTCTTTATTACACAACGGATGAAGCGAAAGAAGGACGCGATGCATTTAAAGAAAAACGCAAACCGGACTTCGATCAGTTCCCGCGTTTCCCTTAAACGTTTTAAAAGCTGCCTATAATGGGCAGCTTTTTCATTACACTATTTAATTGGAGGTTGTAGTTTCTTATGATGATCCCGAATTGGTTGCATCAGCGTGCGAAGGTGTCTCCAGAGCTGTCCGCTTTGGTGGGAAAGGAAGGGCAATGGACTTTCCGTGAATTGTACGAAGCGTCGCTTGGAATCGCACAACAGCTACATAGTTTTAATATTGCATCGGGTGATAGAGTAGCTTTATTGAGCCATTCCAATGAAGAGACCGTGTTATTCATTCATGCGTCCTGGTTATTGAGTGTGGAAGTAGTGTTTCTCAATAGCCGACTTACTGAAGACGAACTAGAATGGCAAATTAACGATGCGGAAGTTGAGATAGTGGTCGTCGATGACCGGGTTGCCCAGACTCCTATTCTAGACGGAGTGGAATGTTTGTCCTATTCAACTATTCGCCAAGCGGAACGAAAAGAATTCGAGGTAGTGGAACTGTGGGAAGAAGATCGGACGCTTTCGGTCATGTATACTTCAGGCACCACAGGCGTTCCAAAAGGCGTGCGTCAGACAGCCGGCAATCATACATCTAGTGCTCTGGCTTCTGTGTTGAATCTAGGATTAACGGATCGAGATTCTTGGCTTTGTATGATGCCGTTATTCCATATTAGCGGCTTATCAATTATCATTCGTTCCGTTATTTATGGAATGGAGACGCGACTTTACGAAAAATTTGATGCAAAAGAGGCCGCAGCACAGATTACAGCAGGAACAGTAACGGCTATGTCAGTTGTTGCGTTGACATTAGATCAAATTGTTCGGGTCATAGAAGAAGGGAACAGTAAAGCCCATCCGACATTCCGGACGATGCTGGTCGGCGGTGGGCCCGTCCCGCTTGATTATTTAGAAAGGGCTGCTGAGTGCGGTTTGCCTATTTTACAGACGTACGGCATGACGGAAACTTCTTCTCAAACTGCGACTCTCGGGAAAGTAGATGCTGTTCGTAAATTAGGATCTGCCGGAAAGCCGCTGTTTTTTAATCAGATTAAAATTAAAGGGACAGATCAGGCGAGAGAAGTGGGTGAGGTCCTTATAAAAGGTCCACATGTCACACCAGGGTATATTGGAAGCCAAAGTAACCGTTCACCACTCACGGGAGATGGCTGGCTCGCTACGGGTGATGCTGGATATTTAGATGAAGAGGGATATTTATTCATCGTTGATCGACGCGCAGACTTAATTATTTCTGGCGGAGAGAACATCTATCCTGCTGAAATTGAAAACGTCCTATTGGCACATCCCGCAGTTAGGGAAGCGGGGGTTTGCGCAAAAGATGACGACCAATGGGGACAAGTCCCAGTAGCCTTCCTCATAAGCGATCAGGTTTCAGAACAGGAGATACTGGCGTATTGCGCGCAACACTTAGCTCGCTACAAAGTACCGAAAGAGATTCGATTTGTCGATCAGCTGCCGCGCAATGCGTCCAATAAGTTAATGCGTTTCGAATTGAAAAAAAGTCTATAAAAAAACAGTGGAGTCAACCCCACTGTTAGTTGCTTAATGCTTTTTTTAATACTTGAAGATTCTGTTCCATCAGAGAAAAGTAATCTTCATCATTATCGATATCTTCATTTGTCAACACACTCAAATTGTGCAGAGTCAGTACTTCTGCATTGAGTTCTTTCTGAATGACTTCTGCTAATTTAGAGCTGACATTTTGTTCGAATAAAATATATTGAATGTCTTTCTCTTTTGCTTCTTGAACAAGTGCAGCCAACTGTTTTTGGGAAGGTTCGTTTTGTGAGTCAAGTCCCGAGACAGCAAGTTGCTGAAGCCCATACGTATCCGCTAAATAACCAAAGGCAGCGTGTGAGACAAAGAACGTTTTATTCGGTGCTTCATCCGCCATTGTTTTATATTGGCGATCCAATTTTTCCAAATCGTCATACAGTGTATCGAAATTTTCTTGGAATTGGTCTGCGTGTTCCGGCAATTCATCGGTTAACTCATCTTTAATCTTCTCGGCGAGCAACGTGCTTAAAAAGGGCGAGATCCATACATGCGGATCAACTGCGGAATCATGACCATGATCGTGATTATGGTCTTCCTCCTCGTGTTCATGTGAATGACCTTCGTGATCATGTGAATGTCCTGGCTCCAACTCTTCCGGGTCTATATCATCTGCAATAGAAACGAGTTGCACATGTTCATTTTGCAACGTCTTTTCGGTTTTCTGAACAAAACCTTCTAAGCCAAGCCCGACGTAAAAGAACAGATCCGCTTTCGCTAAGGACATCATATCTTTTTGAGTGGGTTCGAAAACGTGTTCATCTGTTCCAGGCGGATAAATGGATTGAACGTCAACAAACTCTCCGCCAATACGTTCTGTAAAATATTGAAGGGGATAGACGGTCGTGTAAATAAGAAGCTTAGTGGATGAAGGAGATTCATTTTCATCTACTGCCTTTTTGCTGCATCCGCTTAGCAAAAGCAATAGGGCAACAGCTGCGAGAAAGTAACGATTTTTCATTTTAATAGGCCTCCATGACGGTAATAGGAATGATTACTATTTAGGTAACTTACTCATCATACAAGATTATTTTTGTGAATGCAACATTCGTTTACTTCATTTTTTTCTAGACTTCTTCATTGGGATTGGATCAAACCCGCCTTCGTGAAAAGGATGACATTTCAATATTCGTTTCACAGCAAGCCAGCTGCCTTTGAGTGCGCCGTGTGTTTCAATTGCTTCTACTCCATAATGTGAACAGGTAGGATAAAACCGGCAAGAAGGCGGAAACATAGGTGATATGAACTTTTGATAGAAACGTATACCTAATAATAAGACTTTCTTCAACATATGAATCACCTTCCGATGTAATTAGGTTTAGTTTACTGGCAAAAGTGGTAAAATAAAAGAGAGAAGCTTAAAAATGATTAGGAGAGTGTTTTTTTATGTCTAAGGAATTAATTCAAGAATTGAACAAGCAAGTATCTACGTGGTCTGTAATGTATGCAAAGTTGCATAATTATCATTGGTATGTAAAAGGAAGTCATTTCTTTACTCTCCACGCAAAATTTGAAGAGTTATACGACGAAGCGACAGTGCATATGGATGAAATTGCAGAGCGAGTACTGACATTAGGCGGAAAACCGACTGCTACGCTATCTGAGCATTTGGAAAGTTCGGTAGTGAGCGAGGCAAATGGAACGGAAAAAGCGAATGATATGGTCCAAGCGTTAGTAGATGATTTTGATAAGATTATGAAATCGTTGAAAAAGGGAATGGATCTCGCTTCAAAAGATTCAGATGATATGACAGAAGATATGCTCAATGCGGTTTATCAGAGCATCGAAAAACACCAATGGATGCTGAATGCATTTTTAGGCGAAACGAATGAATGAAAATCCTTCATTTCGCATGAAATCGGCCGATAGTAAGAAGTGAATAGTAGGAAGGAGTGAACGAAATGGATATCAATTCAATCATGTCCAGTCAGTTGAGAAGCTTGCAATCAACCGTTCAAATGAGTGTTATGACGAAAGCTCTTTCAATGGAAACTTCTGCTGCAGCCGAAATGCTGAATAATCTGCCTGCCGCTACTCATCCCCATAAAGGGGCATCTGTGGATATCAAGGCTTGATTGCAAAACACACGTCTCGTATGATTGAGATGTGTGTTTTTTTAGCGATGGCATCGAAATGAAACACTGTGAAAAAATAAATTAAATAACTTTTATAGGAGGTTGACCATTATGGGGCATGGCCAATTTTTGCGTAATTTGATAATCGAAACACCTTCCAAACCGGGAAATCTCGGCAAAGTAACGATGGCGATTGGGCAGTTGAACGGCGACATCGGAGATATCCAGACGATTAAGGTAGGAACACTTTCTACGATTCGAGAAATCGCGTTACAATGCAATGACAAGGCTCATTTGGAAGAAATCGTGGAAGCCATAGACAATTTAAAAGGCGGCATAAAAGTTCATACTGTAACAGATGACGTTCTTCAGGCGCATGAAGGCGGAAAAATCCATATGAAAGCCACGCATGAGATTCGTTCGCTGGCAGACCTCCGTAGAGTCTATACACCCGGTGTTGCGAATGTCTGTAAAACAATTCAAGAAGATCCGGAACAGGCGAATTATTTCACGGGCATTTCCAATACTGTAGCCATTGTAACGGACGGAACGGCCATTCTAGGACTAGGAGATATTGGCCCAGTTGCAGGCATGCCCGTAATGGAAGGGAAAGCCGTGCTGTTTGATCAATTTGTCGGCATCAGCGGGGTTCCAATTTTATTGGATACGAGTGATCCCGACCAAGTTGTAGAAACAGTGAAGCATATCCACAAAGGATTTGGTGCGATTTTATTGGAAGACATCGGCTCACCTCATTGTTTTGAAATCGAAGAACGTTTGAAGAAAGAATTGCCGATTCCCGTCATGCACGATGATCAGCATGGGACAGCAGTCGTTGCACTAGCAGCCGCATTAACGGCAAGTCAACATGTCGGCGTGGACCTAGCAAATGCATCAGTCGGACAAATTGGTTTAGGGGCAGCGGGCCTAGCAATCAGTAGAATGTTCATGGCCTATGGCGTGAAAGAGATGAAGGGGACCGACCTGAACCCGAAAGCCAAGGCCATGTTGGCGGGATTTGGTGGAACAGTTGCAGATTCAATGGAAGAGATCATGGAGACATGTGATCTCGTCATTGCAACGACGGGAGTTGCAAATTTAATCAAACCGGAAATGATCCGCAAAGGACAAATCATCTTGGCACTGTCGAATCCGAATGCGGAAATTGCCCCTGACGAAGCTTTGGAGGCTGGCGCAGCTTATGCAGCAGACGGCCGCTTAGTGAACAACGTCCTCGGTTTTCCAGGCATCTTCCGCGGTGCATTGAACGCAAATGCAAAAGCCATTACCTACCCAATGCTTATTGCGGCGGCACTTGCCATCGTCGACAGCACAAAACGCGACGATCTGGTGCCTCATCCACTGGATCCCAATGTGCATATAAATGTCGCGTTGGCAGTGGAAAGAGTTGTCTACGAAGAACAAGCAAAATAAAAACATGGAGCCTATTAACAATTCGTGGAGGTTAATAGGTTTTTGTTTTTTTGTCTAGGATTTTGAGGATCGAAGTAAGAAGCACCTCTTTATTATTTTTATATAATATTTTCAAATCTATATTTCAATGAGACTTCCAGGGGATAGCGCGTAAGAAGGAGGATCACCGCATGCCCCACGGAAAGCGTACTGGCTGAAGCGCAATTCCCGGTGTAGAAAGCTGGAATTACCTTAGGCAAAAACACATCATTCGCCTTTAAAATTAGAATATTTTTTTCGGTTATAGCCATGCTACCTAAAAAAAGAAAGTAGGATGGTTATGAGCGAACAAAAATACACGATGTATGTCTCCGTCACCAATCAGCAAGTCCTAATCGATCCGCACGCCTCCCCGTGGGAATATAAAGTAGAGGTCTCAAAAGAAGCATACCCTGTTTTTGAACGATTATTTGCCCAAATGGACCGCTTGGAGTTCCGCAACTTTCTGCGCTCTCATCTGCCATATATACCTTACCACTATGACCGCGACAACCACGATATCGATCGGCGGATGATGAAAGTCTATGCCTTAATTCATGAATACACGGACGATGAATCCAAACGCTTTATTGAGAAGCTGCCCTTCTTTCGTTGATTCGGCACACGTCTTTCCGCTACACTATAGGAAAGGACGTGAGCCATATGCTAAAGTTTGAAGACTTAAAAGGTGCCAACGTTGAACTGACATTTGGGCCGAATCAACACCGGATTGAATCACGCCATGTACTCGTTGTGATCAAACATAATGATCGGTGGCTACTGACAAAACATCGAATTCGCGGAATTGAGTTTCCAGGAGGAAAAGCGGAGGCAGGCGAGATGATTGAACAAGCCGCCATTCGAGAAACATTGGAAGAAACCGGCGTGACGATTGATAATGTACACTCCTTTGCAGAATACGTTGTCTTTACCGATCCGCCTTTCTGCAAAGCTGTTTTCACAGGAAATGTCGTTCATGTCGAGCGAGACTATACGTTACTTGAGACAGAAGGCGCTGTCTGGATGACAGACGCGGAGCTTGCCGCCTGCACGGAGCTTAGCTTCCATATGAAAGACCGCGGCATGGGAGAGCTCAGGAAGTGGGTGGAAGCGAATGACTGAACGCACTGACGGGGATATTATCAAGCGTAAGGAGTATCCATCGCCGAATCCTCGTGTGAGGTTGGAAGAGGTAACGTATTGGTCTGACGGCTTGCAGGTTAAAGGACTGCTCGCTACACCGACAGCTGAAGGGCGTTATGATGGCTTGCTGTATTTACGGGGTGGAATCCAACATGTTGGAATGGTACGACCCGCCCGCATTGCACAGTTTGCTTCACACGGTTTGGTCGTGTTTGCTCCTTATTATAGGGGCAACCGAGGGGGCGAGGGGAAGGACGAGTTTGCAGGAGAGGACCGCAATGATGCGGTTGCCGGAGTGGAAGTACTGAAACAGCAAGCGTCTGTCGATTCAGAACGGATTCATCTCTTTTCTTTCTCTCGAGGGGGCATTATGGCATTATGGACCGCCATATTACGTGAGGATTTAACATCGATGGTGACGTGGGCAGGAGTGTCTGATGTCGTGTTCACTTATAAAGAACGTGAAGATATGCGGCGAATGATGAAGAGGGTAATTGGAGGCACACCAAATAATATGCCGGATGCCTATCGTGAGCGGACCGCTTTGTTCCGCGTGCACGATATTGAAATACCTACTTTGATCATCCATGGAACGGCGGACACAAATGTTTCATTTGAGCAAGCACTGTTACTAGAAAATGCGCTGCGCGATGCCAATAAAGAATACGAAACATGGTATTTAGAAGGATTTACCCATTACATTCCGCCCGAGATGAACCGCAAACTAGTGAAAGAAGCAGTGGATTGGATGAAAAGCAAAAGCCGATAATCAAAAAAATCCTTGCAGAAATACTCTGCAAGGATTTTTTAAATAAATTATGCGATCGGGCCGCCTTTGATTGCGATCTCTTCAGAAACATGGTTGAATTTCTTGAAGTTTTCACGGAAAGCTGCTGCAAGACGCTTCGCTTCTGCATCATATTCTTCAGGATTTTCCCAAGCGTAACGTGGGTGTAACACATTGCTTGGCACGCCTTCGATTTCAAGAGGCATTTCGAGTCCAAAGATTTCATTTGTCTTAGTCTCTACATTATCCAACTTACCGGCAATTGCCGCGCGAACCATAGTTCGTGTGTAACCTAAGTTCATACGAGAACCGACACCGAATATTCCGCCGGTCCAGCCAGTATTAACCAAGAACACTTTTGCGCCGTGTTCGTCAATTTTCTTACCAAGCATCTCTGCATACGTTGCAGCCGGAAGAGGTAAGAACGGTGAACCGAAGCAAGTAGAGAATGTTGGTTCTGGAGCAGTGATTCCACGCTCCGTACCTGCCAATTTCGATGTGAAGCCACTTAAGAAGTGGTACATTGCCTGTTCTTTTGTCAGAATCGAGATTGGAGGCAATACGCCGGAAGCATCAGCCGTTAAGAAGATGATGTTTTTCGGATGACCCGCAATAGACGGTGTCACAATATTTTCGATATTTTCAATCGGGTAAGCAGCCCGTGTATTTTCAGTTAATGAATTGTCATCATAATCCGGTATACGTGTATCTTCGTCCAATACAACGTTTTCCAACACGGAACCGAAACGGATCGCGCCAAAGATTTCAGGTTCTTTTTCTTCAGAAAGGTTGATACATTTCGCGTAGCATCCGCCTTCGATATTGAATACACCGTTATCAGACCAGCCGTGCTCGTCGTCACCGATCAACTTGCGGTCAGCGTCTGCGGAAAGTGTTGTTTTACCTGTTCCTGAAAGACCGAAGAACAGTGCCACATCGCCGTCTTCTCCAACGTTAGCTGAACAGTGCATCGATAGGATGCCTTGTTCTGGAAGCAAGAAATTCATCGCAGAGAAAATAGATTTTTTCATTTCTCCTGCGTACTCTGTTCCGCCGATCAAGACAATTCGTTTTTCAAGGGACATGATGATGAATGTCTCTGAATTTGTGCCATCCACTTCTGGATCCGCTTTGAAAGAAGGGGCAGCCAAGATTGTGAATTGCGCTTCGTGTGACTGTAGTTCTTCTGCAGTTGGACGGATGAATAATTGGTGAACAAACTGGTTTTGCCAAGCCAATTCATTGACAACTTGTATGGATAACTGAGAGTCTTTATCTGCACCTGCGTATCCTTTGAAAACGAAGAGTTCATCCTTTTGCTTCAAATGATCGATGACTTTCGTGTATAATGAATCAAATACGTCAGGGGAGATTGGCTTGTTGACGCTTCCCCAATCTACTTTATCTTTGGACACTGCATCTTCGACGATAAATTTATCCTTCGGAGAGCGTCCAGTATATTTACCTGTGCGTGCTGCTAGAGCGCCATCTGCTGAGAGTTCGGCTTCTCCTTTAGCGACTGCCTTTTCGGTTAATTCTGCCACAGACGCTTGGATCGTCACGTTGCTTCCTGATAGAAGACTTTTTAAACTATCATCAATTTTTGCAGATATCATATTTACATACCGTCCTTTGCGTAGTCGTTTTATTTGAGTAGAACATCTTAATTCGTAAATAGTATAACACATTAAGAATAATAATCTATACTAATTAAAAACTCAAGTGATTTGAGATAAAAAAATTGACAAAATCACAACTTTTTTATACTATGTGACATGAACGGATACTCTTATCCCGAGTTGGTGGAGGGTACAGGCCCTATGAAACCCGGCAACCTGCAAAAGACAGTAGTCTAGCGCGAAGGTGCCAAACCTGAAGCAAGGTTAAATTCCTTGGACGATAAGAGTGAAAGGTGCTGCGCGTGAAATTTTGCCTTTTACTCATTGCTAGAAAGTGAGTAGGGGGCTTTTTATATTGTCTAGCCCTGAATCCTTATGGTATATGATTGACGTCAATTCAGGCGTGGAGCTTTACCAGGGACTTAAGAGAGTACCGTATCATGTTGATTGAGGGGGAAACAAAAATGACAAACCGTCGACTGTTTACATCAGAATCAGTTACTGAAGGCCATCCTGACAAGATGTGCGACCAAATATCGGATGCGATTTTGGATGCGATATTAAAGGAAGATGCGAATGCCCGTGTGGCATGTGAAACGAGTATTACGACAGGACTCGTATTGGTAATGGGTGAAATCACTACCACTACCTACGTAGATATCCCAAGAGTAGTTCGTGATACTGTGAAAGAAATTGGGTACACACGTGCGAAATACGGTTTCGATTATGAAACTTCTGCTGTTTTAACTTCTATTGATGAGCAATCACCTGAAATTGCCGCGAGTGTCAACGTTGCGCTCGAAGCTCGTGAAGGCTCTATGACAGACGAAGAACTGGATGCCATCGGAGCGGGTGACCAAGGATTGATGTTTGGTTACGCTTGTAATGAAACACCTGAATTAATGCCGCTTCCGATCAGTCTTTCCCACAAGCTGGCATTCCGACTTGCGCAAGCGCGTAAAGAAGAGTTGATTTCTTACCTGCGTCCTGATGGTAAAACGCAAGTAACTGTAGAGTATGACGAAGACAACAAACCTGTGCGGATTGATACGATTGTTATTTCGACACAGCATCATCCGGAAGCGACAATGGAACAAATCGAGAAGGATATTAAAGAAGTAGTAATCGACGCGGTCGTACCTGCTCACCTATTGGACGAACAGACGAAATACTTCATTAATCCGACAGGAAGTTTTGTTGTGGGTGGTCCTCAGGGAGATGCGGGACTCACTGGAAGAAAAATCATCGTGGATACATATGGCGGATATTCTCGTCATGGCGGCGGTGCATTTTCTGGTAAAGATGCAACAAAAGTTGATCGTTCTGCTTCCTATGCTGCACGCTATGTTGCGAAAAATATTGTGGCGGCAGGATTGGCAGAGCATTGTGAAGTACAACTTGCCTATGCAATCGGTGTGGCAAGCCCGGTATCCATTTCAATTAATACATTCGATACAGGCCGTCTATCCGAAGCACTCTTAGTCGAATTTGTTCGCGAGTTGTTTGATCTGCGACCTGCAGGCATCATTAAAATGCTTGATCTTCGTCGTCCGATCTATCAACAAACGGCTGCATACGGTCATTTTGGCCGTACGGATATTGATTTGCCGTGGGAGAAAACGGATAAGGCAGATGCATTATTAGAATTAGCAATTAAAAATGATGTGAAACAATAAAAAAGATAGTTGAAGGCAGAAAGAGGGATTAATATCCTTCTTCCTGCCTTTTTTTTATAGTATAATATAAAATAAAGAACATTCAGAAATTGGGAAAGGGGAAATTTATTGACTACACTACAACATACATCTGTGCTCGATATGGATGCTGTGCAATTGAAAGCGGAGTTAGATAGCGGGCAGATTACTTCACGTCAAGCGACGGAGGCTTATATTGCACAATGTCAGGCAACCAATCCAGCTGTGAACTTTTTAGTGGAAGAGCGATTTACTAAGGCGTTGGCCGAAGCGGATCAAGCAGACAAAGAACGGAATACAATGAAGATGACAGGGAAATTATTTGGCGTACCTATTAGTATGAAGGAATCATTCGATGTGGCTGGGATGCAGACGACAGGCGGATTGCCGTATCGTAAGGGACAGATGCAAACGACAGACGCGGAAATTGTCCGTCGATTAAAAGCGGAAGGCGCCATCCTGATCGGCAAGACAAATACACCGGCACTCTGTTTTTGTCAGGAGACCGACAATGCATTGTATGGCCGCACCAACAATCCCTACGACCTCTCTAGGACAGTAGGCGGCTCGAGTGGCGGAGAAGGTGCGGCGATTGCTCTAGGGGCGGCTGCAGCGGGAATAGGTTCAGATATCGGAGGATCCATCCGTTTCCCAAGTCATTTTACTGGGGTCATTGGCTTCAAATCAGGAAATTCGCAAGTTTCATCAATCGGCAGCTATCCTGCCGAAGAGCATCCATTACAGCAAAGAATGCTTGGAATCGGGCCGATGACAAAATCGGTACGGGATGCAAAACTGCTTTACAGCATCATTGCGGATGAACTACCTATGGAAAATGAGTTGAATCAATATACTGTAACGTTCTTGCCCGATATGAAGCTGCCGCTATCTAAGGAGACAGAAGGCTTCTTACAGGCGATCAAAGGATTTCTGTCGACAGAATTTCCTATTAGAGAGGACATACCTCCTCATTTTCAAGAATCAGCGGAATTATGGCAAGAGATCATGTCCATTGACGGCGCGAGTGGAGCAGCAGTAGAAGCATTCGGCACACGTCCGATCCGGCCGGTGCGTGAATTTTTATTAGACAAGGCGGGCAAACAAACCGATTTGCATCGGTATTTATCCTGGGCTTTAATTGGTGCCTCTTTATTCAAACCTTCAGCGGAACGAGTAGCTGAGATCGAAACCATTATTGAAAAAGGTGATGCGGAATTAGACCGCTATCTGGATAAGCGAATCCTTGTTTTGCCTGTTTATCATACGGCAGCCCTTTCGCACGGTATCGTATACAAAGAGTTATTCTCCATTCGGAAGACATTTCTGCAATATATTCCTTACGTCGCGTATGCCAATGTGTGGGGGCTTCCTGCTTTGACAATCCCTATTGGAGCGGATCGAGACGGCATGCCGCTTGGTGTACAACTAGTGAGCAAAATCGGGAATGAAGATGCGTTGTTTGCACTGGGCGCACGTCTAGAGGAAGAGTATAAAGGCTATTCGAGAGTTATCCCATCTTTCATATGAATCAATTATGTTTTAGCATAATTGATTCTATTTATTTCCAGTTTTTAATCAAACCACCTACTATCAGACCGAATACAGCGTGTGCGGCCGTCCAATAGAACCAGGCTGCCCCATCTGTAATGGCAGGTGGTTGTTCAGATAATCCTGTCAGCGAGAATAAAATGCCACCGCCAACGGTATAGACTAAAACATACGGAGCTATCAGGTATTCCCGCTGGATAATCCGCAACAGATAAAACAAAGCGACTGCACTTACGATACAAGTAATAAAGTGAAATAAGTATCCTACCAAAAGTTGCGGCTCCCAATCTTGAATTACTGGAACGTAATCAAAGTTGAAAAGCAGCACATAGGCTTGATTTCCAATAAGTATCTGAATAACTTTCAGAAAGAGCGCTAGTGCAATCCCTGCGATGGTACCAATTATTATAAGTTTTCCAAACTGCCTCATCAAAAATCTCCTTCCTTCAACTGTTCAATTCCTTTTTTGACGTTCTTGCTCTTTCACTTTCTCAATTTCCTTAATCTCCTGCTGATACTCTTTTTCTACTTCCGTCGTACCGCGAATAATCGGTTCTTCATTGTAGTCGACTCGTTTACCGTAACGCAGGAGTTCGTAAATCACCATGCCGTTATTCGGCTTGCCGTTTACGGTGATCATGGGAATAGCGTCAAATAAAACATAATAAAATGAATAAAATATAAAACGGCTCCAGAATGTCTTATAGTCGTCTAAAAAGCCGTTTGCGAGCAAGGCATTGATGCCAACAGCCACCGTAAGGTTACTGAGTATAGGTCCTAAATAAATACAAATATACGCAAAGTTACTTTTGGATTTAATCGAATCAAAGGAGAACCAGCTATACACATGGTAATATTTTCGGACATCCAAAAACCAAAATTTAAATATTCGTGGTCCAGAACCAACTGTAAGACGCGGGTTCTTGACTCCAAACAATCCGCTGACGATAAAGTATCCGGATTCGCGAAGAAAGATAACAACAGGCAATATAATAAAGGCTGAAATGACAAGCCCAAGAAGATCTTTCATACCAAACAATCGGTGTCCTCTCCTTACTGATGAAATTCTATAGCAATTGGATACCCTTTTTTTGTCGCAGTGAATCCCGCGCTCAAGGGAAAGAATCATCTAACTTGTAGTACCGGGTTTAGTTTCTTCATTCCGGGGAAAATACATACTATTGAGCAGTAGTAAAAAGATAGAGGAGGAATGGAAAATGGCTAAAATTGCAGTAGAAAACCCATTTGATGACGTAAAACTAGCGTTAGAGGAAAAAGGACATGAAGTGAAAATGTTCGAGAGCGATGAAAATTTAAAAGGGTATGACATGGGCGTTGTACGTGCGTTGAGTGACGTCAACGTGGATCAATTTGATTTCCCGGTCGTCAGCATCGAAGGGAACTCTGTTGATGATATCGTCAATGATGTCGAAAAAAGATTACAACGTTAAGTGTAGTAACGAGGCTGTCCTGAAAGTTTGAGATTTCTTTCAGTGACAGCCTTTTTTACGGTGAGGCAATGGAAGAAATTCACTTCATTAAAAAGAGACGTCCCATTTTTAAGGACGTCTCTTTTCTAAAATTATAATTGTGTTTCAGGTTGGTCGACAGCTTCATATTCTTGCATTAAAGAACGTAGTGGCAATTCGTACAATTGCTTGCCATCAATTTTGAATACCCCATTTGATACCAGTTCATCAATTAGTTCATCTCGTTTAGTTTCCACTATGTTTTCATTTCTTTTCATCGTATTGTTTCCTCCTTGATTCCCTCCTAACTATAGCCGCTTTTTATCATTGTTAAACTTCAGATCAAGTAGTTGGAAGAATACGAATTTTCTCTTTTGAAATGGAAGAGGATGGGCGATCAGCTCAACTATGACAATCATGTGCACGAATTAAAAAACAATGAGATCGCCACCAAAATTTTAAAGTTTAGGGGTACCATTACGAGGAAAGAATAGCTATAATCTATTTCGTACGTAAAATGTAACCCATCATAGGAGGTCGCTATGTTTTTTATTGAAGCGAAACGGATTGCAGTCGTTATCTTAGGCTCACTCCTCGTAGCGGTATCGTTAAATTTCTTTCTTATCAGTGCGAATGTCTATGCAAGCGGTTTTGCAGGTGCGGCCCAGTTAGTGTCGAGTGTCCTGACTGATCACTTGAATATAACGATCAGTACAGGAGTCTTGTTACTTCTTTTCAATATTCCGGTTTTTATTCTAGGTTGGTTCAAAGTCGGAAAAGGTTTTACTATCTACAGCATCGTGTCGGTTGCGTGCGCTACGTTTTTCCTTGAGGTACTGCCGGTTCGTTCCATTTCCAGCGATATCCTTCTAAACGCCGTATTCGGTGGCGTCTTGGCCGGGGTGGGTATAGGGTTTTCTTTAAAACTAGGGGCCTCTACAGGCGGCATGGACATCGTAGCGATGATTTTATCGCGAATGCAGGATAAACCGATCGGAGTCTATTTTTTGATTCTCAATGGAATCATCATCGCCTTTGCAGGTATTCTCTACGAGCCCGAAAATGCATTGTATACAATGGTCGCTTTGTATGTAACGACTTCTGTTATTGATATGATTCACACGCGTCATGAGAAGGTTACAGCGATGATTATTACGAAGCAGGCGGATGATTTGCAGCAAGCGATTCACAGACAAATGGTCAGAGGTATAACGATTTTGCCGGCAAAAGGGGCCTATTCGAAAGAAGATAAAAATATGCTGTATGTCGTTATTACACGTTATGAATTATATGACTTGGAACGGATCATTAATGAAACCGATCCCCAAGCATTCACAAATATTGTCCAGACGGTAGGGATTTTCGGTTTCTTCAGAAAAGAAGGCGAGAAGCTTGCCTGATGAATAAAAAACCAAGCGACATTTTGCGCTTGGTTTTTCTCATTAGACTTGATTCGCCATATGCAATTTGGTAAATGTTCCATTTTGGTGCACCAGCTCTTCATAGGTGCCTTGTTCTTCGATTCCGTCTTCCGTCATGACGATGACCCGATCGGCGTTGCGGATCGTTGTCAATCGATGGGCGATGACGAGGGTAGTCCGATTTACGGAAAGTTCCTCGAGTGATTTCTGAATGATCCGTTCCGTCCCGGTGTCAAGTGCAGATGTCGCCTCGTCCAGAATAAGGATAGGCGGGTTTTTTAAAAACATCCGAGCGATGGCCAATCGTTGTTTCTGACCGCCGGATAACTTCAGTCCTCTTTCCCCAATTTGAGTTTCATAACCATCCGGCATGCTGCTGATCAAATCGGCAAGATGTGCTTTATGAGCCGCTTCATAAACTTCTTCATCTGTTGCGTCTAATTTGCCGTACGCAATATTCTCCCGAATCGTTCCTGTAAATAAAAACACATCTTGCTGGACAATCCCGATTTGGCTGCGCAACGATTTTTGCGTCATTTGCCGAATGTCCAGACCGTCAATGGAAATCGCTCCTTCATTGACTTCGTAAAATCTTGGAATGAGTGAGCAAATGGTGGTTTTCCCTGCACCTGATGGACCGACGAACGCGACAGTCTGTCCAGCCTGAATGGACAAGTCGATATTACGCAATACAGGCTTTTCCGCTTCGTAGCCAAAAGTGACGTTGGAAAGCCGGATGTCCCCACGCAAATGGTCCACTTCGATAGCATCCGGAGCATCTTTAATTTCTGGAGCTTGGTTGATCAATTCGCGGAAACGACCGAAGCCCGCCATTCCTTTTGGGTACAATTCCAACAGCGCACTGATCTTGTCGATTGGCTTGATCAATATATTGCTAAATAAAATAAAACTGACCAATTCACCATAACTCAATTTATTGTTGACCGTGAACCAAGCGCCGACGATCAAGATCACAAGTGTGACGAGACGTGTGAGCATGTACATGGAGGAGGTGGCCCACGCCATCACTTTATATGCGACTAGCTTGGCAGTTCGGAAACGCGCATTGTCTTGTTGGAAACGACGCAGCTCAAACTCTTCATTGGTGAAAGATTTAACAACGCGTGATCCTGAAACCGCATCCTCCACTCTGCCGTTGACATCAGCAATATTGTCATACATCTTATGCCAGGCAGCATTCATTTTCTTATTGCAGAACGTTACAACAACAGCAAGCAAGGGAACCATGACAATGGCGATAAGCGCCAGCTCGGGATTGATCGTATACATTAGTCCGAATGCACCAAGAATAGTCATGATCGCAATGAATGCATCCTCAGGACCGTGGTGGGCAAGTTCTCCGATATCGAATAAATCTGTCGTGATGCGTGTCATAATATGTCCTGTTTTGGTATTGTCGAAAAACCGGAATGACTGCCGTTGCACATGCTCGAAAAGTTCACGCCGCATATCGGTTTCGATATTGATCCCCAGTTTATGGCCTAGATAGCTGACGATATAGTGTAAAAACGTACTTAGCAAATAAACGAGGAGCAATAAAAAGCTGACAGTGACAATTCGGCTCCAGTCACCTGAAGGCAATAGACCGTCAATAAACCATTGAACGGCTAATGGAAAAGCCAGCTCAAGCAAGGCGACAAATATGGCACTGAAAAAATCGATGAGGAATAAGCGCCGGTGTGGCTTGTAGTAAGAGAAAAATTGTGTAATCATGTAGTAATTCCTTTCGTTTTATCATTTTCCGACAGAAGACGCCCACTTCAAGGAATGTGTAGGGCGTAGCCCAATGGGTAAGTGGGTGATAAATATCGGTTGGCGCTAGCCAAAGAGTATGTCAGTCGGTTATAATGAGAACGTACATTCTTTTTGGTGGAGGTGAATTTCATGCTGATCCACAAAGCTTATCGGTTTCAAATTCATCCGAACAAAGAACAACGTATTTTAATCGCAAAAACCATTGGCTGTAGCCGCTTTGTTTTTAACCACTTTTTGGCTAAATGGGACAGCACGTATAAAGAGACAGGGAAAGGACTCTCGTACACTACCTGTTCCGCTGAACTAACTCAGTTAAAAAAGCAAGAAAGTACCATTTGGTTAAACGAAGTGGATAGCATTTCCCTTCAATCTTCCTTAAAAAACTTGGCTGACGCTTATACAAGACTTTTCAAAAAACAAAACAAAGCACCCCGCTTTAAATCAAAAAATCATGATGTTCAATCGTACACAACAAAACAAACAAATGGCAATATCGCAATCGTTGGCAACAAAATTAAACTCCCTAAGTTGGGCATGATAAAATTTTCGCGAAGTCGTGAAGTGAAGGGTCGAATCATGAATGCAACGATTCGACATACTTCTTCGGACAAATATTTCGTTTCGATTCTTGTGGAAACAGAAGTACAAGAAGTACCTAAAACGAATTCCTCCGTGGGTGTTGATGTGGGTTTGAAAGAGTTTGCAGTCTTATCAGATGGCACAGTGTATAACAATCCCAAGTACTTTCGTTCATTAGAGAAGAAGTTAGCAAAAGCTCAACGGATTCTCTCAAGACGGAGAGAGCTGGCTATCAAAAGAAAATGTAAGCTAAGTGAAGCGAGAAATTATCAAAAACAACGTGTCAAAGTTGCGCGTATCCAAGAAAGCATTGCGAATAAGCGAAAGGATTACTTGCATAAAATCTCAACCGATATCATCAAAAACCACGATGTAATCGGAATAGAAGATTTGCAAGTATCCAATATGCTCAAAAACCACAAGTTGGCCAAGGCGATTAGCGAAGTAAGTTGGTCAGAATTCAGAACAATGCTTGAATATAAAGCGAAGTGGTACGGAAAACAGGTTGTTTCTGTAGGTAAAACATTCCCTTCAAGCCAACTTTGCTCATCTTGTGGCTATAGAAACAAAGACGTTAAGAATCTTGCCTTGCGTGAATGGGACTGTCCAGGATGCGGAGTCCATTACGACCGAGATCTTAACGCAAGTATAAATCTTAAAAAGGAAGCGGACAGACTTCTAACCGCAGGGGCTGCGGGGATAGCCTAATCAATAACTGGCGGTTACGCCGGTGATCTTAGGAATCTCCCACTTCTAAACGTAGTGAAAGTGGGAGTAGTTCAACTGGTATCAGTATATAGGAAGATCAGTAGGAAAGCATTAAGAGTAGCTAGATTACGTACAACTTAGAATTTTGCAGACAGAGAGGGTTTATTTAATGAAAGGAACTTCACATTTAGTTGTTGGGGCTACAGTTGGAGCAGTTGCCGGCTTCAAGGCACAATCGGATCCAATGACCGTTCTGCTCTGTACAGCAGTAGGAGGAGCTTCAGCACTTGTGCCGGACCTCGATACGAATGGTCTGGCAGCTAATCGGGTCACGCTTTCAAAGCAGATTAGTAAAACTGTTTTACGATTATTAGGCGTGGCTTTGTTGCTGATTATCGTCTATCAATCTATTAGCAGAGGATTCCAGACTTCCGATCTGACATATGGATTTGCAGGACTGGCGCTGGTTGTTCTGTCGCAGCTCATTACCCAAAGACGGCTGTTGACATTGACAGGAATATTCGTCGTACTGTTCGGATTGTATTTACATAATTCAACTGGAATCCTTCTGGCCGGAAGCTATATTATCATCGCTTCCTTTCTTCCGCACCGGTCATATACGCATTCTGTACTAGGCATCGTTTTTTTCGCTTTCATTTTACATCATCTGATGCTGGAGTGGCCGATGAAAGGAGTCTTCGAGGCAGGGCTGGCTGGTTATATCAGTCATATAGTGGCGGATATGAAAATACTGCCAATGAATCGCAGAGGAGTGAAACCGTTTGCGCCTGTTTGGAATCGAGTGTTCTGAATAAGATGGTGGACCGCGCCAAAAAAACCTGCACCGAACCAAACTGGCATTCTACCGAGCGAAAGTACGGACGGAACGCACCAAAGAGCATATACACCGAACCAATCCTGTATGGAACCGAGCCATTCATTCTGCTTACCGCACCAAAAGCACCCATTCCACAAAAGAATGGGTGCTAGTGCTTATTCGTCTTGCAGCACTTTATACAATTGTCCTTTACGTGCGTATTCGTTCACGATACGCGTCATGTCGGCACGGTCTTCGTCGGTCAAATCACGAACGACTCGAGCCGGAGAACCGAGCGCTAAGGTGTTAGGCGGAATTTTCTTGCCAGGGGTCACCAAGCTGCCCGCTCCGATAAATGCGCCTTCCCCGATTTCAGCTCCATCCAGAATCGTTGCGCCCATCCCAACCAGTGCTCCTTTTTTGATCGTGCAGCTGTGTAGCATCACTTTATGTCCAATCGTCACCTCATCCTCTAAAATAAGCGGGAATTTCGGACTTTGATGCAGACAACAAAAATCTTGGATGTTCACTTTTCGGCCGATAATTGTCGGGGACACATCGCCGCGAATAACCGTATTGAACCAAATGGATGATTCGGGACCGATCGTGACATCACCTGAAATGGTTACATAATCTGCAATATATACAGATGGATCGATCTCAGGTATTTTTCCTTCGTATGGATAAATCAATGAAATCTCCTCTTTTCCAAAAAATCATGTATAATTTATCCTAACAAAGATTTGGTTTTTCCGATACAAAAGAAGGGCATTCCATAAAGTAATAAAGCTAAATGAGGAGTGATGGCCATGTGGAAGTGGGAAGCGGAAGGCCAGCCGAAAGCTGTAGTAGTAATTGTCCATAATGCATATGAACATCATCGTCGGTATGTTTGGCTCATTCAGCGATTGAGGAATGATGGCTTCCATGTCGTGACAGGAGATTTGCCTGGTCATGGAAAAGAAGGCTTGACCGTTCATTCGGAAACATTTAAAGAATATCGTCGATTTATTAAACAATTGGTTATGACAGGGCTCGACGACAACTTACCGCTGTTTTTATATGGACATGGATTAGGTGCGACATGCCTTCTTCGAATAATGCAGATGGAACAGGTGGAATGCGCGGGTATTATTTGTTCCTCGCCTTGGCTGCATTTGGAACATCAACCGCCGTTGCTGGCACAGATGTTAACGAAATTATCTCAATCGATGAAGCTAAACCATGAAATCACGCCGGCTTTGCTATCGCGTAATGCTGAATTTCTAGAGCAATACAAAGACGATGCATTGTATACTTCGGTCATTACAGCAAGCTGGTATCGAGAATTGCAAATTCTATTGAAGAATGTCATGCAGAAGGACTCGGTGATACAGGATGTCCCATTTCTGCTGCTGACGGGAGAAGCGGATGAAATAACGGATCCCGATTACTCTCGCAAATGGGCACAAGCACAAAATTTATCCGAACTGCAGGATAAGAGATGGAAAGATCTGTACCACGACGTCATGCAAGAGCCTGAGCGTGAAGAAGTTTACGTATATATGCGGTCCTTCATGAAAAATGTGCTTCGTTCATTAGGCTATGTAATTGAATGAAATGAAACTTAGCTGGAGGACGTGAATAAATGAGAGTGCGACTATACATAGGAATTGCAGGGGCAATCGGTGCGGTAACCCGCTTACTGGTCGGTCAGTTATGGATCGTCAATGGTGCTTTTCCTGTTGCCACGTTTGCTGTAAATATGGTCGGGACATTGTTGCTGTGTATTCTAGTGGAACGAGCAAGGCTTGGCGGGCATCTTTCTCCTCTTGCAGTTACGGTTATCACGGTTGGATTCCTAGGCGCCTTCACAACGTTTTCTGCCGTTAGCTTAGAGACAATCCAGTTGCTGAAGGACGGTTTGATGGTAATTGCAGGTGCATATGTCTTCTGTTGTTTATTCGGAGGTCTTACCATGGCGGCTTTCGGATTTACATTGGCAAGGAAGGTGACCTGAATGATATGGCATATAGTGGCGGTTGGCTTTGGCGGGTTTCTTGGAGCAATTTTGCGATTTGAAGTATCAAACCGACTGAACGGAAGCGTCTTGCCATTTGGGACGTTACTCGTTAACAGCATAGGCAGCTTTTTCATTGGTTGGATTGTCGGCATGGAGCTGCCATTGCAGTGGACGTTGTTTTGGGCGACAGGCGTGGCGGGAGCGTTGACGACATACTCCACCTTAATGAAAGAAATTTGGACGTATTGGAAAGAAGGCCGAATAGGGCGTTCAGCGGCCTATACTGTGCTGACATTCGGGTTGGGAGTCGGCTTGGCCTATATTGGATTTAGTTTGTAGAAAAGAGGATTTTAATTAAATGAGTACAAAGAAAAAGAATACGGGAAAAAAATGGGTCGGCTCTTTTCTGATTGCCGTAGTAGTCGCGATCGCGGCTGTCTATTTTCCTGAATTAATGGAAGAAAAAAAAGAACCGAGCCGCGATGGCTTGATTCCAGTCGAATTGGTCAAGACGATTGATGGTGATACAATAAAAATCATGTATGAAGGCAAAGAGCAGAATGTGCGTTATCTATTGATCGACACACCTGAAACAAACCATCCTCGACTGGGCAAGCAGCCGTTTGGCCAAGAAGCGAAAGTGCGCAATCAAGAGCTGTTGCAAAAAGGGAAGCTAGAGATTGAGTTTGATATCGGTGAAAAATACGATAAATACGGCAGATTGCTGGCGTATATATACATAGACGGAAAAAGCGTGCAGGAGCAACTATTGAAAGAAGGATTGGCGAGAGTAGCTTATGTGTATCCGCCAAATACACGTTATTTGGATGAATTTGAGAAAGCAGAGCAACACGCTAAAAAGTCTGGTGTTGGAATTTGGACGTTAGAGGATTATGCGACAGATCGTGGTTTTGATAGCGATAAGCATCCGGCCAATGAGACAGCCAAACAGTCTGTAAGTGGAGAAAAGGGAATATACCCAAACTGCACGGAACTGCGAAAACAATATCCTGACGGCGTCAAAAAAGGACACCCTGCATACGCTTCTCATTTGGATCGGAATAATGATGGCAGGGCATGTGAGTGAATTTCAGCAAAATAAAAATTGTGTTCAATAATATAAATGAATCCCGATGACGATAATATTTATATCGAAGTCGGGATTTTTTATATTCTTTGTTGGTCATATAAGCATATCATTATATACTGTTTTCAAGGAGGTTATAAAATGAAACCAAAAGAAACTGTCGATTTACAGCGCGCCTCACAACTTTTAAAATTGCTAGGTGATAAGACACGTTTGACGATGATGAAATTACTATCCTCTCATGAATGTTGCGTCTGTGAGTTCGTGGGGATTTTTAAGATGAGCCAGCCAGCCATTAGCCAACATCTGCGTAAATTGAGAGATATTGAGCTGGTAAGAGAAGAGCGGAGAGGACAATGGATCTTTTATTCGATCAATTCTGAGCATGAGGATTACCTGCTGATTAAAAGTATTCTTGACCAATTGCCGGGACAGGATGAATCGATTAACGACTTGGAAAAACAAGGTTTACGTATTTCATGTGGCTAGGGAGGAAAATTGATTGGTTACAACTAGTATTGCGATAGCAATCTTTGCAATAACGTTAGTTTTTGTTACCTGCCAGCCCAAAAATTTGTCTAACAACAGGTGCCGTTCGTGAATCTTTCATCTATGGAAATGTGATCGGATCAGATCTCGGGCCTAAAATTATGCCAATCAGTTCACTGGCAACTTTGTTGTGGCTGCATGTGCTTTCTCAAAAGGGAGTGAAAATAGGCTGGGGATCATATTTTAAAGTCGGTATAATCTTAACGATCCCTACGCTATTTATTACACCGATCGGACTGTATGTATGGTTATTGATCATCTAAATTGATTAGAAAAGGGGATTATAGTTATGACGAAAAAAACTTTGTACTTTCTTTGCACAGGAAACTCGTGCCGCAGCCAGATGGCAGAAGGCTGGGGGAGGAAAATTCTCGGTCAGGAATGGAATGTACTTAGTGCTGGTATTGAAGCACATGGAGTAAACCCTAAGGCAATAATGGTAATGAGCGAGATTGGGATTGATATCTCAAATCAAACATCAAACACAATAGATTCTCAGATTCTTAACAATGCGGATTTAGTCGTTACACTTTGCGGGGATGCTGCGGATAAATGCCCTAAGACTCCTCCATCAATTCGTCGTGAACATTGGGGATTTGACGACCCGGCTAAAGCAACCGGGACGGAAGAAGACATTTGGGCAGAGTTCCAGCGTGTGCGGGATGAAATTGGTGAACGAATTCAACTATTTGCCAGTAAGTAATGAACGTATAATAAAAAATAGGCAGAGTATACAAATATTTCAAGAGATCAAGGAGCAATTATAAGCTAACTTTTTATTTTCTCATATATATCAGTGGAAAACATAGAGGAGTTTTTATAATAGAATTTAACATTATTTAACCATCAACTTGCTGTGAACAAAACACAGGTTGTTGCGAGCCTGATCTACAGGTAGCTGTCATTGGTGCAGGATCAATCGGTTTAGCGGCGGCAAGCGCATCTTACCATTCTTTGTATTGAAAAAAGGTACAGTATCAGCGCATGTTAGCACGTGAGAGCATGTGACACTTTTCTCGCCTTGGCCGTATAACATTGACGAAGCAGGTAAGAGACTATTGCTGAATACAGATTGGGGGCTTACGCTCTATCTATTTTTTTTCAACATTGCTCGTATATATTTTGCTTTGATTAATCCAATAAAAGATGGTCTTCTTACTTTTGTTATCGTGACAGGCTGTTTGCTTTAGGTATTATATTTGCTGAATCAAATTAGCCCTTGAGTTTCACGGAAATCTGATAAGGTGCAAGCTGCGTATGATGAGTATATCGCTAGAAGAGATAATCAGGGTTAGTATGAACAGTAAATAGCGGAACTTCTTCAAAGTAAGCCCAAATTATAAAAAACCGCTCCTTTTGGGTAGAGGACACTGAAAAAATCTCTGTATCAAAATTAAGCGCCGCTATCATCATCGTTAATGAAATCGATGATGGTAGCGGCGCTGTTTAGGCAAGGGTAGGTCGGTGTGGAATAGATCCTGAGGGAATTGGAACATTTCAAAACCTTTGGAGAATGTAAGAAAGAGCGTGGAGGAACTCCTTCATTCTCTTTTAACGATTCGTACCTATGAATTGCCTTCCCACAAAATTACTAACGGTCAGTATTCCTGTCTTGTCTTTCCCAAAGTCTAAGGGAGGGGTATGGATCGAAAGCCCACTCCGTCCGTCCATTATCTTTATACATACCGTAGTGAAGATGAGGAGGAAATTTACCTGAGGTACCTTTCTTTCCATATCCAGAATTGCCGACATAGCCGATAGTAGTTCTAGGTTCAACAATGTCGCCTTCTTTAAGACCTTCATTAAAATAAGCTAAATGAGCAAAATAATGGTACGTATTATGGATATCACGAATACCTATTCTCCATCCTCCGTATTCATTCCATCCCAATGTTTCAATAATTCCGTAAGATGTTGACTGGACAGGAACTCCATAGGAGGCAAACAAATCGGTTCCTTCGTGTATTCTTCGACCGCCCCATCCTCTGTTAGCTCCCCAAGTACCTTGAAAACTATAATTGTGCTTGATGGGAATAGGAAAGGCGTGCTCATCCAAATCCAACGTTTCAAAGTGTTTATAAAGATTCGCAATGGTAATAATTTGATTGACGGTTTCTTCACGCTTATAGTAATCCCATAAAGCCAAAGAAAATTCCTCTTCAGCACTTCCGTATCCACTTAAAAAAGTAGCCATCGTAAAAAGCACATCCTCATTATCCTCCAGATCAGCGTAACCGTCCCCATTTCCGTCCAATCCTTTTCCTGCGAAAATTGCAATAGACAACGGTGATGTATCTTCCTTATTTGGATTAAGCTCACCCATCCAATAGTCTTTGGTAAATTGGAGAGCAATGATTCCTTCCTTATTTGGAATATCATTACGTACTTGTTGGATGTTGCGTTCAAACTGGTCTACAGCAGCTAAATAGTACCAAGGGACAAATTCGTTCTCGAATTTTAAATAGTAGTTCATTCGTTCTTCCAATAATTTTTCCTGGGTTGGTTGTTCTTGAGCTGAAACAACGACGAAAAAAAATAAGGACAGCATGATTAAATAAATCGGCAATAGAAACCAGTGCCGCATTCAAAAACCTCCTTTTCGGTGCATTCATAAAGTTCCCTATTTGCATTTTTTTATGAGTACTTTCTCGATGTTTTCCTTCTCGTTTTGAACTACCCGGTTAGCATAATTAGATCACAGAAATTAGTTATTACTTTACTCAAAAACAGTGAAGTAAAGAATTTTTGATTCTGAATTTTAGGTAAGAGTCACAATATTAGTAACTTATTGCTTCCTCAGCAGCTTTTCAATCAAGACAGCAATATTCTCTTTTGATAAATGTTGATGATAGGTATCTAGCTACGGGTGTTTTCAACCCCCACCAATACAGACCAAAGATAGAATAAAAGATCAGTACGAGAGTTGTAACAATTCTAATTACCATAATTTCACCCTTTATTCTCTTTTATTCATTAGTGTGGCTAAAATTAGGTGAGGTAATACAAATTTCTTCGGTTTTAGACTTGGTGATTTGATGAGGCAATTTAAACAGCTACATTCGCAAGACGAAAACTTTTTATGGAAGAGTATGATGCGATTGCGAATGAACTGAGCAAATTGAACGCGCAAAGCGTAGCTCTATATGATAGCAAAGGTCAGTTTTTCTTTGTCGCTTACCATTGGAAAGTGCATTTAAAGAATTCGAAAAGAAAAAATAAAACATTTGACTACTACAACATTGTAGTAGTCAAAAGTGTGGACTCACATAATGATTTGCTAAGTGTACACGATGAAGGAGTTTCAAAAGTTATCGGATAAAGAAATGGAGTTGATGCAAGTGATATGGGAGATAGGCGGTCCCGGACAATCCAATTAATTGTTAGAGATTTTTTCTCGAAATTATAGGGCTTGGAAAGGATTGACAATCGCTACTTTTTTCTCAAGATTGGTTGACAAGGGGCTGTTATTAGCCAATAAACAAGGTCCGTGCAAATACTTACTTCCCTGTCTATCTCTCAAAGAGTACAAAAGATGGAGAGCTCAAAGCCTACTCGTCGTATTGTATCAAGGTTCTGTGAGAAACTTCTTATCTACACTTTATGACGGTGAGGATATTTCGAAAGAAGATATCAAAGATTTAAAACAATGGTTTTCAGAGAAATAGATGCATAATGTGAGCGAGTTATTTGAAAATCTTATCGTATTATCTGTTGTGGGAAGCACTGTTGTGGAGTGTATTCTTGTTCTAAATCTTCTTTCTTGTACCTGTTTGGCTGATTGTACGAGGGCTCTCTTTTCTTTCAACAGAACAGAATAGCACTATTACTGCTATACAGACAGGCTATTGGAGAGAAATAATTCCTGAACAATATATTTCTTTTGAATGGGTGTTGGTATACTTAAGTATTTGAGGAGTTGGAGCCATCATTTTTGGTGGCTGGAATGTATATTATTATGGAAAATTTAAAAAATAATATCTCAATAGTAGTCGTTAATGATGCTTATCAGTTGTTGGATAGCCATAAAGAAAAGCTAAGAATAAGACGTATTTAAAACTTGTGTACAATGATCAAATAGCAAGTCCAGCCCTCATTGGGTTACACAATCCAACGATTCTATTATCGACTAGGAAAATACCTACTGTTGAATTAAACATGGTGCTTCATCATGAGTTGATTCATTTTAAACGAAAAGATGTATGCATAAAATTGTTTATGTTAATAGTAAGTTCTTTACACTGATTTAATCTATTCGTTCATATTCTATGTAAGGAGATTCACATATGGAGCGAATTATCTTGTGACGAAGAAGTTGTATTTGAAATGTCTTATGCTGAAAGAAAGAGATACGGTGAAACAATTTTAAACATGTTAGAAGATTCACTTGAAACTCCTGTTTTTTATAGTGCTTTTTTATTTGGAAACAAAATTATCCTTAAAAAGCGATTAATGATGTTATTAGAAATGAAACCAATGAAAAAGTTTATTTATGCGACACTAGTGATATAATTTATATATGTACGCTTGTTTTTATAGCGATAAGACAGCGTTACAATAAAAATCATGTATGAAGGCAAAGAGCAGAATGTGCGCTATCTATTGATCGACATACCAGAAACGAACCATCCCCGACTTGGCAAGCAGCCGTTTGGCCTAGAAGCGAAAGTGCGCAATCAAGAGCTGTTGCAAAAAGGGAAGCCAGAGATTGAGTTTAATATCGGTGAAAAATACGATAAATACGGCAGATTGCTGGCGTATATATATACGGAAAAAGCGTACAGGAGCAATTATTGAAAGAAGGCTTGGCAAGAGTAGCTTATGTGTATCTGCCAAATACACGTTATTTGGATGAATTTGAGAAAGCGGAGCAACAAGCCAAAAAGTCGGGCGTTGGAATTTGGATGTTAGAGGATTATGCGACAGATCGTGGTTTTGATAGCTATGCATATCCAGTAAAAGAGAAAATAGAGACAACAGTTTCAGATGAACCTACAGAAGTGTTTCAGAATTGCACAGTGTTACGGAAGAAGTATCCAAATGGCGTGAAAAAAGGCCACCCCGCCTACTCCATCAAAATGGATGGAGATCGAGATGGCTTTGCTTGTGAATAGCTAGAAGCGGAAGACGTTGCTTTAAAAAAAGTAAAAGGGCTGTCGGGAAAGTCATTGAAAAATGGCTTCTTGGCAGCTCTTATTCTTTTTCTAGCCTTATTTGTCTGCCGGCGATCATAAACTCCTTGTCTACGCTCATAAATCCCAGTTGCCGCTCATAGCTCGCCGTTTGCCGCTCATAAACTCCTTCCAAGTGATCATAACAGCATTGAACCCGATCATAAAGTTGCTTAGCGCGCTCATTAAGCGTTTTATCTTCACCGAACAGTACACCCGTGCAGTATTTATTTATAATAATCACTATACTGAAGTTCTATTAAAAACTATACAGTCACAAAGCTGTCATGAATATAGCGGAAAATCACTTTTGAATATAGATACATCACTTTCTGCATATTTACTCCATAATTATTTCTTATACTAAATTTCAGGAGAGGGGCGAATGTTCAAGTGAACAGAATCTCTATAAAGTTAACCGCATATTTTTTTATTGCAGTATTAATCATGGAAACATCCCTTATCCTTTATCTTCATCAGAACATCATTCATACAAGGGTTGATGAAGAGTTCTCCCGCTTATTGGCAACCGGTTCTAATCATCGAGACGTTCTTAGTGAAAATTATTCAGATACCACTATGAAGCATATCGTCTTGATGGAAAAAGATGAGGAACGAGAAGTCCTTATTACAAATAATCAAGGCGAAATAATCCGTAGTTCAGAGGAAAATATAGAAACACTAAAAAGAGATCTCCCGCAAGTAAACGATCTCGATTTGCAGATTGATCAGATTTTGGTCTCAGATTGGAAAAGATCGTCATACATTGTTAGCGCACATCCTTATAAAGTGAATCCAAGTCAATCCGGTTATGTAATAATGTTTCAAAGTACACATCCTATTGAACAGTTAGTAGGGAAATTAAATTTGCATTTTGGTCTGGCAGGAGTAACAAGTGTAGTCGCATTATTAATAATATATGCTGTTCTTTCCAAATTTCTTACACGTCCCTTAATCCGTATGAAGAAAGCAACAGAGAAATTAAGCAAGGGCAATTTCAAGGTAAGCCTACCGTTCATAGGAAGTGACGAACTGGGCGAATTATCAACTTCCATTCAAAAGCTTGCGGATGATTTAGAACGGTTAAAAACGGAGCGCAATGAGTTTCTCGCATCTGTTGCCCATGAATTAAGCACACCATTGACTTATTTGATTGGTTATTCGAAAGTGGCTATTAGACAAGGAGTGTCTGAACAAGAACGTCAACACTATCTAGTGATTATTGCGGAAGAGTCGGATCGAATGAAAGAACTTGTCAAAAACTTATTGGATCTAGCGAAAATGGATGAAAACACCTTCACAGTGTCAAAGGAATATTTTGAGGCACGTCCGTTTTTTGAGGATATTTTTAAGCTAGTCGAACCTTCATTTAAATTAAAAAAACTTAAATTGGACTTAATTTGCGATATGGATTTCAAAATCCATGCTGACCCATTGCGTTTGGAGCAAATTGTGTTGAATTTACTAGATAATGCTTTGAAATATTCATTAGAACAATCAACGGTTAAAATGAAGGTTTCCAAGAAAGGAAAGAAATCAGTCATTTCTGTTGTAGATGTTGGAATCGGCATTCCTTTAGAGGAAATTGACTTCATTTTTGAAAAACTCTATCGGGTGGAAAAATCACGCTCACGAACATCGGGAGGATCAGGAATCGGTCTGGCAATCGTCAAGGAACTTGTCGAAGCACATGACGGTAGCATTGATGTCATAAGTAATTTAGGAGAAGGTAGCACGTTCACGATTATAATTTGAAGAGAGGTCAAAGCTCGTATGAGAACAATTTTACTAATTGATGATGAACAGAGGATGCTAGACCTCATTGAATTATTTCTGATTCCACACGGCTTCAGGTGTATCAAAGAGACAAGGGGGAAGAAGGCGTTGGAAACGCTAATTAAAGAAAGGGTTAGTCTTATTTTGTTGGATGTCATGATGCCTGAAATGGATGGATGGGAAGTGTGTGAAAAGATCCGTGAGTTTTCGGACGTCCCTATTATTATGTTAACGGCCAGGACAGACAAGCTTGATATGGTGAAAGGGCTAGATACGGGAGCGGATGATTATATTACGAAGCCTTTTGATGAAAGAGAATTATTATCAAGGGTAAATGCACTATTGCGCCGTTATCCTGAAGACCAAAAGGAAAAGGAGAAAATTATTTATGGTGATTTCAAACTGGACAAGGAAACCTATTCATTACAATATGAATATTTAAAAGTGCAGCTGACACTAAAAGAATTTTATATTATTGAAGCTTTGATTTCACGGCCTAAAAAGACGTTTACACGAGAACAGTTATTACATGCTGCATGGGAATATAATACCTACACAGATATCCGTACCGTAGACTCGCATATCCGAAATTTGAGGGATAAATTAAAAACGGCTGGATTTCCAATTGATGAGTTTTTGAAGACAGTATGGGGAATTGGTTATAAGTGGAACTGAAAAGAAGAGCTCATGATGAAAAGGTTCAAAATTATTGTGGGATTGCTATCGCTAGTCGCGATTATGTCGGCCTGTAACAAAGAAAGTAAACTGTATGCGTTTGACGAAGTAAAAAATGATACATTTGAACACTTACATGGTTTGGGATATATCGATTGCCATCGGAATACATACGAATGATATTCATATTACAAATGGTGGAAGTCTCAATTGAGATAGATTTGCGAAAAACGGGAAATTAGCGAAATAAGAAAATGGACGGTGCTTCATAGATGTATGGATTGATGTCGAAGATCAGTCAAATAATAAGTGAACCGCTTACGACACTTGTACATTCGTTTGCGGATGTTCCAATAATCTATGTTCTATTATTGGGTTTACTAGGTGCTGTTGCGCCTTGTCAATTGACCGGAAATATGAGTGCAATCACATTTTACGGGAATCGTACGGTTCAAATGAAAACAGAATGGGTTGAGATTCTTTTCTTTATTGGCGGGAAAGTTGCTGTCTTTAGCTCCCTAGGATTACTGGCATATTTATTTGGCCAATCATTTGAAATGAAAATGACAGATTATTTCCCTCTATTTCGTAAAGTGATTGGACCCCTAATTATACTGACGGGTCTGGTTTTGATGGGTGTTCTCAAACTAGGGTTTCTTCAACGCATAACAATGAGTATCCCGATGAAGCTCCGTGAAGGGAAGCTGGGCTCCTTTTTATTGGGAGCTAGTTTTTCACTTGCTTTCTGTCCGACTATGTTCGTCCTTTTTTTTCTTTGGCTTATGCCCATCGTTGTGACGACTTCGTATGGCTTCGTTCTACCAGCCGTTTTTGGGATTGCAACTTCTCTTCCTCTCCTCTTATTGTTCTTTTTAATATGGTTTTTCGATGCAAAGCGTCTAATAATGAAGCGAAGCATGAGAGTAGGAAGAGTTATACAACGGTTTGCAGGCTTTGTACTAATCGTCATTGGCATCTTGGATACGATCACCTATTGGGGGATTTGAATCATCGTATTGGTTATAGCTACTAGCGATGTTAAAGACGATTCTGTTTTGTAGGATTGTTCGAAAAAGGAGATAAGATAGATGTTTGCGGATTTGAATTTGTTTCTTGCGTTTGGTGCAGGGTTTCTGAATTTTATTTCACCATGCACATTACCGTTATATCCAGCTTTTATATCTTACATAACGGGAATGTCGCTTGATGAGCTTAAATCAGATAAAAAACGATATAGGAAGAGTGGAATCTTCCATACAATCTTTTTCTTAAGCGGTTTTTCAGTTATCTTCATCTTTCTCGGGTATAGCTCATCACTTGTTGGTACATTTTTTTATCAATATCAAGACGTCCTTCGCCAGGTAGGTGCGATTTTCATTGTTATTTTCGGTTTAATGATTCTAGGTTTCTTTACGCCTAAGTTTCTAATGCAGGAGAAAAAGTTACAATTTAAGAATCGTCCTGCCGGTTATTTCGGTACGTTCCTCATTGGACTTGCATTTGCAGCAGGGTGGACTCCATGTACGGGACCAATCACAGGAGCTATTTTCATGATGGCATCCCAAAATCCTGGTTTAGGTGTATGGTATATGAGTGCATACGTTCTCGGATTCGCGATTCCCTTTTTCTTTTTGTCCTTATTTATTACCCGGGTTTCATGGATACAAAAACACAATCTAACCATTACGAAAATCGGAGGCTATATGATGATCGCGTTAGGTGTACTACTCTTCTTCGATGGTTTGACGTACATTATTATTTGGCTTAGTCCGTTTTTTGGTGGTTTTATGGGATTCTGATATTCGTGTTCAATTTTATTTATCGCGAGTTTACATTCATACGCATAAAAGGATACAACTACTTAGAAGCAAATTGATAGGGAAGAGATTGAAACATGATTAGTCTGCCGAATTTATATAGGGGCCCTGCAGCCAATGGATTGCAATGATATTGTATCCAGCAGCCCACCACAGGTTTTGTATCATTTTACGATAGGTTGCCCTTGAAAGTTTGATAATATTTACGACGTCAAGCGGATTGCTTTTAACAAGAACAACATCGGCGGTTTCGATAGCTACATCGGTACCTGCACCTACAGCAATGCCTAAGTCTGCTTTTGCAAGGGCGGGAGCATCATTTACACCATCTCCAGTCATTGCAGTCCGAAGTTGTTCAACTTTTTGTATATGCTCTATCTTTTCGGACTTCTCGTGTGGAAGGACTTCAGCAAAGATCTCTTCCATTGCGAGTTGTTTACCTACATAATGCGCCACTTTTTCAGTATCTCCTGTAAGCATGATTGATTTGACATTTATTTCTTTTAACTTTTTGACTGCCACTATAGCAGTTTCGCGAACGATATTAGCAAGGGGGATCATAACCGACAAGTTTTTTATTAATCAACGTAAATACTACCGTCTTTTCTTCAGAAGACCATTGATCAAATTGAACATTATCAAATTTTAGATTCAACTCTTTCACATAACCGGGACTGACGACCATGACTTGTTTGCCATGCACAGTCCCTTCCAATCCCTTCCCAGCGAGTGATTGAAAATTTCCCACTCGCTGCAGAGGGATGCCCATCTCTTCTGCTTTCCTAGTTACACCTTTCGCAAGAGGGTATTGGGATTGTGCTTCAACCGCGGCTGCAAAAGAAATAACGTCTTTTGCACTGAAGTTTTCAAAAGTGTAAATGTTTGTTACGCCAAATTCGCCTTTTGTAAGTGAACCGGTTTTATCGAAAACGATGGCTTCAATATTTTGGGCACATTCAAAAGCAGCTCGATTTCGTATGAGAAGTCCATTTTTAGCTGCTAGTGATGTTGAAACTGCCACAACCAAAGGAGCTGCCAGGCCTACAGCATGTGGACAAGCAATGATTAGTACTGTCACCACTCTTTCCATTGCGAAGGAAACAGGATAGCCAAGGGAAATCCAAATAATGAACGTGATCAGCCCTGCTGCTAATGCACCGTAAAACAACCATTTTGCGGCACGTTCGCCAGGTCTTGAGCCCGTGATTTGGATTCTTGCGCTTCCTTTACTAAGGTGATTACTTGTGAAAGGTATGTTTCACTGCCGATTTTCGTAATCAGTAAATCCATTATCCTATAATTCGTATCAATTAAGTCAAGTCTTTGCGCACATGGTGACATTTTCCAAATATAATGTTCTCTGCATATTTTTTTCATACTTTCTTGTTACACTAAAATCGCAATAAAAAAGAAAGGGGAAAATCGATGGAAATTAAGATGAAGCTTGCTGCTGCGGCAATTAGCATTTTCATAATAAGTGGTTGCAGCAATAATAAAACAGAGCCTGTCCAGAGTATGGATCATACAACGGAGGGTCAAAACAAAGGAGAAACGGACCACTCCATGATAGAGGGACACATGAGTCACGATCAGGTGGTCAGTTTAAATGATTCAACGGGTAAAAATGAATTGAAAATCCCATCCCTTCTTAAGTCAGAAAAAGACGAAGAAGGAATCGTCTACACTGTCCGCGCGGAAAAAGGAAAAACCGAAATATTTGACGGCGTTGAGTCAGACACTTACGGATACAACGGATCTTTTTTGGGACCTATGCTTCGTTTTGAAAAAGGCGAAACAGTGAAAATTAAAACGGTAAATGAATTGGATGAAGAAACTACTTTCCATTGGCATGGGTTAGAGGTTGCAGGAGATGTCGATGGGGGTCCCCACGATGCTCTTAAACCGGGAGAGGAAAAAATAATTGAGTTCAAAGTGGATCAAGAGGCATCAACTTTATGGTTCCACCCCCACCCCATGGGTAAAACTGCTGAGCAGGTTTACAACGGGCTTGCAGGATTAATTTATATTTCTGATAACAATTCCGAAAGACTTGAACTACCAGATGAATACGGGGAAAATGATATCCCATTGATTTTTCAAGATCGGACATTTGATGAGCAAAAACAATTGAATTATAACGCAGCTAAGAATGAAGATGGCACAATCGGAGATACATTATTGGTAAATGGTACGTTAAATCCAAAGTTAACTGTAAATAAAGAGAAGGTTCGTTTACGCTTATTAAATGGATCAAATGCAAGGAACTTCACCTTCAAGCTGAATACGGGAAATTCGTTCGTTCAAATTGCAACGGATGGTGGTTTCTTAAATGAACCGGTTACGTTAAATGAAATTACCCTGACGCCTTCTGAGAGAGCGGAAATCATCATTGATTTTTCAAAGATCCAGACAGATGATGACCTGGCGTTAATAAATGAAGAGGAGTCAGTTCTTTTACCATTTGAGGTTTCGAACAAAAGTGCATCAACTAGTAAGACTCCAGTGGAGATGAATGATTTTTCATTGACAGAGGAAGAGCAGGATTTGCCGGTTACCAAGACAATTGAACTTTTTGGCATGATGGACATGGTAACGATAAATGGAAAGAAATTTGATCCGAAACGTATTGACTTCACACAACAGCAAGGGGTCACTGAAGTATGGGAGATTTACAATAAGCCGGATATGATGGGTGGTATGATTCATCCATTCCATATCCACGGCACACAATTTAAAATTCTCTCACGAGATGGAGCAGAGCCACCGGAAAATGAACGTGGATGGAAAGATAGTATATCCATTAAACCGGATGAAAGAGTGAAGATAGCTATACAATTTAAACATAAAGGTGTATATATGTTCCATTGCCATATCCTTGAACATGAAGACAATGGCATGATGGGGCAAGTTAAGATTGAATAATAGATAATACGCGAAGATCGTGATAGCCAGTGCTGATTAGATTGCACTGGCTGTTTGACTATTATTAATGAAATTATTAGGCTTTCTAATCTGTTATTTAAAGATGGCTCACATCATGTTTCTAACACAACATAGTGGAAAAGAAAAAAGCCATGATACAGATAAAATAAGGATTTTTTAAGGAGTTTTTACTTTTGCGTTTTAAACCTTCTGTAAAGGGCAAAATACTACCGAAAACAAATTGGAGGTAGATCTCATGAATACCAAGTTCGGAGAATATCTAGAGGCCTGCAGAAAAAAATCATATTTCAAATCAAATTGAGAGGTGTTAATGAATGAAAATGAAACCATATGTACTAATTTTCACCATCGCAATCATGATGGTCATCAGTGGATGTGGTAAGAATAACAGCGATGGAGAAAACTCAGGTACTAATAATGAACCCCAACATGAGAACATGGAAATGGAGCATTCTGGATCAGGTGAGGTCCCGCCAACCTTAAAAAAAGCGGAAAATCCAACATATCAAGTTGGAAGCACAGCAATCATTGAGACAGATCATATGAAAGGGATGGAAGGTGCCGAAGCAACAATAGTAGGTGCATATGATACCGTAGCCTATACCGTTTCATATACATCAACGACGGATGGAAAGCGGGTGGAGAATCATAAATGGGTAATCCAGGAAGAATTAAAAGATGCAGATGACAAGACTTTAGAAAAAGGAAGTGAGGCTACCTTACTGGCTGATCATATGCAAGGAATGGAAGGTGCCGTGGCGGAGATTGATTCAGCTGAACACACAACTGTATATATGGTTGATTACAATCCGACTACTGGCGGTGAGAGAGTTACAAACCATAAATGGGTTACGGAAAGCGAACTTTCTGGTAACTGAAGATTTACCTAAGGAATATTAGGCGAGGGATAACAGGGGAGACATCGATCGCTTAGCATATTGTGGGCTAGGAATCATAATTTGAAATGGTCAGATTGTGAGGTAAGAAATTTAATTGACTAGTTACACCACTCAAATTTATCGAGTGGTGCTTTACATATTTATTGAAACATTGCCAACAGCGATCCGCCTACAGCCCCGGAAACTACAATAATCCAGGGAGGAAGTTTCCAGTAGGCGAGCATACTAAACAAAATTGAGGCTAAGGCAAAATCCACAGGTGCTAAGATGGAACTTGTCCAAATCGGAAAATAAAAGGCGGAGATTAAGATTCCGACTACTGCTGCATTCACGCCCAATATTGCGCCTTTAATTTTAGGGTTGTTCCGTAAACTATCCCAAAAAGGCAATGCACCAAGGATCAGAAGGAAAGCTGGTAAGAAGATCGCGCCCGTTGCGACCAATCCGCCGAGCCAACCATTCATAACAGTGCCTAAATAGGCAGCGAAGGTGAATAGAGGACCGGGTACTGCTTGTGTTGCTCCATAACCAGCTAAGAAAGATGCCTCACTTAACCATCCGGTAGGTACAAATTCTTGTTCTAATAAAGGTAAAACAACATGCCCGCCACCAAAAACTAATGAGCCGGCTCGATAAAAGCTATCAAACATAGCTACCCAATAGGAACCAGTTATTTCTCGCAGGATCGGCAATAGAAAAAGCAAACTGAAAAACAGTGCTAGAAAAATCACTGAAATTCTTTTAGCGATTGGGAATGGCGAGCTTGTTTCTTCGGATTCTTCAGGTTGTTTGTAAAGAAGAAACCCAAGGAGTGCAGCTAGTAATATAACGCCTATTTGAGTGAAAGCTGTTTGCCAAACCAGTGTACCGACTAGAGCGAATAAAGCAATGGCTTTTCTTTTGATATCAGGAGTTAAGTTTTTTGACATGCCCATTATGGCATGGGCAACGACAGCTACCGCTACAATTTTTAATCCATGAATCCAACCGGCAGTTCCGATATCAAATTCTTTGAGTAGCAAAGCAAATAGTATTAAAGCAACAACTGAGGGGAGTGTAAATCCTAAAAAAGAAATAATCCCTCCTAAAACTCCTGCTCTCATAACTCCTATGCCTATTCCTACTTGGCTGCTCGCCGGTCCTGGCAGGAATTGAGCTAACGCAACTAAATCAGCATAACTTTTTTCATCCATCCATTTTCTTCGACGTACATATTCCTCATGAAAGTACCCCAAATGAGCGATTGGTCCCCCAAAAGATGTAAAACCGAGTCTTAATGAAACTAAAAATATTTCTAAAAGTGATGTAATTTTCCTACGCGGATTCGTTTGATTCATTAGTAACTCCTTTTATTAGTCATTGATTTCTTTAAAGAGTTCGTATGCCTTTTTCCTCGCCTCAATCAGTATTAGATCTCCTTTTTCAGTTATCGTATAATATTTTCTTATTTTCCCCTCCACTTTACGTTCCTCCTTCATTAGAAGACCGTCTGATTCCATGGAATGTAATATTGGATAAAGAGTACCTGGGCTGATGGTATAGCCGTGTTCTCTAAGTTCTTCTAGCATCCACACACCAAAAACGGGATGTTCTTTTGCGTGATGCAAAATATGTATGTGAATAAAACCAAGAAAAAGCTTGCGTAACACTTTGTCGTTTTCCAAATTCTCACCTCCTGTCATTAATAACGAAAGTCAATATCGGTAACCGTTATTGAGAATATAACACTGTTAATACTGTCTGGCTAGTCCGATTGATGAAAGTTTACATATTCTTAACAGTATGCCAATTCATCTTCAGTTGTTTTTGTCTAATCATGTATAATACCTAAATGTGTTAAATGGAAATATGATAGTTTGAATTTATCTGCTAGAACAATACTCTCTGGTTTCCTGTCAAAAGCTATCATTATCCTTAAAATTGTAATTGTGTAAACGAATTTTGGGTGTTTGAAGGAGAAGCATATCGGCTCAACGGGCTCTTTATTTAACCAAGCAACAACTTAGCAACAAGTTCACGCTATACTGGATATAGCTTAGAAGTAGGAGAAGATGAAAATGGAACATGTACAAAAGACGATCTTAATTATAGAAGATGAAGAATCGATCTACGATATACTATCGTATGCTTTACGGAAAGCAGGGTTTCGAGTCATTGGTGCATCTTCAGGAGTGAAGGCGTTAGAATTTCTTCAAGGGATAGAGATCGATCTTATTATTTTAGATATCATGCTGCCCGATACGACGGGCTTTGAGCTTTGCAAAAAGATTACGGTCATGACAAATTCCCCGATTCTCATGCTGACGGCGCGCGATGATATCGTAGACAAAGTTGTAGGGCTCGAACTCGGGGCAGAAGATTATATGACGAAGCCATTCGATATTCGGGAAGTTCTTGCGCGTGTGAATGTGTTACTTCGACGCAACCAGACGCCATATCGATTGATTCACGTCAATGAGAGTATCCATATTGAGCCACGTGCCCACGCCGTTTTCAAGGATAGACAATTGGTCACATTAAAGCCGAAGGAATATGAACTCTTACTATTATTCGCTCAACATCGGAATCAAGTATTTTCAAGAGAAGAAATTCTCGACACTGTCTGGGAAATGGATTATGAAGGCGGACTGCGAACAGTGGACGTACATGTTCAACGAATTCGTAAGAAGCTTGATTCATCACTCATCGAGACGGTATTCGGTGTAGGTTATAGAATGAGAGGATATTGAGCAATGAAACTAACGATCCGGAAGAAATTCTTCATTGTTTTTTTCATCTTGTTTTTCTTTGCAGCTGTTCTGAGCAATCAAATCATGGCGAAAATACTTGAAAAATATACGATGACCAATCTCGAAGAAGCTGTGACCTCTCTGCAATATTCGTCGACTCAATTTATAAAGCAATTTGAACAGCTGCATCCGCAAGACGGAAATTTCATCGTTGAACACAGTGATAGACTTGCGAATGAGTTAAGTAAATTGAATAACCAAAGTGTAGCTCTGTTTGATAGCGAAGGGCGGTTTTTATATGAAGCTGTGCCAATCGATCACCCAATTCTGATGGAACAACAACGCTATCAAGCAAGTGTAGGGAAGAACAGCAGCGAGGAGTTAAAACAAGCTTTTCAAAATAAATCTTCTTATACCATTCAACCTCTGCGGGAGGGGACACTTCTCTATTTCGCTTACCCGCTTTATCTGAATGATACGCTCTATGGAGTCGTTCGTTTTACAGCAGATTACACGGATGTTTTTTTACATAATAAAAGCCTGCTTCGGGCATTCACCTTGCTTACCATACTTTTGTTTTGCGGCGTCTATTTAATTTCATTGTTATTAGTTAATCAATTCATCCAAAGAGTTAAAGAAGTGACAAGTGCAACGAAAAGGATGACAACAGGCGACTATCAGCCAATTTCTGCAAACAAGGCATCCGATGAAATAGGTGAACTGGCTCAGAATTTCCAGCAGATGCAATTGCAAATTCAGCAGCATATTCAAACGATTGAACAGGAGAAAGACAAAGTGGTAGTGCTCGAAGAAAAACGCACAACTTTCTTCCATAATATTACCCATGAACTGAAAACACCGCTGACAACCATTTCAGGCTATGCCCAAATAATAGGTGAAAGAGCATTTGACGACATAGAATTTCTACAAAAAGCTTCTTTGAAAATAAGAAAAGAGAGCGAACGTCTAAATGAAATGGTCACTCAATTACTAGCACTGTCAAAATACCAATCGCATGTGCCCGCTTCCATTCATGAAACTGTAGATGTGTATCCGATTCTGCAATCTGTCTGTGAAGACCTGCAAATGATGGCAGCTCCACGCGACATGAAGATTCACCTACAGGGCCGTCCTTATATAGTGGAGGGCAATCCGAATGAAATCCAGCAGCTCTTTATTAATGTAATTGATAATGCCATCCTGCATGGAATATCAGGGTGCGTTATTGAAATCACTGTAGACCAAGAAATCATGGTGACCAATCCATGCGTGCCTATCCCTCCGGCCATTGCCGACAATATATTCGAACCATTTGTGCACAGTAAATCGGAAGGCAGTTCAGGCTTAGGATTATTCATATGTGCGGATATTACGGCACGTCATCACGGAACGATTCAGTTTGAAGAGAAAAATGGACAGGCTGAAATCAAAATAAAAATACCTCAACAGAAACATGTCGGCAACAAGTAAAGCATGGTTGGCAACAACATTTACTTATGATCAATCTGTACGCTACTAACAGGAGGTTATGAAAATGAAAAGAAAATGGCATGGAATTGCGGTACTCACGTTAAGCAGTATGCTGGCAGCAGGCTGTTCACTTTCCGGAGAAGCGGCGCCAAAGACTGTCACGTTAAGTGACAATGTAAAACTTGAAAGTGCGTTGGATGAGAACCATCTACTCATCACGCATGAAGCTACGTTTCCCATTGAAATTACAGCGGATTACACAGGTTTTAAAGGGAATCAGCTGTATTTCAATCAACACAACGCAATGTATAAGTATGATGTAGAGAGCAAAAAAGAGGAAAAGGTGATGGGAACACCGTTCACCTCTATATCGGATGACGAACAGCGAGCAATTTCACATATAAATGAAAAGTTTTACGTACATGATTTCCAAAACGGCACGAAAAAATTTATTGGCAATGCTACGGAGGAATGGAGTACGTACTTTGGAGATGTTAAGGGTTCGTCGGTCATTCAAGTGAAACATACGGGTGAAAATTTTACAGTGGAAAAGACAGTATTGGAGACTGGTCAAAAGTTCAGTTGGGATATTTATGAAATTTTCAATAGTGACGATATGGCTATCAATTCATTTCAATCGAGCGAGGAAGGAATATATATTGCAGGTAATACTTTAAAAGAAGGATATGGCTTGTATCATTTATTGGATAATGGAGATGTGAAAAAACTTTCATCTTTGGAAGGGATAAATTCAATGGACCGCTTTCAGTTTTTAGATGAGCAGACGATCATTTTCAATGATGAATACAAAGGCAAATCGGGTATTTATACGCTGGATCTATCAACAGGACATGTGACACAGCTTGTAGCGGGTGGAGAGGATAAAGAAGGCATATGGGTGCCGTTTTATAAACTATCGCCGGATAAGAGTAAAATTTTATTTGATACGCCGGTGCAAGTTGGCAATGAATATAAAACCAATGTCTATGTAGCGGAGTTTGTAGAAGGCAAACTAACAAAGCCTGCGCTGCTTATGCAAAATGCAGAATTATTTGCCGTGATTTCGGAGACGGGTTATTGGAGCGATGATTCAAGCAAAGCTTATATCAGTACGACGGTTCCGGGCAATGACAAAATCGATGCAATAGAAGTTTTTAAAATTGAATTGGATAAATAAATATCAAAACACAGACTGTCCTGAAAGTCCAAAACGGCTTTCAGTAACAGTCTTTTTTGCACGATCGGTAAGTAAAGCAGCGAAACGAGCCAAAGTATGCGGTAGCCACACCAATCAGATTCAGAAACGCACCAATCAACTCTCCATCCGAACCAAACTATCTCCGAAACGAACCAAACACCTTCAGAACCGAATCAATCAGCTTCTGAACCGCACCAATCCAGCCCTGCGCCACACCTTTTCTCTGTTTACCAACCGACTGGATGAAACAAAAACTCCCGTATTTACCGGACATCATCCTTTCGAATTAAAACACCTCATTATAATCCGTAAGCTCCCGCAGTGCTCTTTCCTCCGCCGGAATCCGAACCGACAGCATCCACAGATTTAGAATAAAGAATAATCCAGCGGTAATATACGCATTGAACAATAAGGGCAAGACGATCAATTCCGTAGTCACAATTACATAATTCGGATGGCGGATCCAGCGGTAAGGCCCTTTTTTCTGAACGTTCGCCCCTGGCAAGATGAGGATCTTTGTATTCCAAAACTTGCCTAGCGATGAAAGACACCAAACACGCAGTACTTGCATCAGCAGAAAAATTGCCAGCAGGATGCTCCAAAAAGCCGGCAAAGGACGATTAAAAATGAGTACTTCCACAAGCAATGAGACGAAAAATGCAGTATGCATCAGCACCATCCACTTATAATGTGCCGAACCAACTTCAATCGCGCCTTGGCCGAGCATCCACCGTTCATTGCGCTTTGCTACAGCGAGCTCCACCAATCGCTGTATGACCACGATAATGAAGACAATCAAGAATAAACCGCTCATCTTACTGCCACTCCAGCAACAGAAGCTCTCCGCAGAAGCCAGGACCGAGAGCAGCCATCAACCCACGTTCTCCCACAGCCGGCTGTTGTTCAATAAATTCTTTCAGCACATACAGCACAGTAGGAGACGACATATTGCCGTGGTGCTGCAAGACTTTTTTCGAAGTAGCGGTTTCATTGGTATCCAAATGAAGCGCGGCCTGATAAGCGTCCAGCACTTTCTTGCCCCCTGGATGTGCGACGAAATGATTAATGTCGGACATTGACAGCTCTTGTTCTTCGACAAACTGGTGGACGACCGGTCCAAGCCAGCTCTTGATGATGGTCGGGATGCTTTTCGAAAACACAACATGAAGGCCATCATTTTTGATATCCCACCCCATGACGTCCTCTGAGTCCGGCATGAAGCGAGAGGAAGTCGCGCGGATGGAAGGCATCGGACGTATACTTTTCACTGTCGACTGTTCTCCTGAAACGAGTGCACAAGCAACACCGTCAGAAAATAAAGATACACCCACTAAATTGCTTTTTGATACATCGTCACGCTGGAACGTCAAACTGCATAGTTCAATCGCCAGGACGAGTACATTTGATTCGGGGTACGCTTTGCAATAATCAAATGCGCGGCTCATGCCCGAAGCACCGCCTGCACAACCAAGTCCCCAAATCGGAATACGTTTGATATCATGACGAAACGGCAATTGATTAATAAGGCGCGCATCGATACTTGGCGTGGCCAGACCGCTGCTTGAAATGAAGAAGATTGCATCAATTTCAGCAAAGTTTACCGGACGCGCAAGTGTGGCTGTATTATTGAGACATTGTTCCACCGCTGTCTTACCAAGCTCTACGGCGTGTTTGATATAGACATTATTTCGAGTTTCAAAATCATGCGGTTCAGCATACCATTCAATCGGCATGCATACTTGCCGTGTATTAATCTCTCCATTTTGAAACACTTGAAGTAAACGATCAATGTTTTTAAATGAATCCGAAAACAAAGAACGGGCAAACGACATGGCTTCTTCTTGCTTGATTTCAACTGGCGGATAAACGGTACTGACAGAATGAATTGTTGGCATAGGCAACCTCCGTTAAAAATTATAATGAGCTAGAGTGGTGAGTTATGCTGAGACTTCTTGTAAACTATATGCAACAGAAGAGGAGGACTTGTCTTGAAGGTCAAATTAAGTATCTTGGATCAATCGCCTATTTCAGACGGGCAAAACGCTCACGAAGCTCTCCAGCAGACAGCCGAGCTAGCGTTAAAAGCGGAGGAGTGGGGATATACTCGTTTTTGGGTGTCAGAACATCATGATGCATCCACATTGGCAGGTTCATCTCCTGAAATCTTAATGGCACATTTGGCCACTATCACTTCCACTATCCGCATCGGGTCTGGCGGTGTCATGCTACCTCACTATTCCCCTTATAAGGTGGCAGAAAACTTTAAAGTGCTCGAAGCGCTGTTTCCCGGACGAATTGACGCCGGAATGGGCAGGGCACCGGGCGGAATGCCGCGAGCGACATATGCCTTAAACAAAGGACAGTATCAAAACAGAGAACAATTTCCAGATCAAGTGGATGAATTGCTGATGTATTTACATGATGCATTGCCTGAAGACCATAAATATGAAGGGTTAAAAGCGACTCCGATTACGCAGAGTGCACCGCCGGTATGGATGCTTGGTACGAATGAGGGGTCAGCAAGTTTAGCGGCAGAAAAAGGTTTGCCGTATGTGTTTGCACAATTCATTAATAGTGAGGGTGGCGTGGAAGCTGCAAAACACTACCGCACTAACTTTCAAGCCTCCGATTATTATCAGCAACCGGAACAAGCCTTGGCGGTTTTCTGTATTTGTGCTGAAACAGAGGAAGAGGCGAATCGCGTGGCGTCTTCATTGGATTTATTGCTGATCATGCAACAGCAAGGAATGCCGGTTGAGGGAACTCCAACACCTGAGCAGGCGGCTGAGTATGAATACAGTTCACTCGAATGGGAACTCGTACAGCTCAATCGCGAGCGTATGAGCGTAGGTACTCCAGAAACTGTTCGCAAGCAACTCGAACGGCTGGCGGATGACTTTCAAGCCGAAGAAATCATGCTTGTCACAATAACTTATTACTTTTATGATAAGCTGAAATCATTTGAGTTGATTGCGAATGAATTTTTGAAAGGAGCGAAAGAAAATGAAACTGATTGACACGAAGAATCAGCTGAATGACAAAGAAAAGCACATAGGAAAAGTAGTTGGAGTGGACAATGCCACATTGACGAACATCCAGCTAAAAGCAGGCGAGGAAATTGCTGAACATGATTCAAAAAACGAAGCGATTATTATTGTACGTAAAGGAAAGGTACGTTTTACGGTGGAAGGGAAGCCGGTTGAGGTGACACCTGAACACATTCTGCACATGACGCCGCTTGAAAAGCATAGCCTGCATGCAATTGACGATACGGATTTAGTGTTAGTTCAGGTGAAACCATAATGTTAGGAGCTGTCCAATAAAAGTTGTTGGAAAATGACCTTTAGGACGGCTCTATTATAGAGGTATTATTTATGGGGTAATTATTGGAATCTTAAAACGAAGGATCGAATAATCGCTCTATCACAGACCAATAGATGCCTACTGATCAGGAATTTTTTGAACCCTTGGTATCAAGACATTTCGAAACGTAAAGTGTCGTTAAGGATAGCTAGAATGTGGGAAAATGCTGAACGTAAGTTAAAATTAAATGTCATAATTATTTATTTGAAAAATCAAATATTGAAAAATAAATAATATGAGATATAATTGAAGAAAGCGCTTACCTATCTTTAACATGCTCATTTTATTAGTAAATGTTAAAATGTAATATAAATTACCAAGTATTTTTACTTTAGAAGAGGAGAGACGAAAGTGAAAGTAAATGCAACAATATATGATGTAGCAAAAGCAGCCAATGTTTCAATTGCAACCGTTTCAAAGGTGATTAATGAAACGGGTCACATCAGTGAAAAAACTAAAAGAAAAGTACATCAAATAATAGAAGAACTCGATTATAAGCCAAATATGATGGCATCAGCATTAATGGGGAAGCAAACAAAAACAATCGGGTTACTAATTCCGGATATAGCCAACCCCTTTTTTTCAGAACTGGCTAGGAGTATTGAAGATCGTGGACAAGAATTGGGCTACAACTTGGTCATATGCAACACAGACTATAAAATAGAAAAAGAGAATAAATATTTGGCTCTTCTAAAGCAGAAAAGTGTAGACGGATTTATTTTAGCTTCCGGCTTCGAGCATTTAGAAGAAGTAGAAAAGCTAATAAAAGAGAAAACACCAGTAGCCATCGTTGCAAGAGATTTTCCAATGTTCTCTATCAATGGAGTAGCATTAGATGATTTCATGGGCGGTTATCAAGCGGCTTCTTATTTAATAGGGTTAGGTCATGAAAATATTGACGTAATTGCAAGAGATGTTTGGAGTAATAGGGAACGTATTCGCGGATTTAAGCAAGCTTTAGAAGAAAATAATCGAAAGTTCTCGATGAATTTTGAATATATAGGGGAAAGTACTGTAGAAGCTGGTAAAGCTATTACACATAAGTATTTGAGTAGTAGCAATATACCTACAGCAATTTTTGCATGTAATGATTTATTGGCTGCAGGAGCACTTCAGGCAGCAAAAGAAAATGGAGTGAGCGTACCAGAACGGCTTTCGGTTATTGGTTTTGATAATACTTTAATTGCAAGAATTGTTGAACCGCCTTTAACTACTATTGGACAACCAATTCAGAGTATGGGTAAACAAGTAATGGATTTAATTGTTTCAATGATTAGTGGAGAGCAAAAAGAGAAAATTCGAATAACACTTTTACCTTCAGTTGTAGAGCGGGAATCTACAAATAATAGAATGTAACTAAGATTTGCGGATTAATGAAGTAATTCAAGAGTTTAATGAGTAATTAGATTGATTGGAGTAAATTGGATTTATAAATAGAGAAACAAAAGCAATGCTCATATGGTGTTGTGGTTTAATTTTGGTCGAGTTTCAACTTCATGAACAGGAAGATCAAACTTGCAAATGCCCCGATAACGCAAGAAAATATTACTGAATTTTAAAAAGTCATCATGTTTCAAACTGTATTACTTTAGACCCGAAGTTGGATAAGAATTTGAAGTTTTATTAAAAAGTATGGGTGAGAATTTGTGGGAAGCTTGACGCATAAGCTGATTAACAAACGTGTATATGGATGCCTCTAACATTTTATATACATGAATTGAGTTTGAATAAAAAGTGATAGACAGTAGCGAATATTGAAATATCTTTATAGTTAAATTTAACTATAAAGTAAAATAGACTTATGACTTAAATTAATATTTAACCTATTTTTTCAGGGATGAAAAATTAATTATTAGGTTGACCCCCAAAAATAAATAAAGTATACTGAATACATAGTAGATAATAAATATTCAGATATTAAACTATAATAGGAAAGCGCTTACCTTAATTTATTAAATGGTACAACAATGTATAAGATAATTAATTTTCCAGTTCAAATAAAGAGAGGATGTGAGAAGTTGAGAGGGAACTGTTTGATAGTTCAGTCGGGTGGTCCTACAGCTGTAATTAATAATTCTGTGGTCGGCATAATAGATGAAATTTTAAGTACGTCATTTACAGGTGAAATCTTAGGAGCAGCAGGCGGAATTCATGGATTATTGTATGAAACTTTTCATAAGCTGACCGATATAACTGCTCAAGAAAGATATCGGTTGCGTTGGACTCCGGGGGCTGCACTTGGTACGTGGCGTCATAAATTAAGTTCTGATGATTTTAAGTCCATAATAGAAGTTTTAAGAAAAAATGATGTACGATATATTTTTTATATCGGTGGTAATGGCTCAATGAGTGTGGCAAAAGCAATTGATGAATACGCGAGGGTTGTAGGATATGAATTAATTGTCATTGGCATTCCCAAATCAATAGATAATGATTTACTGGGCACTGATCATTCACCTGGTTATGGAAGTGCAGCAAAGTTTTTGGCTACTTCAGTGCTTGACATGAAAATGGATATGGCGAGTTATACTAAAAACAGCCGTGTCTCAATTATTGAAACGATGGGAAGACATACGGGTTGGTTGGCAGGTGCATGCTCGCTGGCAGAGGGACAGACCGATGATGATAGTCAATTACTAATTTACATCCCGGAAGTTCCGTTTGATTTGCAGGATTGCTTAAGTAAAATAGTTAAAGCAAATCATGAAAAAAGAAATACAGTACTAGTCGTTTCTGAAGGAATACGGAAGCTGAATGGTCATTTAGTTTGTGAAGAAGATTTGGAGTATGATGTTTTAGGAAGAGCCAAACTAGGTGGAGTAGCAGCCCATTTGAAGGATATAGTTGAAGAACAGACGGGGATTAGTACTCGTTCAATTGATTCGAGTATTTGGCAAAGAAGTAGTATTGTCCTTGCATCAAAAACAGATATTAATGAAGCTTATAAGATTGGGAGAGTAGCATGGCAGTATGCGATGGATGGTTATACAGGCGTAATGATCAGTATGAAGAGAGATGTGAGTATAAAAAACTATCACATCACTTATGAAACAATTCCGCTGAAAGAAATGGCTGGGAAGGAACGCTACGTACCTCAGGAGTGGTATGATGCTCACCAAAATACGATGACAAACGAGTTCAAAGAGTATGTACGCCCAATTATTCAAGGTGAAATATTGATTCCGATGGAAAATGGGCTGCCAATGTACAAGGTAGTATATTAAAAACATTTCTTTAACGGTTTTAGTTAAGCGCTTTACTGAACATTTTATCTTAATATAAAATGGCAGAATTGTATACAATGACTGGTTTTTGAAATATGAAAAGCGAGGTGGAGTTATTGGGAAAAAAAGTTCGCTGTGCCGTGATTGGCGTAGGCAGACTTGGATTTGTTCATGCGGAAAATGTTGCGAACCATATACCAGGAGCAGAAGTCGTCGCAATTGTAGCTTCTAGAAAAGAAAGCGCTGAGCGAGCAGCCCGAGAATTAGGCGTGCGAAACTGGACAAATGATCCACAAGAGGTATTCGATGACCCATCTATTGATGCAGTTATTATTGTGACTCCGACAAAAACTCATGCTAATTTAATCATACGAGCAGCCAGAAGCAAAAAGCATATATTTGTAGATAAACCGTTAACCGAAAGATTAGAAGAAGCGGATATGGTGATTAAGGAAGTCCAGGAAAATAAGGTTTTTTGTCAGGTAGGTTTCATGCGACGTTTTGATCCATCTTATATGGAAGCGAAAAGAAGAATCGCTCAAGGAGACATTGGGGAACCAATTTACTTTAAAGGGTTAAGTCGTGATCCCGGCTCTCCGCCGGAAGAATATATAAAGACAAGTGGTGGAATTTTTATTGATTTATGCATTCATGATTTTGATATTGCACGCTTCTTGTTGGGATATGAAGTGAAATCCGTACGTGCATTTGGTGAAGTACTCGTCCATCCTTTCATGAAAAAGTACAATGACGTTGATCAGTCTATGACATTTGTAGAATTTACTAATGGGGCATCAGCAGATATAGAAGGGAGCAGAAATTCCACATTTGGATACGATGTGAGGGGTGAGGTGGTTGGCACGGAAGGTACAATCCAAATCGGCTCCCTTCAACGCCATAACAATATTATCATGACAAAAAACAAAAGTTTCCATGATACTATTCCAAACTTCTCAACAAAATTCCAAGATGCTTTCTTACTTGAATTGGAAGGGTTTATAAACTGTATTCAAAACGGTGAAAAACCAATGGTCAATGAAATCGATGGGAAAATAGCTTTGGCAGTTGCTGTAGCAGCAACTGAATCTTTTAAAAAGAAACAAATTGTGTATCTTTAAAAAATCATTGAAAAAGGGGAACTGAAAATGAAAACTAAAACAATTCGTTTAACTATGGCACAGGCACTTTTAAAATTCTTAGATAACCAATACATTGAGTTTGATGGCAAAGAAAACAAATTTGTTAAAGGGGTATTTGGGATATTTGGCCATGGGAATGTAACTGGTATGGGAGAAGCGCTTGAACGCCAATCAGGTGGGCTTACCTATCTGCAAGGGAAAAATGAGCAAGGGATGGTACATACTGCGACTGCCTATGCAAAACAGAAAAATAGATTAGAAATTTATGCGTGTACTTCATCAGTAGGCCCAGGTGCTCTAAATATGGTTGCAGCTGCTGCAACAGCAACAGTTAATAGAATCCCAGTCCTACTATTACCTGGTGATATATTCGCAAGTCGCCAACCTGATCCTGTACTTCAGCAAGTTGAAGTGACATCGGATTACACAATTTCAGCAAGCGATGCCTTCAAACCGGTCAGTAAGTATTGGGATCGTATTTCAAGACCAGAGCAACTAATGACTGCGGCATTAAATGCCATGCGCGTGTTAACAGATCCAGTAGATACAGGAGCAGTAACATTGTCGCTCCCGCAGGATGTGCAGGCAGAAGCTTATGATTATCCTGTAGACTTCTTTAAAAAGCGAGTTCATTACATAGAGCGTAGAACGCCTTCAGAACAAGCTATTCAACACGCTGTAGATTTAATTATGAAAAAGAAGAATCCTATCATCATTGCAGGTGGGGGTGTCCATTACTCTTCCGCTGCTGAAGAACTCACTGAGTTTGCAGAAACATTCACTATTCCGGTTGGAGAAACACAAGCCGGGAAAAGTGCGCTATCTTGGAAAAATAAAATGAATATGGGCGGCGTTGGAGCAAGTGGTTCAGAAGCAACCAATATACTCGCCAAGGAAGCAGATTTGGTTATTGCAATTGGTACAAGGCTTTCCGATTTTTCAACCTCATCAAAAACGGCATTCGCAAATCCTGATGTAGAGTTTTTGAGTATTAACGTAAGCGCTTTCGATGCAATGAAATTAGATGCGCAAATGCTAGTAGCAGATGCAAAAACAGCACTTGAGCTGTTGACAAAGGCATTGCAAACTAAAGAGTATCAAAATCAGCATAAACCTGAAAGGCTCGAAGAACTAAAAGGTAAATGGGATCAAATAGTGGATAAATATTATAATGATGTCCGTGAAGATGGTTTATCACAAACTAGAGTTCTTGGTGAAGTCAATAAATTTATTGGGGGCAGAGATATCATCGTGGCAGCTGCAGGCAGTATGCCGGGAGACTTACATCGTTTATGGAGAAGTACAGACCCTAAAACGTATCATATGGAATACGGATTCTCTTGTATGGGATATGAAGTTGCAGGAGCACTCGGCATTAAACTGGCAGAACCAGATCGTGAAGTCTACTCACTGGTTGGTGACGGTAGTTATCTGATGATGCACTCAGAACTGGTTACAAGTTTACAAGAAAAAAAGAAAATCAATATCATTCTTTTGGATAACAATGGATACCAATGCATTCACAACTTACAAGTAGGGCAGGGTAGCGACGGCTTCGGTAATGAATTCCGCTATCGTTCAGAGGAAGATAATAAACTATCGGGAGATTTTCTTCAGTTAGATTTTGCCGCAAATGCGAGAAGTATGGGCGCAAAAGGTTATACAGTTCATACATTAGAGCAGTTACAAGACGCGCTGGAACAATCCAAGAAGGAAACCGTGTCAACATTAATTGACATTAAAGTGTTACCTGGTACATGTACAACAGGATTTGAATCATGGTGGCGTTTAGGAGTGGCCGAAGTATCTACTGATGAAAAAGTACAAATAGCCCACGAAGCAATGGAGGCAAAAGCGAAACAAGCAAGACAATATTAATAAAAAATTGGAGGAAACACCATGTCTAAATTATTAGTGAAATCAGCAGGAAAAGCAGCAGAAGATGGGAACCTGATTAACATTAGCCCCGAATCGGCAAACTGGGAATATATCGGATTTGAAGTATATGAACTAAAAGAAGGGCAAACTTTCGAACAAGAAACTAAGGACCAAGAGATGGCAGTCGTTATTCTTTCCGGTAGTGTCAATGCCTCTTCAAAATTGCAAACATGGGAAAACATCGGAAAGAGAATGAATATTTTCGAGAAAATACCTGCTTATACTGTATACATTCCAAACAATGATCAAATTAAAATCGAAGCATTAACTAAGGTAGAAATTGCTGTTTGTAAGGCACCTGGTAAAGGTACGTATGAGGCAAGGCTTGTCGGACCGGAAGATGTTGACGTTGCAAAACGCGGATCAGGCAGTATGCAGCGTGAAATTCACGGTATTTTACCAGAAGATAAACCTGCAGATAGTTTATTCGTTATTGAGGTTTTCACACCTGGGGGGAACTGGTCAAGTTATCCGCCACATAAGCATGACGAAGATAATTATCCGCAAGAAGTTTATTTGGAAGAGACCTACTATCATAGAATTAACCCGGCCGATAGAGGATTTGCAGTGCAACGAGTCTACACAGATGATAAATCTTTGGATGAAACGATTGTTGTAAAAGACGGCGACGTTGTAATTGTTCCAGAAGGCTATCACCCTGTCTCAGCGCCACCTGGTTATGATTTATATTATTTGAATGTGATGGCAGGTCCAATCCGAACTTGGAAATTTACGAATGATAAAGATCATGAGTGGTTAATGAAGTAAAAACACTTTATATAAATTGCTAGCAGGAGGGATAAAGATGTCAACAGTCAATCTTCCTTTTAAATTAGGAATTCATCCTATTAATTGGGTTGGAGAAGATGTGCAAGAACATGGAGACTTTTATACTTATGATCAAGTAATGGAAGAAATATCAATGCTCGGTTTTAAGGGAACAGAGATTAGTCGAAAGTTCCCCAAAGATCCAGTGGAACTGAAACAAGCGTTAGATAAATATAAATTACAGCTAACAACCCAATGGAAATCTGTCTTTTTTTCTGATCCCGATCGCCATGAAAGTGAACTTGAGGCATATCGCAAACACGTGGAATTTTTAAAGAGTTTTGGTTGTAAGGTAGTCAGCACAGCTGAAATAGGCGGATCAATGCTTAATCAAGATCCGACTCGCGGACAAGACGAAATATTTGTCCAGCGCTTGGATGACGATGGGTGGAAATACATGGTGGAAGGGCTCAACAAGGCAGGTGAAATTTGTCGAGAAAATGGCATGCATCTTGTATACCATCATCATGCTGGAACAGTCGTGGAACAACCTGAAGAAATCGATCGTTTAATGGAAATGAGCGATCCTGAATTCGTTTCCATGTTGTATGATACGGGGCATGGTTACTACGGCGGCAATGACCCGGTCCAGTTATTAGAAAAATATTATGATCGAATTAAATATATTCATTTAAAAGATATTAGACAAGACATATTAGATAAAGCAAGAACTGAAAAATATAGTATTCGACAATGCATTAAAAATGGACTTTTCACAGTGCCGGGAGACGGTTGTCTAGATTTCCATAGCATCTTTAACGCTCTAATTGAAAAAGGCTATTCCAACTGGGCATTGATCGAAGGAGAACAAGATCCTTTAAAATGCAATCCATATGTGTATGCTAAAAAATCAAAGGCATTTATCGAAAGCATTGCAGGGGAATTATCTAGTGTTAAATAAGAACTAACGGATGTTGAAAATCGGGAATGCAATTTAATTGAACAATTTTAGAAAGTTATAAATTAACTGCTGATAGTAAAGGAGATGGTTGTAAATGAAAGAATTTATTAACTGTGCAGTATTGGGATTGGGAAGACTCGGTTATTGGCATGCTGAAAACCTTGCATTTAAAGTAAAGAGCGCCAAATTGGTAAGTGTTATCGATCCACTTGAAGGAAGAGCGGAACAAGTTGCTAAAGAACTAGGGGTTGAAAAATGGTCTAGAAATCCAATCGATGCGTTCGAAGATGACATGATTGATGCGGTCATTATTGTAACTCCGACAAGTACACATGCAGAAATGATTAAACTGGCCGCTAAGAATGGCAAACAAATTTTTATTGAAAAGCCATTAACTCAGCATTTAGATGAAGCGGATGAAGCCATTGAAGTAATTCGAAAATACAATACGATTTGCCAAGTCGGCTTTATGAGAAGATTTGATCCGGCATACGCTGAAGCAAAAATTAGAATTGCCGCGGGAGATATCGGCGTACCACTTTACTTTAAAGGGGTTAGCAGAGATGGCAATGTACCACATGAAGAATTTATAAAACATAGTGGCGGCATTTTTCTAGATGTTGCAATTCATGATTACGATATTGCACGTTTCCTCATGAATCAAGAAATTACTTCGATTTCATCGACTGGAAATATTTTATTGGAATCCAACAAGTTCATGAAGAAATATAACGATGTGGATCAAGGTTTGTCTTATTTCAATTTTGAATCAGGTGCGGCAGGGGATATTGAAACCATGCGTGTTGCGCCGTACGCCTACGATATCCGTGGTGAAGTCGTCGGGACAGAAGGGGCTATCCAAATCGGTTCAATGAGAAATAATGACGTCAAAATATTTACGAAAAAAGGAAGCATGCATGACTTAATCCAAGACTTTCCATCTCGCTTCCAAGATGCTTATTTGTTAGAGATGATTCACTTTATTGATTGTCTCAAGAATGGCGAACGACCAGCCTGCACGGAAGTAGACGGTAAAGCAGCATTAGAAATAGCTGCCGCTGCAACTAAGTCGTTTAACACTGGTGAAACAGTGCAAGTAGGACTTCAAAAAGTAAAGTGAGTGTCTTGTTCTATAGAAGACTAATCAATAGAGGTGAGGAATTATGAAGCTTGGTGTTTGCCAGTGGTCTCTTCCGGTTGATGGACCTTATGCAATAAAAACAATTGCGGATCTCGGTTTAAAGGGTATTCAGTTAGATATCGGCAGTCATGATCGAGGCTTTCCTTTATCGTTACAGGTTGTGCAAGAAGCTTATAAAGAATTTACTGAAAAGTATGGAGTGACAATCACTGCTCTGGCAGTTAGAGAACTGGATAATTATGGGATGACGAGAAAGGATGGCACTCCTGAAAAAGAAATTGTATTACAGGCAATATCAAAAGCTATAGAAATTGCAAATTCCATGGAAGTTCCAATCGTCATGCTTGCTAGTTTTGAGGACGGCGAAATAAAAACGGAGCAAGATTTTAATACAGTCGTTGATTGTCTTAAAAACGCTTGCGATGAAGCTGAGAAATATGGTCTCATGATTGCGACAGAAAATTTATTATCAATTGAAGAAACAAAAAAGCTTTTCAAGTTAGTGGATAGACCTAATTTAAAACTTTATTTTGATACTCAGAACTACTATTTAAGGAAGAATTATAATACAGCTGAGATGGTTCGTGAACTATTCCCATATATATGTGAAGTTCATGTGAAAGATGGAGCGGATGGTTCTTTAAGTGGTTCCCTATTAGGTGAAGGAGATTCCGGATTTTTTGAGACGATGGAAGTTTTAAAAGAGAAAGGATATAGTGGTTGGCTTCATTTAGAAAATTATTATGATCAGCTGCCCTTATCTTTACAGGATACAGATCCAATGGAACTTTTGAAAAAGGACATCTCTATTCTTGAAAATGTAGTTTTTGAAACAGCCAATGAAACGAGTACGAGTTTGAAATAACAAGGCAGCAAGTTAAGTCGACGGTTAGTTAATTCACAAGATCGGTAGGTTGTCTCTATATAAAGGGAGTGAATTGTTCTCTTTGCATTAGTTAAAAGCAATGATGAAAAGCGAATTTCCACTTCCTTTATATTGCAGTCTTGATTTATCTAAAGCGATAATTTGGAAGCATATATATTAACGTAAGTACACGAGACTAGTATAGAAACTTCTTAAACCAGTTGAAGGAGGTATTAATCATGCTTCTACAAGTTAAGGATATCAGTAAATCTTTCTCAGGCGTTCAAGTCTTACATGACATTAATTTAGACGTTGAAGAAGGAGAAGTCCATGTTTTACTAGGAGAAAATGGAGCAGGTAAGTCAACGATTATAAAAATTTTAACAGGTGCCTATACAAAAGATAAGGGAGAGGTTTGGTGGGACGGAAAAGTTTTAAATGTAACCCGTCCAAAAGATGCGATTGAAGCAGGAATTGCGACAATTTATCAGGAACTAAATCTCATCCCAGAATTGTCAGTGATGGAAAACATCTTTTTAGGGCATGAAAAGAAGAGAGGAAGTAAGTATTCTCTCTTGGATCGTAAACAAATGAGAAAAGATTCAAAAGCGTTAATGGAAAGACTAGGTCAGCGAGTAGATCCTGATGAGCTTATCGGGAACTTAGGTGTAGGTCAACAACAATTAGTCGAAATAGCGAAAGCGCTTTCATTGAATGCCAGATTAATTATTATGGATGAACCAACTTCTAGTCTAAGCGCAAGTGAAGCAGAGCAGCTGTTACTGACGATCGAAAGGCTGCGAAAAGAAGGAATCACGTTTATCTATATTTCTCACCGTCTGGAAGAAATAAAACGAATCGGCGATCGAATTACGGTACTACGAGATGGTGCCAATGTACAAACGGTGCCGGTTGACACCACTTCCATTGATCAGATGATTACATTAATGGTGGGAAGATCGTTAGATAATAAGTTTCCTAAAATAAAGTTTGATAAAGGTAAAGAAGGATTGAGAGTTGAAAACTTGAAACTTGATCCTGAATCAGAGTCTATTAACTTTACAGCATATCAAGGAGAAATTTTAGGTATTTCTGGTCTTGTCGGAGCTGGAAGAACCGAAATGGTTAGAGCTATATTTGGCGCTGACCCAAAGGCTTCTGGAAATATATATATATTCGGTGAAGAAACAAATATTCGTCATCCGCAAGATGCAATAGATGCAGGAATCGCCTTTATTACAGAAGACAGAAAAGAAGAAGGTTTATTTTTAGATCAATCTCTCATATTTAATAAAACAATCGCGAAATTAAATAGGGTTAAAAGCAAAGGATTAATTAGTGTAAGTGCACAGCAAAAGGTAGCGGATAATTATGTGAAAGAATTAAAAATCAGACCAAATAATGTGAATCTGATTGCGCGGAATTTTAGTGGAGGAAATCAGCAAAAAGTTGTCATAGCAAAATGGTTGTTTACTGAAGCAAAGGTCTTTATCTTCGATGAACCGACAAGAGGTATTGATGTAGGTGCAAAAGTCGAAGTATATAATCTGATTAATAAGCTAGTGGAATCGGGTGTCTGTGTTATTATCATATCTTCTGAATTGCCAGAGATACTCGGAATTGCAGATAGAATATTAGTTATGCATGAAGGCAAAATTACAGGCGATCTAATGCGAGAAGAGGCGAATCAAGAAAATATTATGAAAGCAGCAACAGGAGGATGATGATCTATGAAAGATACTACAACTATAGCAAGTGAAAAAGAAATACTGCCACATGATAAACCAGCCAAAAAATGGAGCGTTAAAGCAGCTTTTAATAAGTTCGGACCATTATTCGGATTAATCGGGCTATCGAGTATACTGGCTATCCTCTCGCCAAGCTTTTTACAAATAGACAATCTAACCAATATTGCCAGACAATCATCTATTAACGCATTGTTAGCTTTAGGAATGCTTTTACCTATTTTGACAGCAGGGATTGATCTTTCAGTTGGTTCAATTCTCGCAGTTTCAATTGTTATGGCTGGTTTGGTTTCAGTAACGTGGGGCATGCCGCCACTTATCGGTTTAATTGTTTGCTTGGCAGTTGGAGCGATCGCCGGACTTATAAATGGGCTTTTGTTAACAAAATTACGTTTACCTCACCCTTTTATCTCTACACTCGGAACGATGAATGTTTTCCGTGGTTTGGCGTTAATTTTAACAGGTGCATCACCTATTTTTGGATTTTCCTATTTAATGAATTATACGGGGCAAGAAAGTATAGGATTGATCCCTGTAAGTTTCTTATTGGTCATTATCGTTTATGTGATTTTTCATATATTCCTTAATCGAACCTCTACAGGAAGATATATATATGCCATCGGAGGTAATAAAGAGGCGGCACGGTTGTCAGGAATTCCGGTTGACCGCGTGCTAATCACTGTATACACATTGAGTGGTTTTATGGCTGCACTAGGTGGTTTAGTATTAATAGGGCGGACAAACTCTGCATCGCCTATTGCGGGGCTGACTTATGAATTGGATGCTATTGCTGCAGTTATTATTGGCGGTGCAAGTTTTCTCGGAGGGGTAGGAACTGTCTGGGGAACACTTATTGGAGTATTAATTATTGCAGTTCTACGTAACGGTCTGAATTTGTTGGGTACAACGTCAGATTTGCAGACTGTTGTAATAGGAGCAGTTATTGTATTAGCAGTATATGTAGATGTCCTTCGAAGAAAGAAAAGCGGAAAGTAATTTTTTACACACTGATCACAAGTAAATGGAGGCGTAAAGATGAATAATTGTGTTAGGTGGGGAATTTTAAGTACAGCTAGAATTGCTCAAGAAGAATTGATACCAGCTTTTTTAGAGGCAGATAATGCGGTTGTAACAGCAATAGCCAGTTCAAATAAACAGGTCAGCTCAATTGCTGAAAAGTTTGGTATTCAAAAAGTCTATTCTGATTATGATTCTTTATTAGATGATAAAGAAATTGATGCTGTGTATATCCCTTTGCCAAATACGTTGCATCGCGTATGGGTAGAAAAGGCAGCAGAAAAAGGCAAGCATATTCTATGCGAAAAGCCGGCAGCACTTACAAAAAAAGAAGCTGAAGGAATGATTACATTTTGTAATGAACGAAATGTTATATTCTTGGAGGCTTTCATGTATCAATTTCACCCACAACATGACAGGGTAAAGGAAATCATCGCCTCGGGTGAGATCGGTAAAGTGAAGCTGATACGAGCAAGCTTTTCATTTTTATTAGAAGGTGTTGAAAATGATATTCGAACCCAGCGATCTTTAGGTGGCGGAAGTTTATATGATGTAGGTTGTTATTGTCTGCATTCAATAGCTAATATCACGGGCTCGAAAATTGAAGAGGTTTTCGTTTCGGCACGGGTAGACCCCAAATACCAAGTAGATATGTCAGTACAAGGGATTGCCAAATTGGAAAACGGCATAAAAGCTGTGTTCGACGCGTCACTGGAACAAGTTAGAAGACAACAGTATGAAATAGTAGGGACTAAAGGGACGATAGCTGTGCCACGTGCCTACGCACCACAATTATTTGATGATGAAGGATTGGTTATTGTTGGCACAGCTAAAGGTGAAGTAAGACAAGAAAGTATTGTAGGAAAACAGTATAAGTTACAAATCGAAAAAATATCTGAATGGATTTTATCTGATGAAGACCAAGATGCCGAAAAACACTATGCACAAAAAACGATTAATAATATACAAGCAATTGAAGCTTGTTTTAAATCAATTGAAAAAGGTGAATTTGTAAAAGTAGAATCTGCAAAAGTAACAGCCGAATAAATACTTACCTGTCAATATGACTTTGAAACATTAATAGAGCCAAGAGGGGGAATGTATTTTATGAAGATGATTAGAAAGAAAGTATTATTTTTGACACTATGTTCTGTAATTTTATTGTTGGCGGCTTGTAATTCTGTTGAAAAAGAAAGCTCTGCTGAAATAAAAGAAACTGATGAGTCATATAAGTTTGGAGCTGTATTAATGACACTAAACTCTGAATACTGGAAAATTCAAATGGCAGGAGCAAAAGATGCAGCAGAAGAACTTGGCGTTGAGGTTTCATTTTTAGGACCGCCAGAGGAAACACAATTTGAACAACAAGTAAAAATGGTGGAAGATCATATAGCTACTGGTGCTGATGCACTTATTGTTGCTGCAAGTCAACCTGATGCTATGATTTCAGTTTTAAATAATGCGCATACAAAGAAAATACCAATAGTAATCGCAGATGCAGACGTTAACTTTGATGATAAAGTGACTTTCATCGGCACAGAAAATTATGATGCTGCAAAATTAGGTGGAGATTATTTGGATGAATTGTTAAATACAGGGGATAAGGTAGCAATTATTAGGGGACAGTCTGGAAGCAAGCTTCATGATGAAAGGACTAAAGGATTTCAGGATGCTCTGAAAGATAAAAACATTGAATTTATTGTCCAAGATGCCCAAAGTGATCGGGTCAAGGCAGTTAATATTATGGAGAATATATTAACATCTAACCCGGATATTAAAGCAGTCTTTGCTACATCGGACGAAATGGCGCTTGGTACATATACAACATTGGAAAATAAAAACGCAACAGGTATTCACCTTATTGGATTTGATGGAACACCCGATGGATTACAAGCAGTTCAAGAAGGAAAGATGCTTGCAAATGTAGCGCAGAATCCATACCAAATTGGTTATCAATCAGTACAATCAGCATACAAAGCAAAAAAAGGTGAAGAGGTAGAGAAAAGAATTGATTCGGGGGCACTTGTAATAACAAAAGAAAACGTTGAAGAAGAAATTAAAAAAGTAAATGGTTATTTAAATAACATGCCTTAAACTCTTTTTATTGGAGGCAATGATATGGAGTATTCAATTTGTAGTTGGACGTTTGGGGATGTACCGATTGATAAAGTCATGCGTTTTGTAAAAAAGACAGGCTATGATGCTATAGAAATACAAGCTAGTCAAGCGATTCACTATTCGAAAATTATCAATCGTCTATCTAAAGAATTAAATCTTAAAGTTAGTGGATTAACGGGGGATGCTGATTGGCCAAACGAACACAAAGATTTAGCTAATTCCAATCACTTTGAAAGAAATAAGGCTATCGAATATTTTAAGAAACAAATTCAAGCAACTAGGCTAATTCAAGGGAAATACCTGGTTGTTTGCCCTGCGGCAGTAGGAAAGTCTGCGCAGATGGGAAAAGGATCAGAAGATTGGAATTGGGCAATTGACTCTGTACGCCAGTTAGCAAGAGTGGCGGAACGGGTAGAAATTGAATTGATTATCGAACCACTTAATAGATATGAGAGTTGTATTGTAAATACAGCGGATGATGCAAGTCGTTTTGTTAAGGAAATAAATCATCCTAAAGTTAAAACGTTGATTGATACGTACCATATGAACATAGAAGAGGTTGATATGATTAGCCCAGTTCAGAAAGTAATTGATATATTGTCTATCGTACATGTGGCTGATAGTAATAGACAAAGTCTTGGAAGAGGACAAATTTCATTCGCACCTTTTTTTGCAGAGTTACAGAGATTGAAATTTAACGGGACTATTGTTGTGGAATGTAGTGCACCCGGTGCGAATCCTTTTTTGGCTGAAAAGGACAATATGGATTGGATATATACTTATGCAGAAGAATCTCTAGTGTTTTTAAAGGAGAGCTTTGAAGATAATTAACCTTGTCAGGAGGGGATGTATTTGTTAGCTGGTGTATTTAAGGAAATAGGTAGTTTAGTTTTAGAAGAACGAGAAGAACCGATGTTGCAAACAGACCTAGATGTAAAGATCAAAGTTGAAGCAGCCAGTATATGCGGTACAGATGTTCATATTTTGGCTGATTCGCCGGGTCACCCTGCTACAGCAGGTGTTGTTCAAGGGCATGAATATATAGGGGAAATTGTTGAGATTGGTGAATCAGTGAAAAATGTTGTGGTTGGAGATAGAGTGGTAGTAGATCCAACAACAGTATGTGGTTTTTGTCATTACTGTCAAACTGGACAACAAAATATGTGTGAAAATAGTTCATCTATTGGTATTTTTGTTGATGGTGGTTGGGCTACTTACAGCGTTGTTCCAGCAAGAAATGTTCATAAAATTTCAAAAAAAGTTCCTGCTGAAATAGCCGTATTAGCGGAACCTTTATCTTGTGTTATTAATGGGAGTGAAAAAGTAAATGTCCAACCGGGCGACAGTGTTGTTATTATAGGCGCTGGTCCAATGGGGCAACTTTTTACCCAGGTGCTTAAAGCATCGGGTGCCGGAAAGATTGTATGTATAGACTATTCAGATTACCGATTAGATTATTCACTGAAATCGGGTGCTACTCATACAGTCAATCCAAAAAAACAAGATGTTTTTCAGGTCGTAATCGAAGAAACTGGTATTGGTGCAGATGTTGTAATAGATTGTGTAGGATCGTTATTTGATCAAGCGATGACTTTAGTAAGAAAAGGTGGACAGATTTTACTAGTTGGAATGAATGAACATGCACAGCCATTAATTAAACAATACGATATTACAAGAAATGAAATAACAGTTCAGGGTACATTTATTCAAAATAATGATTTCCCAAAGGTTATCAAAATTTTAGAAGCAAATTTGTTGAATTTAAAAGAACTCGTTACTCATAAGGTTGCATTAAATAATATACATGAAGGAATTGAGACGATGAAAAAAGGAGAAGCAATAAAGATAATTGTCTATCCTGAAGAAAAGTAATATAGAGAATAGGTCGGATAGAAAAAACATGGGGAGAAAAAAATTATAACAAACGAGTAATTGAGTTTTCTTTAGATCAATTGAAAAAGTAGAATTTTTTAAAACACCAACCGAATATATGATTACCGGCAAGTACGACGATGAAACACAATAGAGCCGAGAAGGGAATGGATGTTATGAAGATGACTAAGAAAATAATGTTGTTTTTGTCACTGTGTTCTGTACTTTTGTTGTTGTCTGCTTGTAACGGTGCTGAGAAAAACAGTGTAAAAGGGGCTGAAAAGTCAGATGAAGATGAATCATATAAATTCGGCTTTATATTAAAGACGATAAATTCAGAGTACTGGAAAGTTTTAATGGCTGGTGCAAACGATGCAGCCGAAGAACTTGGTGTTGAGGTTTCATTTTTAGGCCCACAGGAAGAAACGCAATTTGAACAACAAGTAAAAATGATAGAAGATCAAATAGCTACTGGTGTAGATGCCCTTGTCGTGGCTGCAAGTCAACCCGACGCAATGATCTCAGTTTTAAATACTGCTCACAAAAAAGATATCTCAGTAGTAATTGCAGATACAGATATGGATTTTGAAGATAAAGTTACTTATATCGGTACGAAAAATTATGATGCTGGAAAACTAGGTGGAGAATATTTAAGTGAATTTTTAAGCGGCGGAGATAAAGTAGCGATTATTAGAGGTCCATTTGGAAGCGAGACTCATGAAGAACGGACCAAAGGATTCCAAGATGCCTTAAAAGACAAAAATATTGAATTTATCGTACAAGACGCAGAAAGTGATCGAGTTAAGGCGGTTAATGTTATGGAAAATATTCTAACATCTAATCCAGATGTTAAAGCGGTCTTCGCAACAGCTGATGAAATGGCACTTGGTGCATACACAACATTGGAAAATAAAAAAGCAACAGGTATTCATCTTATAGGGTTTGATGGGACACCGGATGGATTACAAGCAGTTCTGGAAGGAAAGATGCTTGCAAATGTATCACAAAGCCCTTATCAAATTGGTTACCAATCAGTATACTCGGCATATAAAGCAAGAAAAGGCGAGGAAGTAGAGAAAAGAATTGATTCAGGTACCTCTGTTATAACTAAGGATAATGTTGAGGAACAAATTGATATGCTCAATGACTATCTGAAAAAATAACAAACCTAAATCCTTTTTAGTTAGAGAAGGTATTGTGAAACTTTTGTTTATAAGTATGTGTGGTATTCTCGTTAAAAACTAAAGCTACACATATAACTGAACCGAAAAATAATGAATGTTTTAAGAGGAGAATAATCATGAAGAGAAAACCACTCATCGCTATGCTAATATCCTTTGTGGCAGTTTTAATATTTTTGTCTGGTTGTAGTGAAGGGACTGTTGAAGGAAGTAAAAATGATAACGGTTCGGACAAAAGTGGAAAACCTAAGGTAGCAGTTATCTTGAAAGGTATAAATCAAGAATACTTTAAATTAGCAGAGGCCGGAGCGAAACAAGCATTTAAAGACTTTGATGTAGACGGTACATTTTTAGCTGCAGCTTCTGAGGTTGAAGCTGAAAAACTAATTAATATTCTTGAAGATCAATTAAATGCTAATCCGGATGCCTTGGTCGTAATGCCAAGTACTGAATCTACACTTCCAGTCTTAAAAAGATATCACGAAAAAGGTATTCCGGTACTCCTCATAGATACCGACCTAGATTGGGATGAGAAGGCGACTTATATTGGCACGGATAATTATACGGCAGGAAAAGAAGCTGGTGAGTTTTTGGCATCTAAGTTATCAAAAGGTGATGAAGTTGCTATTTTAGAGGGAGTATCAGGAACTGCTGTAAGTGAAGACAGGGTAAAAGGCGTCAAAGATACAATGAAAGAACTAGGCTTTAAAGTTGTTACTTCACAAGCAGCCGACTTTGATCGAGTGAAAGCTGTGACAGTGATGGAAAATATTATAACGGCACATCCAAAAGTAAAAGGTGTATTTACAGCAAATGATGAAATGGCAATGGGAGCTTTAAAGATTGTAGAATCCAAGAATAATGATATTACAATAGTAGGTATTGATGGAACATCTGATGCTTTGAAGTCAATTAGTAATGGTGGAGTAACTGCTACTGTAGAACAAAAACCTTATGAGATGGGCTATCTTGGTGTGGAAAATGCACTAAAGGCTATTGATAAAGAGGATATAGAGAAACAAATTGATAGTGGTGTGGAAGTTATTACTAAAGAAAATGCAGCCGACAAATCAATCGAATTAGATAAAAAACTAGGTAAATAAACTAAATTATAGAAAACCGATTAACTAAACTTTAGTAAAGTGAGTGATGGTATTGAGCAAATTAACGATTGGTATTATCGGAGCGGGAAGAATTGGACGTATGCATGCTGAGAATATCACACCGATTCCGCAAATTAGAATTAAAACAATCTCCGACATATTTGCTGATAGTGTAAGAGAGTGGGCAAAAGAACTGGGCATTGAAAATGTTGTAACAGACTATGAGGAAATACTTAATGATAATGAAATTGAAGCAATTTTAATCTGTTCACCGACAGATACACATATACCAATTATTAAACAAGCTGCTGAGAAAGGGAAACATATTTTTTGTGAAAAACCAGTTAGTTTCTCAGTAGAGGATACGGAAATAGCATTAGCGGTTGTAGAAGAAGCAGGCGTCAAAATGCAGATCGGATTCAATCGTAGATTTGATAGGAACTTCCATAAGGTTCATACAACTGTGAAAAACGGGGTAATTGGTGAACCTCATATTGTCAAAATCACTTCTCGGGACCCGGCTCCACCGCCGATTGAATATATTGAAAAATCAGGCGGGTTGTTTTTTGATATGTCAATTCATGACTTTGATATGGCTCGTTATGTAACTGGAAGTGAAGTAGTAGAAGTTTATGCTCAGGGTGATAATTTAATAGATCCGAATATAGGAAAGGCTGGAGATATTGATACTGCGGTTATTACTTTGAAATTTGAAAATGGAGCAATAGGTATTATCGATAATAGCCGTAAAGCTGTTTATGGATATGATCAACGTGTTGAAGTTTTTGGTTCTAAAGGAAGTATAACAGTTGAAAACGATCGTCCAACTAGCGCAGAAATAAGTACAGAAGAGGGAGTCTTTAAAGATAAATTAAAATACTTCTTCTTAGAACGTTATAAAGATGCGTATATTACTGAAACGTACGCATTTATTGAGTCAATTTTACACAATAAGCCACTTCTTTGTACGGGAAATGATGGTCTACAAGCAGAAAGAATAGCAAAAGCCGCAGACCTTTCATTAAAAGAGAGACGACCAGTAAAAATATTTAACGAGTCTTTAAGTACAGTGAAAAGTAATTAACCTCCGTATCTTCCTCTTAATAAATGATCATTCATTTATTAAGAGGAAATAAATCTAAAAAAGGGGTAGCTGGGATGAAAAAGTTATTCACATATCTAATTCCGACTTTTTTAGTCGTACTCATGTTAACTGCATGTAGCGAAGGAAGTGATAAAAAAGTTGAGAAGACCGATTCTACTGATGCATTAAAAGAAAAAGAAGTTTATGTTGTACTTAAAACTTTAAATACGGAATACTTTAAGTTTATTGAGGCTGGTGCAAAAGACGCGTTTGAAGATTTTGGTATTAAAGGTACAGTCATTGCTCCTTCAGAACAAACCAACTTTATGGAACAAATCAATCAACTTGAAGATGTATTAAATAAAAACACAGCAGGGCTGGTATTGACACCAAGTCAGCCAGATACTGTCGTTCCTATACTAGAAAAGTTTCATGAGAAGAATATTCCTGTTGCCCTTTTAGATAGTGATGTTGATTGGGAAAACAAGCTTACTTTCATCGGAAATGACGACCAGAACTCTGGAAAGTTGGCAGGGGAGAAATTGGCCTCGCAGCTAGAGCCAGGCGATGAGGTAGCAATACTTGAAGGGATTTCAGGCACGCCAACAAGTGCAGCACGCACTAAAGGTGCACTTGAAGCTCTCGAAGAAGCGGGGATGAAAGTAGTTGCATCGCAAGCGGCAGACTGGGATCGTTTGAAAGCCACGTCTGTGATGGAAGATATCTTACAGGCGCATCCTGAAATAAAAGGTGTGATCGGCGTTAACGATGAGATGGCCCTTGGCGCGCTGAATGCTAGTAAATCAAAAGGCAAAGAAATTATATCGATAGGGATAGACGGTATAATCGGAGCAGTTGAGTCAATCAAGGAAGGTTCATTGAATGCTTCGGTTGCTGTCAAGACGTATGACATGGGTTATAAAGGGGTAGAAAGCATTGTAAAAGCTATAAATAATGAAGCTGTAGATAAAGAAATTACGACAGAAATAGATGTTATTACAGAAGAAAATGCAAGCGAAATCCTAGGGAATCTAAAGAAAATCCTAGCTAAATAAAACTTTTCAGACTTTATTTTTTTACTATTAAGTTAAGCGCTTAACTGGCATTAGATGTTTGTTATTTACAGAAATCAAGGAGGAATTTCAAATGAATTTATTACTTAATGAAGAAAAGTTAACAGATTTAACGAAACGGGCATCAGAAGCAAGACGTTTAATTATTGAAACAGTTTATCATGCGGGTGCTGGTCATATCGGAGGACCGATGTCAGCTGTTGATGTACTTGTCAACCTATACTTCAATGAAATGAATATTGATCCTGCAGATCCACATGCAGCGGAGCGTGATCGGTTTGTATTATCAAAAGGTCATTCAGCAATTGGACTTTACTGTGTTTTAGCATTAAGAGGATACCTCCCGATAGAAGAGTTGAAAACATTTGACTCGCTGAACTCACGTCTACAAGCTCACCCTGATATGAACACATTACCAGGGCTTGATATGTCAACAGGGTCACTTGGTATGGGAATTTCCGCTGCAGTGGGAATGGCGCTTGGTGCGAAGCTCCAGAATAAAGACTACCGTACGTATTGTATGATTGGCGATGGTGAATCGCAAGAAGGTCAAGTATGGGAAGCGGCTGATGTTGCTTCGAAATATAAGCTCGATAATCTTGTAGCAATCCTTGATTACAATAAACTTCAGCAGTTTGGTTGGAATGGTGAAAATGAAGCACGGGAAATTCCGGTGCATGAACCTGAAAAACGCTGGGAGGCTTTTGGCTGGAACGTGATCAGTATTGATGGTCATAATCCGGAAGAAATTAGTTCAGCTTTTGCTGAAGCACGTAAAGTGACTGGAAAACCTACAATTATTATTGCCAATACGATAAAAGGTAAAGGTGTAACCTTTATGGAAAATGCATATTTATGGCACTCACGTATTCCAACAGATGACGAATTAACTGGAGCAGTAAAAGAACTAGAAAAGGGGTTTGACAAATGAAAAGTACTCAATTGGCGGAAAAAGTATCAATGAGAGATGTATTTGGTGAAACATTATTGCAATTGTCAGTGGAAGATGAAAAGGTCTACGCATTGGATGGTGATTTAGCGAATTCTACAAAAGTGGATACGGTCGCTTCAAATAATCCAAAGAAGTTCTTACAAATGGGCATTGCAGAGCAAAATATGATGAGCGTTGCGGCAGGGTTGGCTTCAACAGGATTGCAGCCTTGGGCTACTTCATTTGCTGCCTTTTTATCTAAACGATCGATTGATCAAATACAAGTACAAATTGCTCAACCCAATTTAGACGTCAAAATAATTGGTGCCTACAGTGGTCTATTGACAGGATTGACAGGAAAAACACATCAGGCGTTAGAGGACTTGGCTATTTTCCGTACACTTGTAAATATGACGGTGTTAGCGCCGGCAGACGGTGTAGAAGTCAAAAAGATGATGGAAGCTGTCCACGAGTATAAAGGACCGGTCTACATCCGCTTGGCTCGTGATCCATACCCGACTATTTTTGATAATGATTACAAGTTTGAAATTGGGAAAGCAGTTCTACTAAAAGAAGGCACAGATATCACAATTATATCAACCGGAACACAAACAAGCCGTTCACTCGAAGCGGCGGAACAACTTGAAGCGGATGGTATTTCAGTATCGGTCTTGCATATGCCTACAATTAAACCGCTTGATAAAGCAGCTATCGTAAAAGCTGCAGAAGCAACGGGCGTAATCGTTACAGCTGAAGAGCACAGTATTTACGGAGGACTTGGCAGTGCAGTTGCAGAAGTACTCGTTGAGGAAAAACCAGTACCTATGTTACGCGTAGGGGTAAAAGACAGGAACTCTGAATCAGGTCCTAATGAAGAAATGTTGGAAAAGTATGAAATCTCACCTCGCCATATTGTGAAAGCCGTTAAAGAAGCATTGAAGAAAAAAGGTCTTTGATAAAATTTTTTCTAAGTAATATGGGATATTGAATTTTCTAATGAATTTATAAAAGGTCAAACAAAAGGGAGTCAGCACCATGAGCCAGACGTTATTGTCTGGTCTATGGTTAGGTTCTTACCTGATTACTGAAGTTTGACTAAGAAAACAACCAGTTAAGCAATATAAAAGATTGGAGATAATGATATGCAAACAAACCAAGTGAAAGAAAGATTGTTGATCGATGGTGAATGGGTCTCTACTAAGGAAACACATAAAATCTACAATAAATTTACAGGTGAACTTTTTTCAGAAATTAGTGTGGCAAGTGAAGAGTTAGTCGATCGGGCAGTTACCGCCGCCGTGACAGCCTACAAGAAAGTAGCATTTGCACCAGATGAGCGATATAGAGTATTAATGCGTGTCGCACAATTATTGGAGCAGAATAGTGAACAGTTTGCCAAAATGATTGCCGAAGAAGGTGGTAAGCCTATTACCGATGCTAGAACAGAAGTAAAAAGATCGGTGGCTACATTCCAGATGGCAGCTGATGAAACAAAGAAACTTGTAGGGGAAATTATCCCAAACTATAACGCGCAAGGTCGCTTTCTTTATACTATAAAAAAACCGATCGGTGTGGTAGCCGCCATTACACCATTTAATTTTCCATTAAATCTGGTTGTTCATAAAGTTGCTCCATCTCTTGCTGCAGGTAACCCTGTTATAATTAAGCCGGCCTCTGACACTTCAACAATTACTGTTAAGCTATGTGAATTGTTGGAAGAAGCGGGTGTTCCAAAGGGCTATGCTCAATGTGTGATCGGCAGCGGTAGAACGGTGGGAGAACAACTTTTAAATGATCAGCGAATCGCACACTATACATTTACAGGATCTCCAGGTGTCGGCAAACATATCCAAAAAACAATCGGTTTGAGAAAAGCCACCTTAGAACTCGGCTCTAACTCTGCGACGATCGTTCATGATGATGCGGATGTTGAAAAGGCAGCCGATAAACTGGCAAAAATGGCGTTTGCTCATGCTGGGCAGATTTGTATTTCGGTACAACGAATTTATGTTCAAGAATCCGTACTTGATCGATTTATGGAGAGATTTTTAGATGAAGTTTCACGTTTGAAAGTAGGAGATCCATTAAATCCTGACACGAATGTTGGTCCGATGATTAGCGAAGTTGAGGCGGAACGTGTAGAAAGTTGGGTAGAAGAGGCTAGGCAAGAAGGGGCCAATATCGTAACAGGCGGTAAGCGGACAAAGAATCTTTTTTCCCCGACTGTAATCACGAATGTTAAAAAGGGAATGAAAGTAGTCGACGAAGAATTATTTGCGCCGGTTGTTACAGTTTCAAGCTATAAAACAATCGAAGAAGCGATAGATCTAATCAACGATTCCAAATATGGCTTACAAGCAGGCATATATACGGCTGACTTGAATTTATCTTATCGAATTCCTTATTTACTTGAAGTTGGCGGAGTTGTCATTAACGATACATGTTGTTATCGGACAGATCAGATGCCTTATGGAGGCGTGAAAGAAAGTGGAAACGGTAAAGAGGGACCAGCATATGCTATTCAGGAACTTGTTGAAACCGTTACTGTGGTCGTCAATATAGAAGAATAACATAAAGTAAAGAAGGATGGATCAGAAATGGATATATTCAAAGTAGCGGTAATCCCAGGCGATGGTATCGGACCCGAAGTAATTGAAGAAGGTATTAAAGTGATGAAAAAAGCTGCTGAATTGGATGGACGTATGCAATTCGAATTTACGTACTTTCCATGGGGATGCGAATATTACTTAGAGAATGGAAAGATGATGGCCGATGATGGAATCGAGCAGCTTAAGTCGTTTGACGCTATTTATCTCGGCGCTGTCGGATTTCCTGGGGTGCCCGATCACATATCACTTTGGGACTTATTATTACGAATTCGGAAAGACTTTGATCAGTATGTAAATATCCGCCCAATAACACTATTGAACGGTGCCCCATGTCCACTTGTTGAGGAGAATAAAGAAAACATCGATATGCTGTTTATCCGTGAGAACAGTGAGGGCGAATATGCAGGTGCAGGTGATTGGCTTTTTAAAGGAAAGCCGGAAGAGGTTGTTTTACAAACGGGAGTCTTTTCCCGAAAAGGTACAGAACGAATTATTCGCTATGCTTTTGAAGAAGCAGTCCGGTTAGGGAAATCAGTGACCAGTATCAGTAAAGCGAACGCATTGAATTACTCTATGGTGTTCTGGGATCAAGTATTCGAGGAAGTGAGCAAAGAGTATCCGCAAGTTAAAACATACTCCTATCTTGTAGATGCCGCAGCCATGCACATGATTAAAGATCCGAAACGCTTTGAGGTGGTAGTCACGTCAAATTTATTTGGTGACATTTTAACGGATATCGGCGCAGCGCTAGCAGGAGGAATGGGTCTTGCTGCGGGAGCAAACATTAATCCAGAAAAAGTTTATCCGTCGATGTTCGAGCCAATTCATGGTTCAGCTCCTGATATAGCTAAACAGGGCATTGCCAATCCGCTTGCTGCTATCTGGTCTGCAAGTCAAATGTTTGATTTTTTCGGATACGAAGATATCGGAGAAAGCTTGCTTACAGCGATTGAGAAAGTGATGGAAGAGAAAACAGTTATGACGCCAGATCTAGGTGGAAATGCCACTACTTCTGAAGTAGGAGACCGTATCGTCAAACAATTAGAAGAAAAACATGCGCCCACCATTTTAAAATAACAAAACTAGCAAGAGTAATATGAATCATTTTATATTCAGTTAAGACTGGTGATATCTTCAGACAAAGCACCCGTCTTTATAAGCCCAAGGAGGAATTTTAGATGGCATTAGTTTCAATGAAGGAAATGATGAATAAAGGGAAAAAAGCAGGGTATGCAGTCGGTCAGTTTAACGTGAACAATTTGGAGTATGCTCAAGCCATTTTACAAGCCGCCGAAGAGGAAAAGTCGCCTGTAATTCTCGGTGTATCGGAAGGGGCAGCGCGTTATATGGGGGGCTTTACAGTAGTCGTTAATATAGTAAAGGGGCTTATGCATGATTATGGAACGACCGTCCCTGTAGCAATTCATTTGGATCATGGTTCTAGTTTCGAGAAATGTAAAGCAGCAATCGATGCGGGCTTTACATCTGTCATGATTGATGCTTCTTCTAAGCCACTCACCGAAAATATTGAACTAACGAATAAAGTGGTCATGTATGCACATGAACGTGGTGTTTCTGTAGAAGCTGAACTGGGTGTTGTAGGTGGGGAAGAAGACGATGTCGTTGCGGACGGTGTTATTTATGCTGATCCGGTGGAATGTAAAAAGCTTGTGGACAATACGAATATCGATTGCCTTGCACCCGCACTCGGCTCCGTCCACGGACCTTATAAAGGAGAACCGAATCTTGGTTTTGAGGAAATGGAAATTATCTCAAATCAGTCCAACTTGCCTTTAGTGCTGCATGGGGGAACAGGGATCCCGACAAAAGATATTCAGCGCGCGATTTCATTAGGTACTTCTAAAATAAATGTTAATACAGAAAATCAAATCGAGGGAACGAAAGCGGTACGAAACGTTCTATTGGAAGATCTGAATGTGTATGATCCTCGAAAGTATCTAGGACCGATGCGAGAAGCGATTAAAGAAACTGTAATCGAAAAAATGCGTGAGTTTGGAAGCTCTCAACAAGCATGAATTCATTTAGCAAGAAAAGAAGCATATGAACACCCCCTTGAGGCTACCCCATTCTGAGGGGATGTAGTAGTCACAAGGGGGTTTATTGTGTCAAAGGAATGTAGGATTAGATGATCAGGTATCATTTATCCTTTGAAAAAGAAAAATAATTAATACATTCTGGAGGTGTAGGGCGTTGAGGTCAGTAGAAAAAAAGCAAGACAACGAGATTAGCTTGAAAGACCATATTAATTTTATTGCAGTGATATTTTGTTTTTGGTTTACCATTTATATTTATGCACCTGTTTTCGGTGTATATCTGCAGTCGATTAATTTTTCCTATTCCACGATCGGGATTATTTTGGGGAGTTATGGAATTACACAGGTTCTACTTAGATTACCGCTTGGTATCTTATCAGACCGATTGCATAATATTCGCAAGCAATTATTAGTTGGCAGCTTTGTTATAGCACTTTTGAGCAGTTTACTATTGGTCTTTTTTGACTCTGTTATGATGATATTAATTGCTCGCCTGCTTGCAGGGATCACGGCATCTATGTGGGTGATGGCTACAGTGCTGTACGCCTATTATTTTAGTGCAGATAAATCTGCAAAAGCGATGGGGATTTTGCAGTTTGTGACAGTCTCAACTCAGTTTTTAAGCATGACAATCAGCGGTTATCTTGTTCATTTATTCGGTTGGCATTTTCCATTTTGGATTGGAGCGGCTGCATCAATAATTGGTATTTACTTTGCCTGGAATATTAAAGTGGTGTCAATTGAAAAAGTGACGACTGCAAAATCAAATATTGGATTACATATAAAGAAAACGATCATGATTCCACAAATAAAAATGTTGACATTCTTATCATTGATTGCACATGCAATTTTATTTATTACTATTTTTGGATTTAGTTATATTATAGCGGATTCTCTCGGAATACCGGAAAAATCTTTTATTTGGCTAACGTGTGCATTTTTCATCCCCCATGCGCTAGCTTCATTAGGACTTGTCTTTTATAAAATGAACAGCCGCTATAATAAAATTGTACTGTCTAGTAGCTTCGGTCTTACAGGGTTGTTTATTGTGCTCGTCCCATTAGCAAGCTCTTTATTTACACTTAGCATTCTTCATGTGGGAAGCGGTTTAACATTAGGATTAATCTTTCCACTTTTACTTAGTGAAGTTGTCAGAGTTAGTCCGAAAGATTTGAAGATGTCTGCAATGGGTTTCTTTCAGTCTTTTTATGCGTTGGGTATATTTTTCGGTCCTTTACTAGCGGGTATAATCGCAGAAAGCATCGGGTTGCATGAAGTATTCATGTATACTGGTATGCTTTCATTAGGAGCAACCGTTATTGTTATTGTATTGTTTAAGTGACTCACTCAAATAGATTCCAATGCTCAGTGAGAATTCTGGATTCATCCTCTCTAAAGGTATTCAGCAATCTTATAAACCAATGTATCGAATAATTCGCCTTCAATATATTGCAGGAATGCCCATTCTCCCGCCTCTGGTATTTGTACATTGGAGGGGGTATGTGCATCCGCTCCATTGTTTTCTCCCGAAAGACCGATTGTCCAGCCAGATGTTAAAACCTGATGGACCGTTCCCGTTTCTCTATGATAACCGATCACTGTAAATTTTTTATTTACTGGGTTTTCTAATCCCCACAAATGCCACATCCATTTTTGAGTTTGCAGGCTTGGCATATCAATGCCAATGACTCCAGATTTATTTTCATTCCCAATCATTTGATCCGAAAGACGAACTGCTTTATGATCCCAATCGATACTGTCAAAATCCGTTTCTTTTACAAAGTCGGGTATGTCTTCAGGCAGTTTCAATATACTTTCCTCTTTTTGAGAACACCCGGAAACTAGAAGAAGTAGAGTCAAGAAAATTAAAAGCTTGTATGTTAAATGCACTAATTTTACCTCCTAACAGAATATTAATCTTAATAATCTGATTATACTGTAATGGTAAGGGGAATTCATTATAATAACCTAGAAGTATTGGGTGAAATGCTGAAAGTGGAAGAACAGCTCCCGATGCAAGTAGATGAAAGAAATATAAGGGGAATTCGAGTGTACCTATACTAAAACCAGAAATATTGGGAGAGAAATTTATGCCGGTTCAATTTTTAAAAATTGCAGCAAACGATGCATAGTATTAAAATTTGGAGGTGATCCTATTGGATTATTTTGCGGTAACCACACTTATCTTAGTTATTATTATGGTTCTTGCCCGCGTTGCGATCTTGCGGAAAAAGGAATCGAAGCTATGAAGTTTGGGGAGTTGGATAAAAAGGATTATATCGTAATTCCATTTGTTCTATTGTATTTTTATATTATAGTGACATCTGTTCTTGACCTCCCAATACTAGGAAGTTTTTTATTTAACAACAAAATTATAAGTTGGATAGGTATTGCATTTTGTATAATTGGACTTATCCTATTTTTGCTTAGTTTAATTGCTTTTGGCAAAAGCTTTCGTGTAGGAATAGATAAGGATCATCCAGGAGAGCTTATCACATCAGGTGTATTTTCCATCAGCAGAAATCCGATTTATTCGGCATTTTTGTTTATCTTGTCAGGAATATTTTTAGTCATCCCAAATTGGATATTGTTGCTGTATCTAATTGTCGGGTTTTGGTTTATTAATCGTCAGGTTCTTCGTGAAGAAGGTTCTTTGGAAGAAATTTATGGTGATGAATACAATCGATATCGAAAAAAAGTTCGTAGGTATCTTTGAGAAGAGTGACTATACGAGAACGCTAATTGAATAGTTCAGTATGCTCTTCTTTTTTTAGAGAGTCATTTGAATTTATAGGGAGGGTTTTTTTATGTTGGCCTATCTAACCATTTTCTCTGTGTTCGTGTTTACAGTAGTAATGAGTGCTGCTATTGGATTTTTGTTTTACCAAGTAATTTACAAGTTTTTACCCTCCACAGCGATCAAAAATGTGTTAGGAGCGGGGCTAACAGTACTCATCAGCTGTATCATGACAAAGCTGTTATTGTTAGGAGCGTGGTATTTTTACGTGGCTACGAGCGGAGTCGCGTTTATTTTCTATGTTGTATTCATTGTCTTGTCGGGCAATGAATTGTTTAACTTTAGAAATAATCATAAAAATTAATTACTGGAAGTATGCCGCTATTAAGTGCGTTCTGGAACACAGTTTTAGTCAGTCAGAGCATATTGCAGAACAACATATAAGAAATATGAAGGGAATTGGAAGACGTGAAAATGGTTATTAGGAAACTTAATGAAGGCGAAAAAACTCCAATGGAATTATTGTTATTGGCTGATCCTTCACGAGAAATTATTGAAGAGTATGTCACTAGGGGTGAGTGTTTTATAGGTGAGGTCGAACAGCAGACGATTGGAGCCTATGTATTGCTTCCAACAAGACCTGAGACGGTCGAGCTGGTGAATGTTGCGGTTATTGAAAGTCAACAAGGTAGAGGGATTGGCAAACGGTTGGTGTTGGATGCAATAAAGATAGCTAAGACAAAAGGCTACAAAACCATTGAAATAGGAACAGGAAATTCAAGCATTGGGCAACTGGCTCTTTATCAAAAATGCGGATTTAGAATAACTGGTGTAGATATGGACTTTTTCGTTAGGCATTATTCTGAGAAAATCTTTGAAAATGGTATTCAATGCAGAGATATGGTTCGTTTATCTCAAGATTTATAGGTGAACAAGTTTTCAACAAACAGATGCACTAGTTGAACAAGGAATACATATTTATAGGAGAATTTGGAGTCATGCATGAACTTCTTAAAGAAATATACGCTCCAAGTAAGGCGTATAAAGTTGAAATTAATAAACGTTCACGAGACGGGCTATTAGAGATAGATGTTTATTTGTGGGATAGTGAATGGGACACTTGGATACAAAAATCTACTGGCTTTTCACTCACCGACAACTTAAAAAGTGCAACGGTAATTGCCAAGGAAAAACTGAGAGTTTATTCAGGCGAGATCATTGAATAAAATAGGTAGTTGGAAAGCAATTTTTTTAGCCACAAAAAGCATAAATACTTATGTCGTTAATGGGGGCAGGAATATGAATGAACGAAAAATGCTCTTAAAACAGAAGCTAAGAATCAACAAACAAAAAAGTCTAAGGGTAGAATTAATGAAACTTCTGCCTCCAGATATGTCTGTTGTTATTGAGAAAAGCGAATTGATCACTTCTCCGGAATTAGAAAAAATACTAGAAAAAGTTCATGAAAAATGGAACTTTGATTTGCATAAAAATGATTTTGCGCTTACTTATAGCGATTTCAGAAAGGAATTTAGTTGGGAACAAGAGGTTATGGAGTATGTTCAAGGGTGTGCTATTGCAGAGAAAAAAGTTTATTTATTTTTAGGAGGGATAGATGATAGTCCAATATTTCTGGTTGATGGAAAATGGATAGTAAGAAATTTTAGCGTTTTATGGAACTGTATAAACTATGATGATATATGGATTATTGGTCAAGATTTCAGCTATGGTGTTCTAGTTTCCCGTTATGGAGGATATGTAGAACACGACCCTAACCCAAAAGAAATTATGTATGCAATTACTAAATGGGGTATTAAAAAATAAACTATGTAATAATAAATAGGTAAAAGAAATAACGACTAGGGAGAGGGGAATGAAAATGGATGTGAGATATCCAATTGGGAGATTACAAGTTCCTGAAAATGTGACATTAGAAAATATTCAAGGATGGCTAAAGGAAATCGAAACTTTCACGATTCGATTAAGGGGAACTGTCGCTTCATTAAGTGATGAAGAATTGAGCAGAACCTATCGTGACGGGAGCTGGACAGTTCGTCAACTGGTTCATCACATTGCAGATTCTCAGTTGAATATGTATCAACGTTTGAAGCTGGCTTTAACAGATGAGAATCCAACAGTAACAGCTTTTGACGAAGAAAAATGGGCTGTTCAACCGGATACAAGGCTTCCTGTAGAAAGTTCTATTCAAATGCTAGAAGGTATAAATGAGCGTATCGTATTTTTAGGAAATAATTTAACTGAAGAGCAATTGGATCGTGCGTTTATTCATCAGATAGATGGTAAAATAACAGTTGCTGCAAAAGTGGCAAAGTTAGCATGGCACGAAGAGCACCACTTAGCTCATATAAAAATCGCTTTATCAAACTAATACAATATGTACGAAAGTGGCGTATCGAACTTTGATAAGCCACTTTTTAAAAACAAAAAATAATTCAGCGATTTTTTCAATTAAAGGGCGTCTTTCTGAAGCAAGATACGTGCTTTGACTAAGATACTATAAAAATCATCCTTATTTTAAATATTTTTGAATTGTGGTAATATATATATTAATTAAAAAGCGATGAAGAGAAGAGTATATGTGCTTAAGCATGACAGAGAACTCCGTTAGCTGCGAAGGAGGATGTACAAGTACATGGAACCAAGCCTCAGAGCTGCCATAGGATATTGTCTTCATGATATTGATTATGTGCCGGTTTCTCCCGTTATCGAGATAGAGTATATCCTACATTACACAGTAGGCGTACTTGAAAAGGTTTTTGTGGCAACACAAGAACAAACTGGGGTGGCACCGCGAACTTCTAAATTCAGGGAGTCTCGTCCTCAAGTCTAATGACTTGGGGGTGGGATTCTTTTTTACTGTCTATAAACAATGAATTTAGGAGTGGATAAGATGTTGAAATCTAGTAAGTGGAAAAACCCCTTATTACTGCTGTTAGGTATTGGCGTATCCAATCTGGGTGCCTGGATTTATTTAATTGCTCTGAACCTGATTGTATTAGATATGACAGGTTCCCCATTGGCAGTTTCCGTTCTTTATATCCTAATACCCTTTGCTGCTTTGTGTACAAATTTTTGGGCGGGGAGTTTTATTGACAGGTTAAATAAAAGGAATTTAATGATTTTTCTCGACTTAATCAGAGCAGTTTTTATATTCCTACTCCCATTTATGGATTCACTGTTTTTCATCTATCTATTGGTTTTTATCATCAATATTGCGAGTTCTATTTTTGAGCCTGCATCTATGGTTTATATGACGAAGCTTATACCGAAGACAGATCGACAAAGATTTAATGCGCTTAGAAATTTTATTAATTCAAGCGGGTTTATACTAGGACCTTCCATTGCAGGTTTTTTGTTTATTATAGGTTCTCCATATCTTGCTATTCAGCTGAATTCTCTAGCATTATGTATGTCGGCTATAGTAATCTTTTTACTTCCCAATTTAGAATTAAGCGAGGAAACAGTTAGAGCCGAAAAAGTGAGCATTAAAGTAATCAGGAATGATTGGAGAGAAATTCTAAGTTTTAGTAAATCAAACATGCATATTACATTGGTTTATGTTCTCTTTAGTGGAATTACAGTATTTATGACAGCGTTAGATTCATTAGAAGCCGCATTCGCAACAAAAGTTCTCCTGTTATCTGAAAGTTCTTATGGATTTCTGGTAAGTATCGCGGGAATAGGAATTATAATAGGCTCATTAACAAACGCTTTATTCGCTGGTCGTTTAAAAACGAACATCCTTATCGGCGTAGGTGCAATTTTTACACCAATCGGTTATTTGATCTTTGCATACTCACAAGATTTTACTTGGGCAGCTATAGGATTTTTAACATTAACATTCGCAATATCATTTGGGAATACTGGTTTTTTAACATTTTATCAAAATAATGTATCGGTCCATATCATGGGGAGGTTTTCAAGTATCTTTGGCATATTAGAGGCATTATTAATCATTCTATTTACTGCGGCAGTTGGTGTTCTTGCTGAGTCGTATGAGATTCGGTTCATATATAGTATAGGTTCCTTCGCCTTTTTGATTCTAGGAATTATTATGAGTATAGTTGTTTTGGATAAAACAAAAAAGGCTTTTTATTAAGTTGTTCCGTACAGAGTGCGTCTCCAGAATTACAATATCTTATATCAACTTTCCGAATTAAATTACTATTCGGTATAATGAGTGAAGAGGAGGGACTGCTATGAGAAGTTTTAGTGTTTTGTCAACTCTATTTGCAATTATTGGTGTTCTGTTAATTGGTTTCTCATATATTTTTAAGGAATCTTTTGAACTCCTTATGGTCTTAGGGCTTGGTTCGTTAATTGTTGGATCGTTTCTATGCTTTTGGGCAATGGTTAGGGGAGAAAAGGGTGCGGCAAAGTTTTCATCAGTGGTTGCGTTTTTTTTATTAAGTTTCATAATTATTTGGACAGAACCATTTCAAATTATCCGCGTATTAACTTGGATGAAAAATTAGAGTTTTGAAAAAGGAAAGCCTACTTACAAAATAGGCTTTCCAATGATGGTTTATGAAATCAGTTTTAATCCGATTGCTGCACCTAGAACCAGTGCAATGAAAAACATTCTTTTCGAATCTTTTGGTTCACCGTACAGAACCATTCCTAAAATCGCACCGCCCGAAGCCCCAATTCCTGTCCAAATGGCGTAGGCTGTTCCCATAGGTAATGTTTTCATTGAATGAGCAAGGAATAGAAAACTTGCTCCGAATCCCGCCACCAACAAAACAAATGCCTGCCAGTTTCGATCCTTGTGCAACTTATTGATCATGGCAACACCAAACATTTCAAATAAACCTGCAACCACTAAAGAAACCCATGCCATTACAACTCATCTCCTTCTGGAACAGGATTTTTCGTCACTAATTTCAAGCCAATAACCCCACCCAATAAAACCATGACCAAAACAATTTTCGCTATTTTAAACGATTCACCAAAAAATATGATGTCTGCAAATACTGTTCCAGCAGTTCCTAGTCCTACAAAGACGGCGTAGACTGTTCCTACAGGAAGTTTTTCCCCTGCCATAATCATCAGGTAAAAACTAACGACGATACAAACAACCGTCCCTGTCCACTCCCAAAAGTTGTTTGCATGCTTTAATCCAATAACCCAACCAATTTCAAAAAAAGCTGCAATGATTACTTTGATCCAATCTGTATTCATATACAGAACACCTCCTGTTATTTTTTCTGCAAAATAAAAAAACCTGGAAAAAACTGTTGAACAGTTTCTCCCAGGCTTTTATCCTTCCGTGACACAGCATGACTGTGAGTTTTCTCTCGGACCAGACCAACAAAATAGTTGCGGAACCCTAGAAAACATTTTAGTTATTCTATTGTCTAATAGTATACACCCTTTTTGATTAAAAAGATATATTCATTAATCAAGCGCAATTACTAGATCCAACCGCATTAGACTGTTAAGGAATGAGTATCTTAACACATAGATTTATAGTAAACTAAGGGCATGTTAAATCAAATTAGAAAGAAGGGAAAAGTATATGTTGGGTTATTACAATAGGCTTTCTTCAGAAGTATACGATATAGACAAATATATTGGTCTTTCATTTGGGGATGTAGAATTTTATAGCGAAAGATTGTCTTCTTGTAAGGGGAGCATCCTCGAGCCAGGTGTCGGAACGGGACGTATCCTTATACCACTATTAGAAAAAGGTTTAAAAGTTGACGGTTTCGATGTTTCAGAAGAGATGTTAAAAATATGCCGTCATAACTGTGAAAATAGGGGCCTGCACCCGAAATTATTTGAAGGGAAAATGGAGTCATTTTCTTTAGATACAGAATATGAAGCGATTATCGTGCCAACTGGAACCTTTTTGCTTCTATATAAAAGAGAAGACTCAATTAAAGCTCTAAAAAACTTTTTCAATCATCTTTCTAATGGCGGTAAGCTTATACTGGACATATTTTTACAAACCGAAGTAACGACAAACAAAGTTTCGACGAGATCTTGGGAATCTAAGGGTGGCGGGATGATTACATTAGAAAGTAAAATTGTTGAAGTTGACCATATTAATCAATACACTGTGTCTCATAATCGCTATGAAAAGTGGGACAGCGGAACACTTGTACAAACAGAACTAGAGCGATTCCCGCTTCGTTGGTATGGAGTTGAAGAATTTAAAATGATCCTTGAACGGATTGGATTTGAGGATATAATGATCTCAGCAGATTATAAGTATGGACAATATCCAACAGACCGAACTCAAACCATAACATTTGAAGCCATTGTTAAAAAGTAATCTATTAAAAGTGGCTGCCTATTCAGTGAGAGTGAGCCCGTAAAAAAAGAGATTCCTGTATTAGGAATCTCTTGGCACATTTTCATTAAACTTTTCTTCGAGTAATTGTAACGCTTCATCAATCTTCTTTTCGTTGAGTTCTTCTAATTCTCGTTTTAATTTAATATATTCTTCTTCAATCCAGTTGTGGTATTCAGAATTTCTTTTTCTTAAATAGTCGTGGGTTTCCCGCGACATCAAATTTTGATCCTGATATAAATATTGTAGGGCTACTCCAACTTGACTTCCTTCATCTACCCTTTTTTTATACTCACCTGCTTCATAGCCAAAGATATCGAGCGAGTTTTTTATCTTGTCATGATTTATACTCGTTGTTTTTTGATCTTTCCACTTTTTCCAATTTTTCGCTATTTCCTTCATTTGATCTAACTCGTTTTGTAGTCCTTCTGCATTTTGCACGTCTTCGTATGTGCCCTCTGTTGCTCTGGCTACTTCTTTCAACTGTTTTTGACCTTCATTGTCGACATTAAATCCGATGACATTGACAATGGGAGTAATATCAGAGTCATAAAGCTGTTTGGCGGCGGCAACGGGATCGTCATCACAGGTTGAAACCCCGTCACTGACCAAATAAACGATATTGGTGTTTTGATCTCCTTTGAATCCTGCTAAATCTTTCTGAGCTTCGTTGATCGCCAATTGAATTGGCGTCCATCCAGCCGGTTGTGCTTTTTCTAAAGAAGTTTTAAAATTCGCATTGTCGTATTTTCCTATTGGATAGATTAAATCACTGCTTGCACACGAACGGGCTTTGTCAGAAGCATTGCCTGTACCTTCATGTCCATATATTCGCAGCCCCACATTGGCTTCGGCAGGCAGGCCTTCCACAAAATTAGTGATGGCCTTTTTCGCTGCGGCCATTTGCGTTTCTCCGCCAAGATTTTTTCCCATGCTTCCGGAAGCATCAAGTACCACAAGGACATTTAAGTTTTCCTTAAACTGCATCCGGGAATCTTCAATATCCGGGTTGCCAATAGCTTGAAAGCGCATCTTGGCAAGTAACTCTTCAGGACCTTTAAAATCATGTTGGAATACTGCCAAAATTTCATTATAGTAGTGATCAAGCTGTGCCTCTGTAGGTTCACCAGAAATATCAGGTAAGTGTGCAGTTAATTCATCCAATTTCGGATGGTCTTCCTCATGTATTCCAAAAAGCTGGGGACCTGTATAACCAGGTGGTAATTCAGCTAACTCAGCTAATGTTTGCGGAAGTGGGGCAGGCTCAATGTCTTCAGCTATAATTTGCTTTTTAGTCTCATTATCAGTTTCAGATCCTTTTTCTTTCTCAGTTGCCTCTACATCTTTTGGGGCATTGGGTTCGTTTGAGACTGATTTCTTTCCATCACAAGCAGCTAGGATGAAAATCAAAGCAGTCCACAATAAAAAGTGTTTTAGTTTCATTAGGTCTCCTTATCTCAGAAATATAGAATGTATTTTTAATATTGTAGCACTATTTAAATTTGGTTAAAGATTTTCATATATAAATAGGAAAAAGGCATGGTGAAGAATACAAGTTTATAATGTAATAGTAGTTAAAAAGGGGGGGGCTGAATGGGTGGTAATGGCTATCTTTAAGACAGAGAATATATTGGCATTCATTAATTCGGAATTTAAAATCGGAGGTAGGATAATTGAGGCCTGAATTAACAAGGGATTTAGATGTACATAATTTTCGTGATTTTTATTGGCTAAAAGAGGAATTACAATCTTTCTGTAGAGAAAATGGGATAAGTGCTTCAGGTTCTAAAACTGAACTTACAGAGAGAATAGCAATATTTCTCGATACCGGAAAAATTGAAAAGCCAACAAGGAAAAGAAGTTCTTTCTCGACAGAAACAAAATTAGAAGAATTAAATTTAGATACAGTGATTGCAGAAAATCATCGTTGTAGTCAGGTAGTTAGAGGCTTCTTCCAGTCAGTCATCCCGAAGTTTCATTTCTCCACGCATATTCAAAATTATTTTAAGGCCAATGCAGGAAAAACATATCGGGACGTGGTGGAAGCGTGGTACGAGGAAGAAGAAAGAAAAAAAGACCCATCCTATAACAAACAAATAGGCCCGCAATTCGAATACAATCAATTCATCAGAGATTATTTTGCGGATCCTCAAAACAAAAATAAAAAACGAGAAGATGCAATTAAAGCTTGGAATAAAATTAAAGTTCTGCCAGGTAGCAATAAATATAAAGGGTGAATAGCTTTTTATAATTTTACAATATATGCTAATATAGGGTGAGGTTATTCTAGAACTGGAATTAATTTTGAAATAGGAATCAGCATAAACGTTGAACAAATGAACAAGTTTGTCGTAAAAGAGGGGTTTTGTATATGAATAACAGTTTGTATGGGCTATATGCCTTGATATTTGGTGTCGTGTCTTTTTTTACAGGTGAAATTATAACTTTCATAATGCTTGGCTTTATATTGATAGCTCTAGTTAATATTAATACAACGCTAAAAAAGATTTACACAAAAGATAATGAGTAGATGCATTTTAAGATAAATAGTAGAAAGTTATGCTAGAAAGACATTCAAATAAAGGATACGATAATGAAATAAGAATCATCGCTAATGCTAGATAAACGGTTAAAAAATAATAAATCTTAGTAGAAGTTTTACATTTCTTTTCGTTCAAAAAACAAGGTATAAAACTTCCCTAATTTCACTAACAATATTCTTGATAAAAGGAATAATTTTACTTAAAGAGAAGATAACATGGGTTTAAAAAGAGGGGATTTACAATTATGAGAGGGAAGAATTATTAATGCAGAGGGGATGAAACTTGAGAGCTTTAAGGAAAAAAACGCAAAAAGATTGGATTGTCTTCTTTGTTTTGTTCTTATTTATAGTTAGTGGATCAGTATATTATATCTATTTTTTCACACCTAAAAATTCACTTGAATTATATCAAAAACTGCATTTTTCAGATAGTTTTGAGCAGGCACAAAAACTTATATTGGATGGCTATGAAGACTATTTTTCAGAGGAAGATTTCAATTATATTCAAAAGCATTCAGCAGATAGCCTAGGGCAGTTTACTTTATTTGAATATAAGAAAAAAACTTATATAATTATGACTTCGCCAGGAACTGAAAGATTAAAAGTTCTTGCAGTTGAAGCATTACCTGAAGATATGAGGGAGTTTTTCACAGATTTAGCTAGATAGATTTTTAACTATCGGATGCAATAATGGGAGCCGTATGTCTAGAAAAAATCAAGTAGAAGATATAATTATTCACATGCATACAGATAGATAGCGTTTACTTATAATCTTTGATAAATACACACATACAGTCAATAGTTGAGTGCACTAATGGATTTTAGTGTGCTCTTTCTGAAGTTGACCTGATTTCGAATAAGGCTAGAAGACAGTATAGGGCTCGCAAATTAGACGCACATAGTTCAAAATGCCAAAACTTTTAAAGTGAATTACCTATCAAATGATGAGGTGGATTTGATTTATGAAATCGTTTAACAAGTTAATAGAATTGCTCAATGAAATGAAAGATATAGATGTATGGGGAGACAAAAAGGATGGTTTATCCGAGAATGAAAAGGAATATCTAGACCGGATTCCAACTCAAAATCCCTATGGTCTTATTGGATTAATCTTTGGTGGGATAGCATTTGCATTCGGTCCTCAATACGGCTTCATTCCTGTCATTACTCTTATCTTTTGCATAGTAACCCTTTTTACATATGATAAGGAAAGAGAAGACAATCCGTGGCCTTTCTATGTAGGTATAATGCTTTCACTGATCGGCTTAATAATGTTCATTATTGGGGAGGTGCACCAGCTAATACTATAATAACTTCTCTTGAAAGCTTCTCCTTCATAGGGCATGGCATTACAATCTCTATCCGTTATAGCAGCGAATAATTGCGTCCATCTCGTACAAATGGAACGCTAAATTTAGGAGGAGAAATATATGAAAAAACACTGTTGTGAAGATATGGAATACCACGCAAATTTCAAATGTGATGTGCATAGCGATCCATTTGAATGTCCTGATAAAATAATAATTTTTTATGCTAAAGACATCGAATACGGGTTGGTAATCCATGATGGTGGCTCTTCAAGTGTAAGAATTGAATTCTGTCCGTGGTGTAGTTCGAAATTATAATTTACTATCCTTCTTATGAAGTTCGACAGTTGAATCAGTATTTTCCAAAAACGAGCCAAGCAGCTGAATAAAAATGAGTGCAAACAAGGGAATTGAAGGAGGTAAGATATCGTGGTGAACCGTGCTATGAATATTGTTGTAACAAACTATGATGAAAACTGGGTTAAACTGTTCAAAATGGAAGCGGAAAAGATTAAGGAGATATTAAAAGAAGAGATTATTGAGATTCACCACATTGGAAGCACGGCGGTTCCGGGTTTAAAGTCCAAGCCTATCATTGATATTATGCCAATAGTCAAAGATATTGAGAATATCAATAAATATAACGAAAAAATGTTTGAAATAGGTTACGAGGCGCTTGGAGAATTGGGTATGAAAGGAAGAAGGTATTTTAGAAAAGGCGGAGAAAACAGGACACATCAACTACATATATTACAAGCCGATAATTTTACTCAGATTGAGCGACATCTTGCAGTACGCGATTATCTTAATTCACATAAAGGAACGGCGGAAGAATATGGGGATATAAAGGAGCGACTTGCCCGACAGTTCCCAAAAGATATTGAAGGATACAGTGACGGTAAAAATAACTTCGTACAGAACTTGGAACGAATGGCGCTAGAATGGAAGAGAAAAAGTAAAAGGTGAATTGTAATTGTTATCTTTTGGAATCGGACCAAATTATGAAATATCAAATGGTACTTACAAAATAGGTTTTAACAAACGATCGTAATTCCAGATTATGGACCTCCGCCTATTCAGTAAAATGGCCATTTAGTGGTATATTATCATAAAATGAATAGCAGGAGAGTTACTATGGAAATCTCATTAATTAGGCATGGTAGATCTACGTGTACTGATAGTAATCGAATGAAATGTAAAGAGTTTAAGATTTGGGTTGGAAAGTATGATAATCAAGGGGTTTTTGAAGAAAACTTTTATCCGGAAGATACGCTTGATAGAATAGCATCGGCAAATATTGTTTTTTCAAGTGATTTAGAAAGGTCTATAGAATCAGCAAGATTGTTAAAACCCAATTTATTAGCTGTATCAGACCCCTTGTTTCGTGAAACAGAATTGCCCAATCCATCAGTGGGGAGTATCAAACTAAGTCCGAGTACTTGGAGCCTGATTTTAAGGTGTTTATGGTTTTTGGGCTATTCAAGAGATTGTGAGTCCTTGAAAGAAGCAAAAGATCGAGCTGAAAAGGCATCAGAATTATTAGCAGTATACGCTGAAATACATACATCGATAGTATTGGTAGGTCATGGTTTTTTTAACATGCTGATCGCAAAAGAGCTTCAGAAAATGGGGTGGGAAGGTAAGAAAAGGTCAAGTTCAAAGCACTGGAATTGTACCACATACACTTTATTAAATTGACACGTGTGATGGTTTAATAAACAATCGCATGCATGTCGCATAAACGTGCTATATTGTTTGCAGAAATTCAAGAGATGAGGTTTTAAAGATGTTTAAGGTCGTTATTATTTTCCTTTTAGCTGGCTTAGCTGAAATCGGTGGAGGTTATTTAATATGGCAATGGTTGCGAGAGGATAAATCTGCTGTTTTAGGGCTATTCGGAGGGATAGCATTAGTTTTATACGGTGTGGTAGTTACATTCCAGACATTCCCATCCTTTGGTAGGGTGTATGCAGCATATGGAGGCGTCTTTGTCTTTCTATCCGTATTATGGGGGTGGGGAATTGATAAAAAAACACCTGATATATATGATTTTATAGGGGCAGGTATCTGCTTGGTTGGTGTTTCAGTGATATTGTTTGCACCACGTCAATGATACAAAATAATCTGTTCCAATTCAAGTATAGGGAACTTTAATTATTAAGGGAAAAAAGCCGTTAACAATAGGTTATTTGTGTAGTACTAGTCTATTGTTTGTTTTATATACATGCAATTCGTTTACAAAAATATTGTCTCGAAAGACAGAAAGTTGTATGATAAACGACGTAGCGCCTATTAGAAAGAGGGCGATATTTCGGGAGGTGATGTGAAGATGGCAACTCAAATGGCATTGCCAGCTTCTAAAAAGACTCATGCAAAGCCAGATGATCAAAAGGCGATTCTTTGCATGGGGCGAATGGTTATCTAATCGCTTGAATGTAGTTTCTCCATTTCCGATTTAAAGGCTTTGCACTTTGTTTGATCATCATAAAAACAGAGGAGCTGACAGAAATGAAGAACGAACAATTTATAAGAAACGATCAGTTTAATTTTATAAAACGACAGGTATTACAACTAGTGAATGGTCACGCAACAGTGAATGATCAACAAGTCATTGGCGCGATAGAATCACTGTCAATCGAAAAAACAGTAGATTTGTTTGCGGGGGTAACAGCCGCACAAAGGAACCTACTTAACCAAATAGTAAATGTTGTAGATAAGGAAACAGCCGAACAATATCTAGTAGAAATCGAAGCTTACATCATTCCGTTCAAGGAGCTTTCAGAGCAGAAGTTGCAAAAGCTTTTCCCAAAAGTGAAAAAAATGAAGTTGCCGAAAGAAAGTCTGAACTATAATAGAATGTCTTTTTTTAGTTATGACGATTTTGGAACGAAAAAAAGATATATGGTCGTTCCTACTCGGAAGGGCATGATTGGGTTAACCGGTACATTTGATGAAACGAAAACTAAGCAAATTTGTGCAATATGTAACCGATTGACTCCTGTTTGTATGTTTATGACAAAAACAAAAGGCAATATTGCTGGAACCTATACAAAAAAAGGGAATTATATCTGTCGAGATACTGAAGATTGTAATCACCATTTGCTTTCTTTGGAAAAAGTATATGATTTTGTCGATAACGTAAAATAAAACAATAGTGGAAAATAGTGTAACTAGCGACCTGGCGCGTCAAGTTAAAATACCAATTTTTTTATTGATCATTTAACGTCTAATTTCTAAGAAAATGAATTTGTAACTAAAATAAGTTTTGAGTTGGAAGGATTGGGTATAGTATTGGTAAGTCCATTAGCCAAAGGCACGACCAATAATACTCATTTTACCCCCTAAAAATGTCTGCTTATTGGTTAGGCGAGCCACTCAATGAGGCCGGTTGCTTTCTTGGTCATCGGGACAATGGAATAAGTGTTTTTTTCTAGCTATTGAAGGGTGTTTTGTCAGTCCGTGTCATTACGGGCTCGCCAAAGCACCCATATTTTTTTGCCCACTTCCTTCAGCGTGATCTGCTCTCTTAATTAGGAGAATGAGCACCACATATAAATCCTACTCTCAACTTTCAATTCAGGTCTATCTTCAAGCCTTTGTTCCACGACTTTAAAAAATTCTAGGTCTGCGGGACAAGTTTTTATGGATACACATTCATGCTTATTCCATTGGGAGGGCTGCTTCATTTCCTTCTACATCTTTGTATTAAAATTGAATATGAAGCAATAGGGAATATCGAATAATGGAGACGATGAAAATGACTAATTATATTTGTTCAGTATGTAATGAAACTTTTCCGATTTAAGAAACTCGCTGGAAATGTGAATGTGGCGAACTGCTGAACCTGTTAAAATCCGAAGTAGGTTCAATAAAAGATCCATGGACAAGCCATCCATCGATTTGGCGATATGCGTCTTCAGTGAACGCTGGAGAAGATTTGGCAGGATGGTCATCTGTTACTCTAGGTGAAGGTCAAACGCCTTTACTTGTATTAGATGAAGCAGAGTCAAGTACTTTTGTGAAAAAAGAATTTATGATGCCGACACTTTCATTTAAAGATCGTGGCGCTGCAGTATTAGTAACTCTGGCAAAACAACTAGGCGTGAAAAAAATGATTGCAGACAGTAGTGGGAATGCAGGAACAGCAATTGCTGCTTATGGTGCAAGAGCCGGAATTGAATGTGATGTTTATGTGAGTGCCGATACTTCACCCAAAAAACTTGCGCAAATTAAGGCACATGGAGCAAAGGTTAAAGCTATTAAAAGGATAAGAGAAGATGTGGCTGTTGCGGCCCAATTAGCTGTTGAAGAAGAACAAGTTTTTTATGCCAGGCATGTCTATAATCCATATTTTTACGAAGGAACGAAAACATATGCGTTTGAGATTTTTAAGCAGTTAAAAAAGCACCCGATACAGTGATTGTTCCAGTAGGCAACGGAACATTAGTATTAGGTGTATATTATGGTTTCAAGGAACTTTTAGAGGTGGAAAAAATTGAACGTATGCCAAAGATTGTAGCCATTCAAGCTGAAAATTGCGCACCACTGGCTAAAGCGTTTGAAAAACAAGAGTTAATTGCAAAGCCCGTTCGTATTGAAGGAACTTTAGCAGAGGGGATTGCCATTGCAGTGCCAGCAAGGTCGAAGCAAATATTAGAAGCAATCCGAGAAACTGAAGGCACATTTATTACATTTGGCGAAGAAGCAATAGCTGAATCTCGTAAAAAACTTGCAGCGAAAGGATTCTATGTAGAAATCACTTCAGCTATTAATTATGCAGGGTACTTAAAGTATTCGAAATCTCAAGATGAGGTGATTATGGTCCTTTTATGTGGAGCTGGCATTAAGTCGAATTAGAATTAAAGGATGCTTCCATAAAAATCAAACTTTAGTTCAAAGCCCTATATTGTTAGCGAGGAATTAGCTTATAAACTTTCATAAATACGCAAAAAACACAAGTGGAGGATTGAAACCACTTGTGTTTTTTTGAATGTGCAAAGTAGACCTTATCCTATTCGGTCTCCTAAGTAATTAGTTCTTTTATTCAATAAGTCTTGTGATCGATCCTTTCGTATAGTTAAATAAATGCATATCTGCGTCTTTTTATAAGATGTTTATTTTTTTATGCAAAGTTTTGAATGGAAAATTTAAAAATGTTGTAACGAAACCTGAAATTTATGGATATATAAGTGATTAGCCATTTGAGATGTTGATTTACTATAAAGAAATGGTAAATTAGATCAACAAAATACCTATCATTGAGATAGGTTACTCGAATTCGAATCATTCCAAGTTGGACGAGGGAGGTAGGCAGTGGATAAAGATACTATATATCAAGAATATGGAGATTTTATTTTCAAGTATTTGTTCACTTTAACGAATGACTTTCATTCAGCAGAAGAATTAACACAAGAAACATTTTATCAAGCAGTAAAGTCCATTAATAACTATCATAGCAATGGTAAAGCAAAATTCTCTACATGGCTTTGTTCGATTGCTAAAAACGTTTGGTTACAAGAAACCAATCGCAATAATAAAAAACAGCAGCTGGTAACATCACTAAGTCTTGAAGAAACAAAATTTTACGATCTGGAGGAAGAGTATATACGACATGAAGATGTAATGGAATTCTTTAAAAAAGCACGGCGGCTTAGTGAGGAAAAAAGAGAAATACTATATCTTCGATTGTTGGGTGACTTATCTTTTAAAGAGATAGGAACCGTATTTGAAAGAACAGAAAACTGGGCAAGAGTAACATTTTACCGAGCAAAATTAGAATTAAGGAAGGGTGAATAAAGCAATGGAACATAATGTTTTTAAGGATTTAGCCTCTGCTTATATCGAAGGGCTAACTAGTGAGAAGACCAACAATCAAATGAATAAACACATGGCGCAATGTGAAGAATGCAGAAGTTATCTAAACGAGATGAAAGAAGAGTTTTTCCGAAAAGATGAAAATGAGCGAACAAAGGAAAAAAGAAATATTGATTACTTCAAAAAAGTACGCAGCAACAACAGAAAAAAGGTTTTGGTTATTGTCTCATCATTAGTATCCGTTTTTCTTCTATTGATTGCGATTTATTATTTTGCGTTTGTAGACATGCGATTAGCAGATGCCGACAACGTGGAGGCAAACATTCATAGCCAAGATATGACTACTACACTTACCTTCAAACCATCTAAAGAAAACCGCTATCTTTTAACGATGGAAAATTCGGATGAAGGATATATAAATTCTATATTTGTCTATGAAATGAGAGACGATTTTTCTCCTTCGGCAAAACTTTTGAAAGATGGAATTAGTGTTCGATATACTTTTGTAGATAACAATACACTTTTGCTTGATGATGGAAAACAACTAAAAATAAAAGATGAAGATAAAGTAACCATACATTATAAAGATAGAACTGAGGAAATACTTGTAAAAGATCTATACGAAATTGAATGATATAAACAGAGAGTTAAAGTTTAGAAACAAACCTGCGAGATGGTCTATGAAAATAAGCATTCACTTCAATAAAAAGATCCCTTTTGAAAAATCAAAAGGGATCTTTTTTATCCGATGCTTTTTAATCATTGAACAATTTGCCGTCAGTGATTCTGTTAACCGCTTTGTGCAATAAGGGTTGAACGAACGCAAACGTAACAATAATGATCAATATGAATACAGCATATTGAAGAAAGGGACTTGCAAAGCTCTTTGCAATCCAGTTCCCAATATAATAAATACAAACGGTCCCAATTAATACGGCAACTAGGTATGCAACAACTGAAAGGAAGACTTGTTTAACGGATAAACCTAAAATGATTTGTCTTTTTTTAAAAAGAAGCCGCAGTGCAATGAATAGACAAAAAAGCATGATCAATAATTTTAACACTTCTTCAACACCTGCCTGTATCCATAGAATTTACTCCTTCTATAACGAGCTGCACAATTTCCGCAAGCTGGACACAAATCCTTCCGTCTGCTCAGCCGTCCGTTTTCTCGGACCCCGCAATCTTCCTCCAGCACGTCTGATTTTCTGCGCTTGGTGTCGCGCGGCAAGCAATTGGTCGATGTTTTCGTTTGTATACAGTCTGCCATTTTGATCGATTGGCAAACCTTGTTTCGCCAACGCCATTGCAGCCAATCCATAATCCTGAGTGATGACAATATCGCCTTTTTTGATTCGGTTCACCAATACAAAGTCCACGGCATCTGCGCCTTTTGAAACGGTAATTGTCTCCGCGCCTTCTCGATGCATTTCATGGGCCGTGTCGCAAATCAACACGCAAGGCAACTTGAATTCATTGGCAAGCGCAATGGTTTCTTGAATGACTGGGCAGCCGTCCGCATCCACTAAAATAGTTGTCAAAATGTCGAACTCCTTCCGCTTCACTTAGTAGGTTTAGTATAACAAATTTGGGGAAAGATAAGGGAAAACAGGAGACTGAGGTGACATGTATGGCTGATTTACCGAAGGGCGAAAGATCTACCGTGGAACAGCGCGAGCAATATGGACGTGAAATTGATGCGCGTAATGCTGCATTGGAAAATGTTGAAGTACCTCCGGAAACGAGAGCACTGGCAGATCACGAAATTCCGCCACCGCTGTCAGAAGAGGAAATTCGTGCAAAAGTTGGGGAGCAAAACTACCAAAATTCCAATGATGACATTGCACCGACAGCTATTAATAGCTAACAGAATAGCAGTTTGGATTGAAAGGAGCATCTTGAATGTTCCTTTTTTGTTTGGCAAACTGTCCATGAAACCAACGTATCACTCAAACCGTATACAATGGTATAACAAACTAATAATGGAGTGATAGTAAATGAATGAAGGATATTTTGTCGGGTGGGGGACGCTCGCACTCATTAATGCGGTACTCGCGCAAGGGAAGAATCGAAGCGGCTTCAATTGGTTCTTGCTGTCTTTACTGCTCGGTCCCATTGCAACGCTAAGCTTAGCGCTCTTCGATAAAAAATGATAAACTATTTAGAGAAGCGAAATAATGAGGGGAGCTACTAATACATGCAAATTAACGCAGAAATTTTATTCGCAAATGATGGACAGTTAACGAAAAATCAACTGGTGAAACAATTCGTAAACAATCAATCTGGAGGACATTCTTCATTTGTTCTCGAAGGAAAACAAGTCGTTGCCTTAAAAGACAAGCAATGGAAATCACTCGACGATATCCGCAACATTGCGGGTGAAGTATCCCGAGACTTATCTGCGCAAAAAGTGCAAACAGCAACGATCAGCGCAGAGCAATTAGAACAAAAATGGTTGTCTGCTGACGAAGCGGTAACGGCATTTGTGGAGGGCTGGCATCTCGGAGCGTATCACTTCGATCGCTACCAATCAAAGAAAGCGAATCCTATTACAGTGTTAGAAATAAAAGATGCGGACCAAGCGGCAGTGAAAGCAGGAGTAGTCCGTGCAGAAGCGATGAAGTTTTCCCGCGATCTTATGAATGAATTATCTGATGTTCTCAACCCGCAAACGTATCCGAAAGTGCTGAAAGACTATTTTAAAGGTACAAAGGTAAAAGTGGATGTACTCGGCAAGAAAGAAATCGAAGAGCGCCAAATGAATGGAGTCCTTACAGTTTGCCGTGGTAGTAAGTATGAGCCTTCATTTGTTGAAATGACTCTACAAACCGATGCTTCAAAACCACTTGTTGCGCTTGTTGGAAAAGGTGTAACATACGATTCTGGCGGCATCAGCTTAAAAGGTGGACGAGACGATAGTGATATGCGAATGGACATGGGTGGATCGGCAGCAGTATGCGGTGCGATGTCACTTCTTGCGTATTCTGATGCGAAAGTAAATGTCGTTGCGTTGATTCCGATGGTGGAGAACACACCTGGACCGGAAGCGGTAATGCCTGGTGAAGTCATTCAATATAAGAACGGCATAAGCGTACAAGTCGGCAATACGGATGCGGAAGGTCGCTTGATTCTGGCGGATGGCTTGATTCGTGCAGAAGAATTAGGCGCAGAGTATACAGTCGATATTGCGACATTGACAGGGGCCGTAGTCAGCGCACTCGGTACGGAAGTCGGCGGTGTCTTTGGTGATGAGGAATTAGCCTTTAAAATGAAGAAAATTGGCGATCAAAACGGTGATTTCATCTGGCCGCTTCCTTTAGTTGATGTCTATGAAGAATCATTGGATAGCGCATACGCGGATTGTAATAATATCAGCTCGATGTCTGAAGCGGGTGCAATCACAGCGGGTCTCTTCTTGCGTAAATTTGCACCGAAGAAGAACTGGTTGCATGTGGATATGGCGGGCGTCATGGATAAGCAGAAGACGAAAGGCTATTATACGAAGTCGGCAACGGGATATGGTGCACGATTGCTTGCGGATTACACTACATCATTGAAATAATAACAGTGATCCAATTTTTACTAATCTGTTACAAATACAAGAAAGCATTGCATTATGCATTGCTTTTTTGTATGTGTTTTGATCTATTGGAATTAATCTTATAGTAAACGTATGAACAACGCGAATTTCTATTAATCAAGTACAGTGAGTTTAATGGTTTATTCTCATTAATATGTAACATTCGGAAAGGAAGTGTGCATGAGTGTCGGTTGTTTTGGAAGCGCGTAATGTTAGTAAGGATTTTGATGGGAATCGTTTGTTTGAGAATATATCCTTTACTTGTAAAAAGAAATCAGTGTTGTTTGTTCAGGGGAGCAATGGTTCAGGTAAGAGTACATTGTTAAAAGTTTTAGCAGGCATTTACGAACCAACAGATGGTAAAGTGATTAGGAATACGAACAAAATTGGATATGTACCAGAACACTTTCCCGAAGGCATTCGTTTTAAAGTGAAAGAATACTTGTCTCTTACAGCTTCCTTTCATGCAGCTGAAGAGGGGAAAGAACAGCTGATTGCAAACTATGTTGATTTATTTGATTTAAGTCCTTTTTTATCTATGCCCCTTGAGGCTTGTTCAAAAGGTACGAAACAGAAAGTGGGGATTATTCAAGCATTGCTCATGCGCCCTGAAATCCTTCTTTTAGATGAGCCGCTAACTGGATTGGATCTGAAATCACAACAAACATTGATCTCTGTATTGCAAGAGATTCGAGGGCAAATGCCAATCCTATTTACAGCACATGACGAGGGATTAGTTTCACAAATGGCAACAGATATTTTACATATTAGTTCCGGAAAAATGACTTCCTATCAGCCACACTTTAAAAAGGAAAAGTGGATCCGCGTACAGTTTATTGATGAAAAGGACTTAGGTTTTATACCGCCTAACCGAATACAATTTGACGGCAATACAGCACTAATTACTGTGGATCAAGAAAAAAGTGATGAACTATTACTGAAGTTGCTCCAAATGAACTGCTCCATACTGGAAGTGAAGGAGAAAGCATGATAATGCCAGGTTACATTAAATATCAACTGAAAAGTTATATCCGCTCGTTGACATTCATTCCACCAATCACCTTATTCGGAGCATGGATTATCATTTTTTATACATACAGCGGTGTTCCAATTTTGAGCAGTTATGCAGTTACATGTATTTCATTATATTTAATTATGACGTGGGTGGCGATGTCTGTATTTTCATTAGAGGAAATTGGAGAAAAAGATTTGTTGATTGTTCAACTGAAAAGCAAACGTTTGTACTTATATGGTAAATGGTTCGTCTGCTTCCTCTTTGCGTTTGTGATGGGTATGAGTGCAATAGTGTATCCATTAACCTTTTCTATATTTAAGGAAGACATTCAAATGCTTCAATTGGGTGTTGTCATTTACGGACATTTGGTGTCAGCAATATTCGGTATATTGCTCGGATCCTTTTTCTCTATTATAAAGAAGGATTCAAAACGGTTTGCATGGCTCTCATCCATGTTCGTCATTGCCGTGTCATTGGCGGGGGAAGGAATTGCGGAGAAACTGTCTATATTTAAATGGATTCTTTTACCGTTTCCTCCCATAACCCAAGTCATTATCCATTTTACAGATGATGCATTGTATGGCATTGCAATGGATTTTTGGATGGATGCGATGTGGATAGTGGTTTATATCATACTGGCATTCATATTGACGATAAGATTGTTTATAAAAAAGGAATAAGTCGCCTGATTGGGTGCTTAATTATTGACCGATTATTCAGCATCTAAACTAAAAAACACCGCTAATTCTCAAAAAATTAGCGGCATCTTCATTTCATCAATCTTTTATTGGGCTATGCAACCAGTTCTCTAGGTATATGCTCAGTGAAGAATCTTAATAAAAGAAGTTAAGGAAAGTTGTTCTGTTATTCTAGTTTCACCTGTTTTTGAGAATCCGTTTATTTCATAGAAACGTACTGCGGGCGTGTTTTTGGTTCCTGTTGATACGATAATTTTATCAATTTCTTTCTCACTGCCTTCAACGAATGCCAATAACATATTGGCGATGCCTTTTCTGAAGTGCTTTGGGTGCACCATTAATCGGTGTATATCTAGGACATTCTTTTCTACCTTAATGGAAATTACCCCACTTAACTCCCCGTCCTGTTCATAATGACCATAAAAAATTTCATCGCACTGTTGTAATGTTTTGATGGTATCTTTCAATGGAGGTATCTCGTAGAAGTCAATTAACTCTGCCTCTACATTATAAGAAAGCAGTTGAAGTTTTAATAGTTCTTCAGCAATTGTTTCATTCTTTATATCAATTTTTTTTATCATGATCTTTCTCTCTTTCCGCTTTGCTGAAAATTTGTCGTTTCGTTTTCATTCGATAATAATATTTCCTACATATTGAGCGTTACCCTTATCAGAAATCAGCTGTACCTCGAGCACATATTTGCCTTTTTCTTTTGGAAAATAAAAGCTTCGGTCGTCATGTAATTCCAATTCTATCTGCTTATCATTTTCCCACACTGCTACGCTTAGCTCTTCGACAGCAAAATCCTGACTATCAAATTCTATATCCACTTTCTGCTTAGAACTGAAATGCAAAGGTTCTTGGCTTTTTGCAAAAGCTACATAGTCTTCCGTTACTTTTTTGTATACCTTATCAGAATTCCAATCAATATTCGTCTCAATTAATTTGACACTTTCTAAGGTGTTAGGATCTGATAAAAGAACAGTGGGTGGAGTAAAATCATACTCCTCACCGAAACAACCAGTTAGCGTAAACACGGACATGAATCCAATAAGTAATTTGACGAACGTTTTCATAACTCACCTTTTCAATTTAAATCATTTACTTTTAAATAGGTTATTACTAGTTATCAATAATAGTACATGGTAATAGATAGTGGATGCCGCAAATCCAATGAGACTATACCAAAAGAGGATAGACAGTGAATTATCTCCTGGCATCAAAATTAGACGGAAGACAGTGCCAACTAATAGACCTGCAATTGAATAGAATATCAGTCTTTTAATGTACTTGTTTTTCTTTGAATGCAGATTTCCTAATTCAGATAATTTATCAATCAGTATCGAACAAGGGATCCCGACCATAAGAAAAACAGGTCCAGCATATAATATGACGAAAAAAGCTGTTTCAAAGAATCCGAAGTAATACGTATTATATTCACGCTGTGACTGCGGAACATAGGAAATAGATGAATAAATGACAGCGAAAATAATAGCTGCAACTATTGCTGCTAACAACCTTTTTATGAAAGTCACCTCCATGTTAACTTTAGATTAATTTTACCATACAAATAAGCAGTTTTATTTTTGTTTAGTGGCATGGATTATAGCTAACTTAAATAGATTCACTTCATTAGCATTAATCCAACAGCGGATTAATGCTTTTTTCCTTGATTCGTGATATATGTTGCTGAGCGATCACTTTTACTCACTGATTAAAAATGAAATTATAAAAACGTGACGCTTCCATTCCAGATTCCGTCTAAGTATATAGAAAGAGGTGAACATCTTTGAAAGAAGACGACTTGGTTGAATGGTTCGATGAATATGGAGAATCTATTTTAAGCTACATACTCTTAATGGTGAGAGATTATCAACAAGCAGAAGATTTGACCCAGGAAACGTTCCTGAAAGCACATAAGAATTATTCGAAATTTGAACAGCAATCGACAGCGAAAACGTGGTTATTTGCTATTGCTTTTAATGTCACACAAGACTATTTCAGAAAAAAACATCCGCTGCAACATTATTTAGGTTTAACAATGCATGAAAAAGATTTCAAGCCTATGCCTGAACAGATTGTTGCGATGAATGATCAAACGGAACAACTTTACCGGACGATTCAACAATTAAAGCTGACTTATCGGCATGTAATTATTTTGAGGAAATTAAAAGAGTTTTCTACTGCAGAAACAGCCGACATTCTAAACTGGTCTGAAAGCAAGGTCAAAATGACGTTGAAACGAGCCTTGGCTGAATTGAAAAATGAACTGATAAAAGGAGGGTTTACCTATGAAAGATTTCATGGATGAAGAATTTAAGGATCTGGAACAAGAACTAAAGATGACGAAAGAAGCCAAAAGTCAACTACGAACTAAAATTATGAATGGCACAATTCGCAGCAAAAGATGCCAAACAAAACAGTACCTTTATGTTGCAGTCATGGTATGTATGGCTTTTTTCATCCTGTCTCCTTTTTATTCAACTACTATGGCTGGTCTTGCTGCGAAGGTTTTGCCTATATCGATTACGCCTAGTATTTCAGACGGTGAGGACACGTCCGATTTAACAGAACAACTGTTTAAATTAGTGGAAGCGGAGGGGTATGCGGTGAGTTCGGTAGGGGTCTTGCCATCTCCATACCTCATTGAAATAGCACTCGAACTGAATGATTCTACGTTGAAGCAAGCTACAAAAGAACTTGAACCGAAAATACTGGGCTTTTTATCGGAAAATGGCTATGACAGCTATGAAGTGAAGATTCTTCAAGCATTGGATACACCACGTCCACAAAAATCAAATGATCTTTATGATCAAGTACGTGAGATTGTGAAGGAAGTGTTTACAGCGTATGGTTATGCCGAAGAAGCAGATCATGAATTGGCAGGTTTGAAGACATCCTGGATTTCGAACACCGTCACCATTGATATGCCGGATCATATTTTAGAGAGCACGGAAATTATCGCAGATATTGAAAATGAAATAAAGAAAGAAAAGTTAAAGGTGAAGGATGTAAAAGTAACAACCTTCAATTTGGAACATCGGCAGCAAGATAACCGATGGGCCTATATTGTATCGGATATACACGATGCATTGGCAGGGAAATCAAGGTATCAACTGGAAGGTATATCGTATAAAGTGAAAAACGGGCGTGCCTATGTATATATTAAATCAAACTTGGACCAACTGACTTCTAAAGAAACTACGGAAGAAATTGAACAGGCGATACGGGAATATTTAGCTCTTCCAGAGATACAAGAGATCATTCGTGATGACAAGTACACAATTCAATTAATGGAAGATAAGGAAACACCTTTCATTGAAATAGCAAATTAAGTTGAGAGGATTATTGGAATAAGTAGGAATTTCTTCCGGTTTAACGAAGTATACAGCAGGGGGGATTAAGTTGAAAAAGATATTTGCGCAGCATTCACAATCATAATGTTGACAGCTTGTTTAGAAAAAAACCCAATGAATATCAATTTAAAGGTGAAAGTGAACATTGGAAAGCTGTATATAATTATAAAGGAACAGAGGTAAAGTGAAAAAGATGGGGACAAAACTTATTCAACTAACGATCAGTATACGTTTGATTTAATATACAAAGGCGAGGTAGCGGAGCTGGCTACCATGAAAAAAATTGAATACTCCTACCTAAAATTCTATTAGGAAATGTGAAATGAATCTATTACAAGGAATATTTAAGTGTTCTTATAGAATTTAAAATTGTTGATATGAGATAAGTGGCTGGGACATAACTTCAAAAATGCATGAAGGACAAATTTCGCCTTCATGCATTTTTTCTATTGTACGCCATATTTACAGGCTCACCCATTTAGTATTCAAGAGCGTGCCTTTTGGAGCGCAGGGGAACGGACTATGTTTTCGTTCTGTCATAGCCTCTTTTTATGTACACAAAACCACTTCTCGAGAAAATGTCCCTTTCCGCGCAAGGCACCGGTCCGCCACATGAAACCCAGCTACTGCAAGCATCTCATCCATGTTTTCAATCGTAATGATCAAACAGCTTTTGGCAAAACGACGGGCTTCCTTCAAAATCTCCAGTTGTCCCTCAGCTGTAATATGCGTAAACAAATTATAAGGCATGTCGATAATCGCAATGTCATACGTTTCTTTCACTTCTGAGATTGGTCCGATTGTCACAGTGCCTTCCAAGCCGAAATACGCAATGTTTTTTCTTGAACCATAGACGACTAGCGGATTAATATCCCGTCCCTCGATCGGAATCCCCATCGATAAAGCTTCCACCAGCACGGTCCCGATTCCACAGCATGGATCGATCACCCGCACACCTTCAGGATGTGGCACAGCAATATTCACAGCTGCTCTTGCCAATCGAGTACCGAGCGCAGTCGAATACATATGGGGCTTTTGTTGATGTGCATGCCAGTCGGATGAACTTCGGGTCAGCTTTCCTGCATACCACTGATCCGCCAATTGTATAATCCCAATCAATACTTTGGGATCATCCAGCTCAGGTTCACCCTTTATTTGTAGTCCGACATTTCGTTCGACTTTACGGCGTTCGGCATGACCGATCTTCGGGGTACCGGCCAGCTCCATATCATTGAGGCAAACCGTCTTGAATGATTGGCCAATTTCTAGTTCAGAAGCTTGTTTTGCCAATGAATCCGCACTATCTGCCTGAATCCATACATCAAGTCGTGCTTGCATAAATGGACTGCGTGATGGATTGATTTCCATATCGCTCTGGATGACATTGTCCTGCACGTCTTTTCCGAAAAAAGCACGCATTTCCATCTGACATAGTTCTTGCTCATCACGATGGCGGATATACGTATAAATAAATTTTGGAGACCTCACTTACTTACCTGCTTTCATTTGGTTGCGCAGACCATCTAGTGCTTGGTGAAGAAGTTGAAGCACTTGCTCGATTGGCATGGACTCTTCAAAACCTTCAATTGGATCAAGCGGCATATTCACTTCCCACAGACCTTCGTTATCTGAAAAAGAGATACTGAATCCAATGAGTTGTTGCTGAAGGATGGATTCGATATAAGAACGAATCGCATCTCCTTCTTTTTTCTTCCCTTGTAAACCGAAAAGCACCATATATGTTCCAAAAATATCATCTACTTCAATTACGAGTGAATCCACTTTGTAGTCGTCAAAGTCAGGGGATTCTACGTAAAGAAATTCAGGTAAGTGAGATTTTAGATAGGATATCGGCTCCTTTAAAAAGGCGGAGTCTGCGCTGCGTAGTGTTTCTTCAGTTTCCTTTAGACAGATTTCCAATGCATCAATTGTTAATGGGTTCATTTCGTTCACTCCTCGTTAGTAAGTATACCGGATTCATTTTCGGGATACCACGGATTTAAATGAATTAACACTTCGTCGACATCTTCATTTTGCGCCATGATCATATTTCGGATCCTGCTCGAAATTACATGACCTTCTTGAACCGTCAAATTTCCCTCTACACCAATTCGAATATCGACCAGCACGTAATGGCCATGTTCTCTCGCGCGAAGACGATCGATTCTCTTCACTTCAGGTACAGAGAGAATAACTGTTTCAAACGCAGCGAGACGTTCATCGCTGACACTTTTCTCCATAAGAATATCCATACTCTCTTTACCGATCTCCATTGCTAACCGAAAAACGAGAACCGACACGACGATACCGGCAAATGGATCGCCATAAGAAAGGAAGGGAATGTCAAAAAGATCTCCAACTAACGCCAGGCCAATCCCGACGACTGCGGCGAGTGAAGCGTAGACATCTGCCAAATGATCGTATGCCGTTGCGATCAATCCTTTACTATTTTCCTTTTTCCCGATACGCATCGTATAGACGTACAGTACATACTTCCAAATGAATGAGATCACTGCCGTCAACAAAGCAATTTTGCTGGCCGTTGCAGGTTCTTCGAATAGCGCTTTTACCGCTTCGAATGCGATATAAATGGCGGCTAGTCCTAAAATGATCGCGACAATACCGGACCCGATCACTTCTGCCTTGCCGTGACCATATGGGTGATCTTCATCAGCAGGGCGTTTTGAAATCTGCATAGAAGTTAGAGCAGCGGCTGAAGCGACGACGTCTCCTGCGTTATGGAAGCCGTCGGCAAGTAACACAGGGCTTCTAAAAACAAACCCGACGATTAGTTTTAAAACAGTTAAGACGATATTGCTCAGCAAACTAATCCAGATTGCCATAATAGCAGAAGCAGAATGATTTTGACTTTGATTGAGATTGATCATTATTTTTTTCCCCCTCTACTAGTGTTTCCTATAAGCAACAAAAAAACCTCACCTGTTGTAGGTGAGGTTTGAAACATTTTTAATTGTTGGATTTGGTTAAGAATTTTCATTGCGATCACTCATTCATTTGTAGTTAGTCCATTATCCCATGAAACGATATTCTATGCAACTGAGGAGAGACAGACCACTTAATCCTGCGTGACTCTCGGTTTGCCCTGCGCGAAAGCAATTACAAAACCAATCAAGCCGAACACTAAAACTGGCACGATCCAGCCGACACCTTGCTCATATAGGGGCAAGTATCCGAGTACCTTGACTACAGGTTTCAACTCCAAGCCAAAAGCAATCAGCATATCAAAGAGTCCGATTACACCAGCGGCGACTAAACCGAATATGTATACTTCATGGTAACCTCTGAACACCTTATGGAATAGGCGGAATGAAATCAGTACGATTGCTAACGGATAGATACCGATCAACACTGGAATCGTCACAGCAAGCAATTTCGTCAGACCAATATTCGCGACGATCGTGGAAAACCCGCAAATAATGACCACAAATGCTTTATAAGGAATCGCTGTAACGACTCTTGAAAGATACGTGGCACTGGCGGATACCAATCCTACCGACGTCGTCAAACAAGCGAGTGTAACCGCAGCTCCAAGCAGGTATAGTCCGTTATTTCCCATTAATGCATAAGCGAGCTTTGCCAATATATCTCCACCGTTCGTTGCACCGGCTGCTACGCCACGGCTTGTTGTTCCTAGATAGGCGAGCCCAGCATATACGAGACTCAATCCGACAACCGCAATCAGACCTGCTCTCATCGTAATGGAGGTAATGGCTTTCCTATCTGTAATTCCTTTTGCTTTCACCGCGTTAATGACGATAATAGAGAAAACGAGCGCGGCCATCGCGTCCATCGTGCCGTATCCTTCTATAAATCCTTTAATGAAGAAATCTTCTGCAAAAGCACCTTGAGGCGCTCCTGCCGCATCCAATGGATTAACAATACCGATCACAACAATAAGCGTTACGATGGCAAGAAGCACAGGTGTCAAAAGGCTGCCAAAACGATCGACCATTTTATTCGGTTTCATTGAAAGCCAAACCGTCACAGCGAAGAAGACGATCGAAAATAGCGCCAATGCCAGCCCGTGATGAGAAGACGGTACAAAAGGTGACACGGCAATTTCAAAAGACACAGTTGCTGTTCGCGGTACACCGAAAAACGGTCCGAGTGCCAAATAGACGATAAATGGAAAGAATGTTGCGAATATAGGAGAGGCTTTTCCTGCCAAGTCACTCAGCTGATTTCCACTCATTGTCACAGCAATTACGCCAAGATAGGGAAGTCCTACACCAGTGATCAGAAATCCAGCAAGCGTGATCCACATTTGCGTTCCCGCTTGTTGACCAAGAAGTGGAGGAAATATCATATTCCCTGCGCCAAAAAAGAGGGCGAACATGGTCAGCCCTAGTTTTATCGTGTCAAACCTGGTAAAACTATTCATTTATAATTCCTCCTGAAGAACTCTGAGAAGCGCATGTATTTTGTTAATTTTCTGTATGCATATTAAATTCCAATCTGCTGCCGTAATACTATATGATATGTACTAATGTTCTGTCAAGTATACAGAATAGAATTCTCTGAATCACGTAATTGTACTCATGGAAAGCAAAAAAAGGATTCTCAAAATGAGAATCCTGCATCTATTACCCCATAATGTGATAGCCGGCATCCACATAAATCACTTCGCCTGTCACACCGCTAGACAAGTTGCTTAACATCGCAATTGTCATATCGGAAACTTCTTCCGGTTTGACATTGCGTTTCAGTGGAGCGCGTTCTTCGATTTGACCGAGAATCGTATTAAAGGAAGGAACTCCTTTAGCAGACAGTGTACGGACCGCACCGGCAGAGATCGCATTGACACGAATATTCTGTTCTCCAAGTTCAGACGCCAAATAGCGTACAGATGCTTCCAAGGCTGCTTTGGCAACCCCCATTACGTTATATCCTTCAAGCACACGTTCCGCTCCTAAATAACTCATCGTTATGATTGCGCCGCCTTCTGTCATGTACTGGCGTGTTTCACGTGCTGCTGCAACCAATGAATATGAACTGGAGTCTTGCGCAAATGCATATCCATCACGGGTTGTTTCAACGAATGGATTACGCAAATCTTCTTGGTGTGCAAAGGCGACAGAATGCACAAGTCCGTGAATGACACCTACTTGTTCTCCGATCGTTTTGAAAGCTTGTGCCATGCTTTCATCACTATTCACATCACATTGCACGATTTGCGTAGCCTGTAGATCATTCTTTTCTAAAGCCTTCTCCAATTTCTCACGGGATCGATCTTTTCGATAAGTGAAAATAACATTCGCACCGACTGAAAATAATGCTTTCGCAACTCCCCAACCAATGCTGCGTTCATTTGCGACACCCATAATGACAATATTTTTTCCTGACAATTTTAATAAATCTACCATAATAACCTCCTGAATTTTCATTCGTCACTGTAGCTTCTAATACTCTTCATAATAGTACCATATTGTGCGATTGAAGATGTAGCTTTTCTACAGTAGCAAATTCACCTTTTTTGAATTGACTGTCAATAAATAAAAATACAGTTGACTTTATAATTATGCACAAGTATACTTAGCTGTAATGAATAATGAGGTGATGACGTTGAAGGTAGGAATCATAGGAGCGTCCGGGTATGGTGGCCTCGAATTGATTCGGTTGCTGCACAACCACCCGGAAATTGAGCAGATTGATTTATTCACATCCTCCGAAGTGGGGACTGTATTTTCTGAGAAATATCCGCATCTCGTGACGATTCACGACCAACCGATGCAGGCGATAGAGCAGGAACATATCCGGCAACTTGACACAGTTTTCTTCAGTACACCGGCAGGAGTGACCACTTCGTTACTTCCTCCTCTTGTAGGGGTAGGGCCGAAGCTAATCGACTTAGCAGGTGACTTCAGATTAAAAGATCCTTCTTTATATGAAGAGTGGTATCAAAAAGACGCCCCTGAAATGAAATTTTTGGAGAAAAGTGTGTATGGGCTGCCCGAATGGAATAAAGAGCAAATCAAAGAGGCGGAGTTTATTGCAAATCCGGGTTGCTATCCAACGGCGGTGTTACTTTCATTGTTGCCGCTATTAAAAAATGAATTGATCGATGGCAGCCAGTTAGTCATCGATGCAAAAAGCGGGGTTTCCGGCGCTGGTAATAAACCGAGTGCGGTAACGCATTTCAGTGAAACGAATGAAAACTTCTCCATCTATAAACTTCATCAGCATCAGCATATACCTGAAATCGAGCAGGCGATGAATCTATTCGCGAATCAGCCTGAACCGATCACATTCACAACGCATCTCGTGCCGATGACGAGAGGAATTATGGCAACAAGCTATGCAAAAGTGAATAAACAGGTAACTGAAAAACAACTACTAGACTGTTTAAGAGAAACCTATAAAGAGAGTCCATTCGTCCGAGTCCTGACAGATATCCAGAAGATCGGAACGAAACAAGTATACGGCTCCAATTATTGTGATATACATGTCAAGGTAGATCCGCGCACAAATCGAGCGACGATAGTAGCTGTCATCGATAATCTTGTAAAAGGAGCTTCCGGCCAAGCGATCCAAAATATGAACATTTTATATGGTCTGGATGAAACGACTGGAATTGATAATATTCCATCATTTATTTGATAAGAAGCTCACACAGAAAATACCGGAATTGAGGGGAGCACGTATATGGAAACCATCGAAAGCATGAAGCGCATCTCGCGTAAAAATATTATCTCACCAAAAGGGTTTAAAGCAGTCGGCATTCATTGCGGACTGAAACATAAGAAAAACGATCTGGCATTATTGGTCAGCGAAGTGCCGGCAAGTGTTGCGGGTGTCTTCACTACGAATGCGATCCAGGCAGCTCCGCTTAGCGTAACCAAGCAAGTGGTATATGAAACGCAGAAAATGCAGGCGGTTGTCATCAACTCGGGCAATGCGAATGCTTGTACAGGCAAGCAAGGCATGAAAGATGCTTTGACGATGCAGCAAAAAACAGCCGAACATTTAGGGATCGATCAAAATTTAGTCGGCATTGCTTCAACAGGTGTGATCGGAGAACAGATGAAAATGGAACCGTTGTTGGCTGGTATAGAGCAACTGCAGCCATTAGATAGTTTAGAAGGCTCGATTCAATTCTCACAAGCTATTTTGACGACGGATACGGTGACGAAAAATACAGCATATGCAACAGCTATCGATGATCGCGAAGTGGTCGTTGCAGGTGTGGCGAAAGGTTCAGGAATGATTGAACCGAATATGGCGACAATGCTCGGCTTCATTACGACGGACGCGAATATTGAATCTGAACACCTGCAGCAGGCGCTAAAAGACATTACAGACGTGACGTTCAATTCCATCACAGTGGATGGGGATACGTCGACAAATGATATGGTTCTTGTGATGGCAAATGGAATGGCAGGAAATAATGCACTGACTCCTTCACACCCTGATTGGCAATCTTTCTTAAACGCATTGCACGCGGTAGCGCGTGACTTGGCGAAAATGATTGCGAAAGACGGAGAGGGTGCAACGAAGTTAATTGAAACGAAAGTGACAGGCGCTGTCTCTGATGAAGAGGCACGTAAAATCGCGAAGTCAGTTGTAGGATCACCGCTTGTGAAGACAGCGGTATTCGGCTGTGACGCAAACTGGGGCCGCATCATCGCTGCAGTTGGGTATAGTGGCGCGACGATTGATCCGGACGACATCAAAATCTATATCGGTACGACACTCGTCGTGGAGAACGGCGAGCCGATTCCTTTTTCGGAAGATGAACTGCTCATTTATTTGAAGCAGCATGAAGTGAAATTTGTCGTGGAACTGAACCAGGGAACTGGTGAGGGTACCGCATGGGGGTGCGATCTGACTTATGACTATGTCCAAATCAATGCAACCTATCGCACATAAGCGACAGGTTATAAAACTTGGTGGCAGTATGCTGGATGAATTGAGTGAATCGTTTTTTGATCGCGTGAAAGAATTGCAGCAAGCTGGCATACAATTACTTATCGTCCATGGCGGCGGACCGAATATTAATGAGGAACTGGCGGCTCGTGAGATTACTTCTTCCGTAATTAATGGGTTTCGTGTTACTTCCGAAGAAGCGATTGGTGTCGTCCAATCCATTTTAATCGGTCAAGTCAATCCGGCGCTTGTTCATCGTTTTAATGAGCAAGGCGTTAAAGCGATTGGGCTGAGCGGTTTTGATGCAAATCTTTTCACTTGTGATCTGTTGGATTTCGAGACGTATGGCTATGTAGGCGAAATTCAGCACGTACAAACGGATATTTTGGATTCATTACTCAGTGCAGATGTAATTCCGGTCATTTCCTGTATCGGGGCGACGGCTGCAGGGGAGCCGTTGAATGTCAATGCGGATACTGTAGCCAGTCAGATTGCGTTAGCGGTTGAAGCGGAAAGCTTACTGCTCGTGACGGATACGCCGGGAATTCGAATTCAGAATCAACCTCAGGCGAATGTGATGCCGGAACATATTCATCGCTGGATTGAGACGGAAGATATCTATGGAGGAATGATCCCGAAGGTTCAGGCAGCAATGGACTGTCTGGAAGCAGGTATTCCTTCCGTTCAGATTGTCGGTCAACAGCTGACAGGGACGGTCATTACCAATGAGGGGGCAATCGTGTGACTTCTTTGTTTAATAACTATGCGAGACGTGCGGTGCACCTTGTCAAAGGACAGGGCACTGTCGTCACAGACGATCAAGGAAAAGAGTATTTGGACTTTACGAGCGGCATCGCAGTCGTCAGTTTAGGCCATGCTCATCCTGCGATTGTCAAAGCGTTACAAGAACAGAGTGAAAAACTCTGGCATATCTCGAACCTATTCGAAAGTCCGGAACAGGAAAAGTTAGCGGAATCGTTGACGAAAGATATGGATCTCGCGTATGCACTATTTTGCAATAGCGGAGCTGAGGCGAACGAGGCGGCCATTAAGCTTGCAAGGAAACATACAGGAAAGCATAAGATCCTGACGTTCAAACAATCGTTCCATGGACGGACGTTCGGGGCAATGGCTGCGACAGGACAGGATAAAATCAAGCAAGGTTTCGGTCCAATGCTTGAAAGTTTTGAAGCATTGCCTTTCAATGACGTAGAAGCACTGACGGACGCAGCGAATGAAAACGTGGCAGCTATCATGCTTGAAGTTGTCCAAGGCGAAGGGGGCGTCAATTCGGTCGAGCCTGCATTTGCGCAAGCGATTATGGAAGTTTGTCAGCACTATGGGATTTTATTGGTGATTGATGAAGTCCAAACAGGAATCGGCCGTATGGGGACTCGTTATGCGTACGAGCAGACAGCACTGAAGCCGGATATCATCACGCTTGCAAAAGGGCTTGGCGGTGGTTTCCCGATAGGCGCACTCCTTGCAGGAAAAGACTTGTTCGACACGTTCGGACCTGGCTCGCATGGAACGACGTTCGGTGGGAATCCATTAGCGATTGCGGTCGCACAAACGGTCGTCGATCATGTCTTTGATCCTGCGTTTTTGCAAGCTGTTCAAGACAAATCAGCTTATTTTAAAAAACAATTACAAGCAGTGTTGCCAGCCGAGAAGTATTCACTGCGCGGTAACGGTCTATTGATAGGTATTCATTCCAATGAAGTAATCGGGCCAGTCATTCAACAAGCTGAAAAGCAAGGACTGCTACTTGTGCCAGCCGGAGCAAATGTCATTCGACTATTGCCGCCATTGACGGTTTCTAAAGCAGAAATCGATCAGGCTGTTGGGATCTTAAAGAATATATTGGTATAGAAACCACTTGAATTAAAGTAGTCGGTGAGCTGCAATTCAACATGGAAGGGCTATCTGGAACGTTTTCCTGATAGCCCTTGTTTTTATTTCATCAACTATTGCTTCGTGCTCATAATCTACCTAAATGCGCTCATAAAATTATGCCGCCGCTCATATCTCATCTCTAACCGCTCATACACCTCCTCCAAGTGATCATAAACACATTAAACGCGATCATAAAGTCGCTTCAAATGCTCATAGAACAGCTTTATCCCCCTCAAATGAATCCACTTACTGCCCAGCACATTTAGTTTTTCTACATCTTACTACACAACCCTTTTTTGGAATTTTTTCTATACAATGAAATCAGGCTAAGGTATAGTTAATGAAAAACAACTAGAATGGAAGTGTCCTAGATTTGAAAAAACTATACAGCTTGCTGTTGGCTGTTTTGATCGCTGCGTATGTACTGCCACTGTCATCACTGGCAGCCATTTTTCCTGATGTGAAAGATGAGCATTCTGCCTCCGTCGAAATAAAATACTTAGTCGAACAAGGGATTATTATAGAAAAGCCCAACCAAAAGTACCGTGTCAATGAACCGATTACGCGACTCGAAGCATCCGCTATGATTCAGCGTGCATTGAAGCTTTCGATGGAAAATCGACCAGCTGTGGAACTTTCAGACGTCAAGTCATCCCATCCGCACTATCAGCTGATTGCGACAATGGTGGACGAGGGCATTTTTATGGGCAATGCAAATCAGGAATTCCTGCCGAATGGCAACTTGAAACGCGGACAGATGGCGGCTGTATTCGTCAGAGCATTCGACTTGAAAGGAACATCCGGCTATCGATTCCGTGATGTACCTGCTTCCTATTGGGCACTGCCTGCGATTCAAACGTTATCTGCTCAATCCGTTACAACTGGATTTTTAGACAATACATTTAAGCCGAATGATTCCTTAACGCGCGGGCACTTCGCGGTGTTCCTTGCCAGAATCTTGGAGCCAAGCTTTAAAAATACGCCCGCTTGTTATATCGGTGACAATAAAGCTCAGCAAGTTGTCACTGTCCCGGTCTCAACATTATGGAAACAGCCTGGCACGAAACGTCCGGTAGATTCATATGCGAACGGTAAAACACCGGACATTAGTAAATGGGTATCTTCCATGACCCTGCCGCAAAAACAATGGCTTGTTGGTAAGTTGGAGACACAGGTTCTTTATGGACAAACTGTGAAAGTACTGCAGACAAAAGGGGATTGGGCGCAAGTCGCAGTTGTAGATCAAAGCTCACCAAAACATGCAGCGGGCTATCCTGGCTGGCTGCCGAAGAACCATCTCGCAACTGTTTATCCAAATTATTCAACATGTAAAACGGCTATGTTGAAAACAAAAACAGCCATTCTGACTCATGATGAAAATGGAAAAAAACCATTCCGAACGATCAGTTTCAACACCACCCTGCCAGTTGTCGGAGAGACAGGCGATCGAATCGCTGTGCAGACCCCAACGGACGGGGTGAAATATATTAATAAGAATACTGTGAAATTGGTAAATGCAAAAGAAAGTTTGCCGAACCCGACAGCTCAGCAAATCGTAGAGACTGCTAAAATCTTTGACGGGTTGTCCTACTTATGGGCAGGTACTTCAGGTTTCGGCCTCGATTGCTCAGGTTTTACCTATTCTGTCTACCGCCAACACGGCATCAACTTGCCGCGGGATGCTTCCGTGCAAGCGGTCAATGGTATGAAAGTCTTGAAAAAAGATTTGCAGCCGGGTGACTTATTGTTTTTTGCTTACAATAAAGGAAAAGGGACCGTGCATCATGTCGGTATGTATATTGGCAATGGTCAAATGATCCACGCACCGAATCCGAAAAGAACTGTCGAAATTGTGCCGTTGACACTTGAACCATACAAATCAGAATACGCTGGAGCTAGAAGATATCTTCGTTAAATAGGAGAAGCGCGCAGACCATGGCCTGCGCGCTTTTTCTCAATCTTATAATTTGTCTTTATACAGTAGCTGATCATCTTTCAAATCGATAATCTTCAAGAAGCGGTCATGTTTTATAAAAATACTTTTATAGACTTTTTCACCACGTCCATTTTCAAATAAGATAATTCGTTTACCGGGATTGTCTGTCTCCATGTGGGATGTAAGCTTATCGATTGGCATATGCTCGCCTAATACAGCAGACTCTTCATACCCTGATAAGTCGGAAGCAGACGAAGCTGAATGATCTTCCGGCTCATCTTCCGGCGCGATTTCGCTATCAGGAGATGTTACCGACTCCTCTTCAGATTCTATCGTATCCTTCGCAATCTCCTCTTCTTCTTTGGGTTGCGATTCTTCGTTGTTTCCACACGCTGCCAAGACTATCGCCAACGCGGGAAGTAACCACCATTTCTTCATTAAGTACCACTCCTATTGAGGACTAAATCTTTTGCGTAAACAAGTGTAAAAGAATCCATCGCGCAAATCAAATTAAGAGGCTTAAACTAGATTTGGGAGATTGGAATTTTATTGTCTGACTGGATTATTAGATAGTAATTGAAGATTTGCATTTTGCAAATTCGCCAGCTCAATAACTACAATATTCAAAATACGTATAACTTTCCTCACACTTTATGCTATAGTAAATATATAGTAGATACGCACGGATGGGGGAAAGTGAATGGAGAAGCTATTAAGATCATCATCTGCAAGAAAAGCGCTTAACAAAGTAGAAAAAGTAACAAAACGCATTCAACCTCTAGTGGAAAATGAACATTCATTTGAAAAAAATTACAAACAGCTTCATAGATTGCTGGATGATGAGTTGAATGAAGATGAATACTTTGTCATCGTCGACGAGACAGGGCGCAGCTACATCCATACAAACCGATTATGGGAAGGAACGTTATTTTCTGATCCTATTGGCTTGAAAGCTGCGAATACTGACCAACCTTTACTGCAAATATATGAACGACAATCAGGTGAACGTCTTATTGACGCATCCGCCCCAATCATCAAATCAAACGGCACTCGCTATAGTTTACGTCTCGGTCGGATCGTTCATCAAAAGTATATTCTTTACGGCATGACGGGCGCTATTCTACTGCCAGCCCTTATCATGGCACTGATTGCATATCTTCTTGATTTACCTTTCAACCAAGGGCTGATTTTTTCGGTGGCATCGCTTCTTATTTCTGCTATTACAATCATAGCACTCTATAAAACCGTCATGATTGGCATCCGTTCCTGGCGCCAAGTCACGAGAAAAATTTCGGCAGGGGATTTGACGGCGGAAGTCACTGAACGGTCAAGATCGGAATTCAATCAAATTGGATTTGAAATTAATAAAATGGTGATTGGCACGAAAAACATCGTCAAAGAGCTGGATAGTTCATCCGGTATCGTTGACCAAATTAGTCAAGATCAAGCATCTGAAGCGAAACGCTTATCTAGTGTTTTCACGGCATATGGGGACACCATGCAAAACTTCCAGGTCGGAACGGAGCAACAACTTTCTTCATTACAGTCAGCAAACGCCATGGTCCAAACGATGATGCAAGGCATCCGTGAAATGGAAGCGCGTATCCAGCAGACGCTCGCAAAGTCTGAAGATGCATCTCAAGCAGCAGAAGAGGGTAGCCAAGCTATTGAAGAATCCGAGCAAAAGATGCAGCAAATAAATGAAGCCGTGCAAAAATCTTCCCAGAAAATCATGCAAGTGGCGGAAGATATCCATCAAGTCATCCAAAAAGTATCTCTGATTACGAAAATCGCGGAACAGACCAACTTATTGGCACTGAATGCCTCCATCGAAGCAGCACGGGCAGGTGAAGCGGGAAGTGGTTTCTCCGTTGTTGCCAATGAAGTCCGTAAGCTAGCTGAAGAAACGAATGATTTTGCGAATGACGTGGTGCGAACACTGGAGCAAACCAACAATGAAGTGAAAATTGCAGTACAGCAAGTGGAATCGAATACCGACACAATTCAAGAAGGCGTGGAAATCGTCAAAGTTGCCGGCCAATCCATCCATCAAATGAATGAAGCGGTGATCGATACGAAATCTGCTGTCAATAACAACAGCCGTCATGCGGAAGAAATGATTCAAGACGGCGAACAGATTGAAAGAATTATCGAGCAGATCACAACCATTTCCGAACAATTTACAGATAGTGTTACAGAAACCGTTGCTGGAATGGATGAGCAAGTCGAAGGAATTCAGCAGTTGGCGAGTGACGCGGTCAGATTGACAGACCAAGCTGCCGCGCTAAATCGCATTGTTCACCGCTTTAAATTTTGAATTACACAAACAACGAAACAGGCGATGCAAAACCAATTGGTTTGCATCGCCTGTTTACTTTTCATGTTTAAGCCGAAACACTAGGCTCGGCAGATTGTTTCTTGTATTGTCGTACTTCGTCTTTGCGCTTTTGCTGCAACCGCAAGAAAATGTTATTGCCGACAAGAGAAAGAATGATGAATACCGTACCGATATAATCAAACACCGTCAACTGATAACCTTGCACAAACGAAATGACCAATGTAGTCACTGGAACAAAGTTGATGAATAGTAGACCATTTAATGGTGACAAAATTCGAACTCCGACATTCCAGCCAAGCAATGCAATGATACCGGGGAAAACAATCATAAACAGCATATGCGGACTAACTGTTTGCACAGTTGCAAGTGTCGGAACGGAAATATAACCAGTCAACGTGACGAAAAAGACGATGACACAAGCTGTGGCAGTACCGAGCAGACAGCTTAATGTGGAATAACGCAATGACGACCACTCGCTGAACTGATTGCCGCCCATCGTATAGACCACCCAGCCGATCACAGCTAAAAAGATGAGCAAGGACGGAATTATATCATCCGTCGCAGTCAAAAATGTTCGTAAATCACCTTTTGTAATGACGAGCATCACACCGATAAATGCAGTAAATACACATGTTAATGTAAAACCATGCGGCTTTTGCCTGCTGATGAACCAAACGATTACAATGGAAATCATCGGCATCATGGCTTCTGAAATGGAAGCAACCATGATTCCCGGTTCACCCATCAGATCTTCGCCCCAGAAGATGAACAAGTTGTAGACAACAAATGCCATTGTACCGAAAAACCAAAGCGATAAACCCCTCTTCTCCAAGCGAAAAGCCTGTTTTCCTTCTTTCCACCACAATAAAATGACGAGTAAAATTGTTACCGATACGTAGCGAATCAATGTGAAATAAAAGGGATCAATTGCTTTAAATGCGCTATTGGCAACAGGGAACATCGCGCCCCATGATGCACTGGCGATAAAACATAGAAACGCTCCCCATATAATTTTGTTTTTCATTGGACCAAACTCCCCTCGAAGTACTTACTCTAGTAAACTAGAAAATAGACATCATGTAAAACGAATAATAATGATGACTACTATCATTATTATTGATATCATAAAAGAGACAGAAGAAAAGGGGGATGACGATGGAGTTTAAAGACTTGGAAATATTTCAAATGGTAGCCGAAAAAGGCACGATTACGGAGGCGGCAAAAGAACTGCGCTACGTTCAATCGAATATTACTTCTCGCATTCAGAAGTTGGAGAATGAACTGAAGACACCGTTATTCAATCGCCATAATAGAGGGATGATTTTAACGCCCGAAGGGAAAAGACTGTTGATCTACAGCGAGAAAATTCTATCATTGACGAATGAGATGAGGAAAGTTGTACAAAACGACAAAGAGCCGTCCGGAAAACTGGAAATCGGCTCTGTAGAAACGGTTATCAAACTTCCGGTCATTCTTTCGAGATACAATAAAAAATACAAACAAGTAGATTTATCTTTACTGACGGGCGTCACTGAACAATTGCAATATAAAGTGCTTCACCACCAATTGGACGGTGCTTTCATCTCCGAAGGCACGACGCACCCTGATTTAGCGGTCCATGACGTTTTGGAGGAAGAACTCGTCCTTGTTTCCGACAAGCCGTTTCAATCAAAAGAAGATATCAAAGATGAACCGATTTTATGCTTCAGTAAAGGATGCGGCTATCGTGCCCGATTGGAACAGTGGCTGGAGGATGAACAATTTAAACCGACGAAAATGATGGAATTTGGTACGCTGGAGACCATTCTCGGTAGTGTAGCAGCAGGTCTCGGCGTGACATTCGTTCCAAAATCGGCTGTCGCTCATCTAGTGGAACAAGGTCACGTTCATTGCTATCACTTGCCATCGGAGTATAGTCAGATTAAAACTGTTTTCGTCCGCCGTGCCGATTCGTATTTAACTCCGACGATCTATAAGTTCATTCAAGTCATTGAAGACTTCCATCAAGAAACATCGAATCAATTGCAAAATTCGACACAAATTTGAGGTCTACGATAGGTTACTTATGCTAATATGAAGGGTAGCTTATCTGATTTCAGCAGTATACTTCTAAATCTGCATGTGGTATGAAGAATGTGATTTTATTGCGGTTCAGAGGGTGTTTAAACGCCTGCTGAATTTCGGGGGGATGTCACGGGTTTTTAAGGGAGCTTTTCGAGCAAGCTCGAAAAAATCCGGACGCAATTATGCTGAGGCATAATTGATAAATATAGAATTGGAGTGACAATAGATGAATTACAGCAATCAAACAGCTAGTTCCAGTTCATTCAAAAAGCGCAATTACCGACCGGCCATCATTATCATTTCGGTGATTTTGATTGGAGCAATCGGTGTGCTGTCAGGTCTGCCGGGAGCCGAAGACTTTACTGCTTTCGACATTACGATCTTGCCTCTTTTGAATGCCATCTTTAATAGTTTTACCTTTATTTTCTTAGTGTGCGCTTTGGTCGCCATTTTGAAGAAAAATATTACGGTTCATAAACGATTCATATACGCTGCATTCAGTACGACTGCATTGTTCTTAGTCACTTATGTGGCCTATCATTATTTAGCTGAATCGACTCCGTATGGCGGCAGTGGTTTCATGGCTGGTTTCTATTATTTCATTTTGTTTTCTCATATTGTCTTAGCTGCTGTAATTGTTCCGCTTGCTTTGACAAGTGTCGCCAGAGCTTGGAATATGGAAAACGCGCGTCACCGTAAAATTGCACGATGGACGATGCCGATTTGGTTATACGTTAGCTTGACCGGGGTACTTGTGTATATATTGATTTCGCCTTATTATTAAGGGAAGATTGTTTGGTAAACAACTTAAAAGGGCATCAGTCAGAAGAGGTAGAATGACTGATGCTCTTTTTTACAACAGACTAAACTGAGTATTGAAAATAAATGAATGGATGTGAAGGAATGAATACTTCTAATTTCATGTCAAATGACGCATTCGATCAGATTTTTCAACAAGTATCGGATGATATTAATGAACAGTTAAAGAAAGAAATATTGATTGCGATGATTGGGGATGTCAACGCAGGAAAATCCTCTACTTTAAATCGGCTTATGCAAAAAAGTGTAGCTGAAGTGGGAGCGCAACCGGGAGAGACGAAAGAAGTCAAAAAGTATTACTACCGAGACAATATCCTGTTTGTCGATACGCCGGGACTCGATGATATTTACCAAGAACACTCTCAAGAAACATTAAAATTTTACAATGAAGCCGACGTAATTTTATTTTTCTTAAATGCAGCAGGCACTGTGCTGTCGGATACGGAATTGAAATCACTGAATAAAATTGCCACTTTTAATAAGAAAGTCATTATAGTGCTGAATAAAATTGATGCGGCAGATGATATTCCAAGTTTAGTGAACTACATACTAGAGCATACTGAGTTTGCGTATCCTGTCATTCCGATTTCCTCCAAGACTGGAGAACATATGGAGTTATTGCAGAAAGAAATTCTTCAGCAGCTGAAGGAAGTGAATAAGGATCTCTTGCTGGCGGCCAATATGGCAGATAAGCCATCCATCGCAAAAAAGTGGATTTTGGCGGCTGGAGCATCGGCAGCCGCAATCGGCGCAGTCCCTATTCCTGGAGCGGACTTTGTTCCGCTGACCACTTTACAAGTTGGTTTGATGTTGAAACTTTCAACTCTATACGGAAAACCGATTACGAAAGACCACGCAAAGGAATTAATCATTGCAACGGTAGTTGGGAATATCGGCAAAACAGCATTTCGTCAAATCGTCAAAGTCATACCGGGCGCTGGAATGGTCGTTGCTGCTAGCGTTGCTGGTTCCATGACTGTCGCACTCGGCTATGCTGTGAAATATATGTATGAAAATGATATGGATTTAAAGCCTGAGACATTGAAGAAAGTTTACAAGATGTATTTAAAGAAAGAAAAGTGAAAAAGGGGCGGGTTGTATGGAGTGGTTTAATTATGCCACATTTGTGGTCGCTTTACTGGCAGGGCTTTACTCGATGGAAAGCATGAAACGCAATAAGGAATTGGAGGAGCGAGTGGAAGAGCTGGAAAAGAAAAATACTGCGGAGTTGGACAAACACCGTATGTGAAGAGGGTAATGGAATGGGGAAGACAGTATGTCCGATTTGCAACGGGCATAACCAATGCGGTAATGGAAATTTGAAAGACGGAGGAAAATGCTGGTGTACAGACAAAAAATTTCCTGATGAAGTGTTTGGTCAAATTCCGAGGGAAGAATTGCACAAACGCTGTGTTTGTCAAAGGTGTCTGGAGCGTATCACTGCAGGAAAATAGGCAAGCGAAGGTCTGACGACCGGCGCTTGCCTATTTTTATTCGTCTGCAAACGAGCGTGTCGCCAGTTCCTTTTCGTAAATGAACAGCGCATTCTTATCATCGCGAATTCGTTTCAAATACTCGATATGCTTATCGAATGTCGCTTCTTCTTCGACTTGTTCATCCAAGAACCAGTTGAGGAATGAGATTGTCGCGTGTTCTTTTTCTTCCCATGCCAAATCCATGATTGCATAAAATGATTTTGTTACTTTTTTCTCCTGTTCTAACGCAACTTCAAAAGTATGCACAAGATTTTCGAAAGAAGTAGTAGGCGCGGGAATTTCCGTAATGACTGCATGAATACCGCGGTCATTTAAGTAGGAATAAATTTTCATGGCATGGAACCGCTCTTCTTCTACTTGCTGTAAATAATAGTGAGCAAATCCGCTATAGTTGCGGTATTCACAATAAGATGCCATGGATAAATACGTTTGCGCGGCGGCGAATTCATTATTCATTTGTTCATTCAGAGCTTGTGCTAATTTTTCGCTGATCATGTACATCGTCTCCTTTTCTTTATACCCTATCTATACCCATATTGGTGTAAATTGAACCTAAAGGAACTAGCCTTCATTCCTAAATATGCCTATACACGCAACGGATGATATACTAGTAAAGAGAAGTTAAAGAACAACAAGAAAGTAGGAATGAAATTGAATAACTACAATGTCCCCATGTTGGATACAGAGGCAAGAGTTGAAGCAAAGGCTTACTTGGATATGCTGACAAAGCCGGTCGGAAGCTTAGGGAAATTAGAGGAAATTGTCATGCAACTGGCCGAAATGAAGGGGCATCGCAAACCGGTCATCTATAAGCTCGGTATTATCGTGTTCGCTGCGGATCACGGCATCGTCGAAGAAGGGATTTCGGCATTCCCGCAACAAGTTACACGTCAAATGGTAGACAATATGGCGCAAGGCGGAGCTGCGATTAATGTATTTGGCAGACAGCAGCAAGCCGAATTTTCATTGGTGGATGTCGGTGTGATCGGTGATGATTTTACGGGACTAGTGAAAAACCGCAAAATTCGCCAAAGTACTCAAAATTTCTTACGTACAGAGGCAATGACAGAGGAAGAAGTAGAGAGAGCGATACAAATAGGCTACGAGGAAGCACTGGTACTGTTTGATAAAGGAGTAGACTGTCTAGTAGTAGGAGAAGTTGGTATCGGTAATACAACTACGAGCAGTGCGATTGTCGCGGCTATTACGGGAATGGATCCTGCGGAGCTTGTGGGCTTCGGAACAGGAATTTCATCTGAACAGCATGTACATAAAATCAACGTCGTTCGACAGGCTCTGGAATTTCATCAGCCGGACCGACAAGATGGCTACGACATACTACGCAAAGTCGGCGGCTTGGAAATTGCTGCAATGGCGGGTGCAATGCTGGCAGCCGCATCGAATCGGATACCAATTGTGTTGGATGGATTTATTTCTACGGCGGCTGCATGCGTTGCGGAGAGTATTGGAAAAGGTGCAGTGAACTATATGTTACTTGGCCATCAGTCTATGGAGCCGGGCCATCAAAAAGCCTATGAATACTTAGGGAAGGAACCAATTGTTTCACTGGACATGAGACTTGGGGAAGGGACAGGTGCAGCGGTAGCTTTTAGCATCATTCAATCTGCTGTCTGCATGGTCAATGAAATGGCGACCTTCGAAAGCGCAGGGGTCTCCGGTAAGAATGAATGACATGAAAAAACTGGGAAGAAGTGGCCATCGCCATTTCTTCTCAGTTTTTAAATTCATCAGTTCAAACGGTTTCCGCTGGTGTGATCGCTTCAACGTCCTGATCTTCAGATGAATTACTAATAATACTTGAGAGTACATGTACACGCAGAATGATTCCTTTAATTCGATTTATCTCATCTACAACGACAAGTGGATACTTAGAATCAAGCACACGTGGAATAATATCTTGGACATATTCTTCCGGGTAAGCCGTCCGCACATCAGTAGACATAACTTCATCAATGGTCTTGCGGTTTTTTACGCCGTCAATCGCTTGATCAATAGTGACCAATCCGAGTAATTGCCGCTCGCGGTTCGTAATGAAAACGCTGGAGATTCCATGCTCTTCCATATTTTTAATAGCGACATGCAACCCGTCTTTACTATTTACGATGCTCAATGGCTTCGACATAATATTTTCAGCTTGCAAAACTTTGGAACGATCGATTTCCCGTGTGAACTCAACAATATAATCATTCGCCGGTGATTCCAATAAATCTTCTGGTGTTCCGACTTGCTCGACATTGCCATCTTTCATGACAGCCACACGGTCACCGATACGGAAGGCTTCATTGACGTCATGTGTAATGAAAATAATGGTCTTTTGCAAGCGTGTCTGAATATCCAAGAGCTCCAGCTGCATCTCTCTTCGAATGAGTGGATCTAACGCACTGAACGGCTCATCCATCAATAGAATATCCGGATCGTTCGTCAAAGCCCGTGCAATACCGACACGCTGACGCATTCCACCTGAGAGTTCATCGGGATATTGATTCTCATAACCTTTTAGTCCGACTGTATCAATATGCTTTTGAGCAATCTCACGTCGTTCGTTTTTGGACAATCCGCGGACTTCGAGACCGTATTCGATATTTTCCATAACGGTCCGGTGGCTGAATAAACCGAAGTGCTGGAAAACCATCGCAATTTTCTTTTGGCGGAAAAATTTCAACTGTTCCTTGTTGTAAGAGACAATATTCTCCCCGTCTACGTAAATTGCGCCTGAAGTCGGTTTGTTCAGCAGATTAAAGCAACGGATCAACGTGGATTTTCCGCTTCCCGATAAACCCATGATGACGAATGTTTCGCCCTCCATAATTTCCATATTGGCATTATAGACACCGACTGTATGTCCGGTCTTGTCGAGAATTTCTCGTTTAGAAGCACCTTTTTCTATTAACGGAATAACCTTTTTAGGGCGGGGTCCAAAAATCTTGGTGACATTTTCTACTTTGAGTTTTACTGTCATGCTGATCTCCTCCTAGAACTTTGTAGGCGATCCGCCACTCCATTTGTGATGCGGTCTATGATAATCGCTAAAAATACGATACTGATACCTGCTTCAAATCCTAATGAAATATTGATTTGATTGATAGCGTACAGTACCCGTTCACCGAGACCATGTGCACCAACCATTGAACCGACTACTGCCATGGACAACGCCATCATAGTTGTTTGGTTAATACCTGCCATCATTGTAGGCAATGCTTGAGGAAGTTGTACTTTTACGAGCATCTGATTACGGGAGGATCCGAATGACTCGGCCGACTCTATTACTTCATCATCGACATTTCGTATACCAAGCTCTGTTAGTCGAATGACAGGGGGCAATGCATAAATAATCGTTGCAATAATTGCTGGTACGTTTCCTAAAGGGAAGAAGAAAATTACAGGGATCAAGTATACAAAGGTAGGCATCGTCTGCATGGCGTCTAATATCGGCCGCATGATAATAGAAAATGTTCGGCTGAAGGCCATCAATATGCCAACCGGAATACCGATCGCAAGGGATAGGACAACAGAAATCACGATAATGGCAACAGTGGTCATCGTTTCTGTCCAGAGATCAAAAGATCCGATTAAAAAAATGAAGAGGGCGAACAGCAAACCGCCGTATATATTGTTGAAGTACCATCCCAGTAAGAAAACGATAATCATGATTACCCACCATGGTGTGGCTAACAGAGTCGTTTCGATCGTGCGGATAGTTGATGAAGCAATCATGAAGATAAAATCAAAAAGCCAACCAAAGTTCATTGCGAGAAAGTCGATAAACTTTTCAACATAGTCTCCTATCGGTATTCGTACATTGGGGAATTCAGTCATAGGCATTAAGCTAGATTACACTAGCTTGTCCCTCTCTTTCTGTAGTTAAGTTAAGTAAGTAGTGAAGAAGGGGATGGAGCGGAATGGCGTCCATCCCCGCAATCTTTTTAGTTTTTTATAGTGCTGCTTTTACTTTCTCAGCAATATCGTCAGGTACCCATGAAGTCCAAATGTCTTCATGTTCTTTCATGAACCATTTTGCGGTTTCGTCTGGATCTGCTTCATTCTCGCCCATATAATTTAGCATTTCTTCAGTTAAGTCGTTACTCGTTTCATAGTTTTTCAGAAAGTCAACAACTTCAGGTGCTTGGGTTTGCAGATCTTTATGAATACCGACTACAACATCATTCGGTGGGAATTCAGTTCCTTTTTCTTTGTCCCAAATTTCTTGGTCAAACGGATGATCTTCTAAAAGTGTTAAATCATACGTTGCAGTTACCCAAGTTGGAGACCAATAATAACCTACCCACGGCTCGCCTTTTTTGTAAGCGCTCACCAAATCAGCAATAATTGAAGAGTCAGATCCTGGAGCCAAGTATGTGAACGTCTTATCTAAGCCATAAGTCTTCATTTTTTCAGCTAAATGTTTGCTGACGACCCAGCTCGAAGGGGCGCCGATAATGCGGCCCATTTCTGGGTTTTCGGGGTCTTTGAAAAGTTCAGGGTATTTTGCCAGGTCTTCCACTGTCTTCAGGTCAGGTGCCATAGGTTCAATGCCGCGCTCTTGATCGCCCTTTATCACGTAAGTCGGTACATATAGACCTTGAGAATTGTCGTCAAAGTTTGTTGAAAGTTTCACTATATCTCCTTTGTCAATAGCGCTAGTGTAGATATCTTCCATGTTATCTGTCCAAATTTCGGTGTAGATTTGGATATCGCCTTGCTGTAAAGCTTGGAATACGGCCGTAGAAGTCCCATTGGTTACTTCTGTGTCATATCCATAGCCTTCCTCCAAAATGAGTTGTGTGATGCTATTGTGGACACGAATGCTGTCCCATCCTGCGTCTGCAAGTTTAATGACACTGATCGAATCTTTGCTTACACTATTACCGCAAGCAGTTAAAAGCAGTAATGCGAAGACTGAGAATAGAAACGTAAACTTTCTCAAAAAATCAAATCCCTTCTGTCTGTGGTTTTTTTCATCACGAAATGATCTTTTTTACTCGAATCTCTTATTTGCAATCACCCAGAAAAAACGTAGGAAAGTTGAAGAGATTAAGGAAAAACTATCATTTTATTTCGTGGTGACATTTAGATAGTTTACAGGATAGTAAAATTATTATCAATTTAATAATTTAGACAACTGATGATTGAGTGTATTTTTTATAATAAAATACACTTATAAACTTCATTAAAAAGTAAAGTTTTTAACTGGAATTAAATATGGACGAATCAAGGCTCTATCCTACAAGGGGTATAGGATTTCCTCGAGTCGAATACTAGAGGGAAGTGTTGCATTTCCAAACGTAAGAATCAGAATTTTTAGATTACTAAAGAAAATTAGTTAGGTTTAACATTTCTGAAAGCTGAATGACAAAGATTTGTAACAGTTTATGAGGAATTATCGTGAATTTTTGATTTTGCTTTTAAGAAAATGATATAGTTAGTAATATAAATAAAGTTATATAAAAAAGGAACGTATGTAGAAAAGGAGAACGGATCTTATGACGAAAGAAGTCCATATTGTTTCGACGACTACACAAAGTCGCTCGGCATCTGCCTTCTTCTCAGATATTAAATCATTAGTGAAAGGTCCTGTACTCATCGCGAATGTCTTGCCTGTATTTGCAGGGTTCTGGTTGGCGCTTCACTTCTCAGGAATGACACTTGCAGGGAATTGGGGCGTTTTCTGGCTGACGATGGTCGGCAGCACCTTTCTAATGGCAGGTGCGCTCGTGTTGAATAACTGGTTTGATTCGGATATTGACACTTTCATGGAAAGAACGCAGCAACGGCCGACTGTTACAGGAAACTTTGCTTTGAAAACAGTTTTAAATATTGGTTTGGTGTTATCTGGGATCGGCATGTTATTGCTTTTATTTACTACTTTTGAAGCAGCTCTTTACGCGTTCATTGGGTGGTTTACGTATGTCATACCCTATACGATGTGGTCTAAACGTAAATACACGTTAAATACGGTAATTGGAAGTGTTTCGGGGGCGGTAACGCCTTTGATTGGCTGGGCTGCCATTATGTCGGCGAATCATATTGTGCCGATTGTCTTATTTTCGATTTTGTTTATTTGGCAAATGCCGCATACGTTTGCGATTGCTATGAAGAAGCATGATGAGTATAAAGCGGCGAACGTGCCGATGTTGCCGGTTGTGTGCGGTTTTGATTTCACAAAACGTCAAATGTTGATATATGTACTATGTTTGCTGCCTTTTCCATTTTTGTTGCCAATGTTCGGAATGGGCTTTATCATCGTCGCTACGTTGATGAATGTTGGCTATATTGCGGCTAGTATTTATGGTTTTTATGCAAAGGACAACCACAAATGGGCGCATGTCATGTTTTTGTATTCTGTGAATTACATGACCCTATTGTTTATGATGATGATTTTATTGACATTTTAATTGCAAAGAGCCTCCCTTCACTTAAAGTGAAGAGAGGTCTTTTTTTATGTTAACATTGAGTGGTGTAGACCGTCGTGTTGGAGACGAATTTAGCAGTTCAATCTAAAAATAGAAGGTGCGCCGATGACGAATGTACAAATTAGAAAAGTGACTGAAATTGAAGAAATTTATGCGGTGCAAAAACTTGAGAAGCAAATCTGGGGAATGGAGCCGATTCCTGTTCATCAAACGATTACTGCGGTGAAAAATGGTGGCCTGATTGTCGGCGCGTTTGCCGGCGAGCGAATGATTGGTTTTTCCTACAGCTTTGCAGGATTCTCTGAAGGGCAGTCGTATTTATGTTCCCATATGTTAGCTGTCGATCAAGAATTTCAATTAATGGGGATCGGTAAGTTGTTGAAAGATGAACAGCTACGTTTGGCGCGCGAGATGGGTTATGAATTAATTGTCTGGACATTTGATCCACTCGAAAGCCGCAATGCCTACCTAAATACATCAAAATTATACGGAGTCTGTTACGACTATATCGTCAATTGCTACGGTGAAATGGCGGACGGTCTGAATAAAGGCTTACCGACCGACCGTTTTCAAGTGGCGTGGTGGATTACTAGTCCGCGAGTGAATGAATGTTGGCAACCGATAAATCTTCAGTACATGTGTCCGTTTACGGTTCGCCTGACAAATGAAAATCACCCTGAGCTGCAGTTACCTGAAGAAAACGATTGGCTGTCGGCAGAAGCGGTAGAAGTGCCCGTTCCAAAACATACCCAGCTGCTGAAGACTGAAGACTCCCAGTTGGCGCTTGATTGGCGTTTGAAAACAAGGAATCTATTTCAACAACTGTGCAGCGCAGGGTTTGCATTAATTGATGTGCGCAGAACGGAAGAAGCTGTACAATACTATCGTTTTTGTAAGCTTTCCATGATTCCATTACAAAATGAAAGTAGTGAGCCGATTGAAAATTGAAAGTGTAACCATTCGTAGGATGAGTATGACGATGAAGAATCCTTTCACAACGAGTTTCGGAACAATCCATCAAAGAGACTTCCTGTTGGCTACAGTGCAAGATGAACTGGGCAACGAAGGTTGGGGAGAAAGCGTGGCGTTCACTTACCCATGGTATAGCGAAGAGACAACGGAAACATGTATTCATATGTTGCGTGATTTCTTGATTCCGGCGGTGCTTGGTAAGACAATCGAACATCCGGATGAAGTGAATGAATTTTTTGCACCTATTCGAAAGAATAACATGGCGAAGTCGACGATTGAAGGTGCGGTTTGGGATTTGTATGCAAAACGTCACGATATGTCGCTTGCCGAAGCGTTAGGTGGTGAACGGGATCATATTGAAGTCGGGATCAGTATTGGCATTGAAGAACGTGTGGAAGACTTACTTGCCAATGTGAAAGGTTTCATCGATGAAGGCTATAAGCGGATTAAGGTGAAGATCAAACCGGGGCAAGACGTGGAAGTCATCCGAGCGATCCGCAACGAATTTCCCGATGTGCCATTGATGGCAGATGCGAACTCTGCCTATACGCTGGATGATGCAGAAGTTTTAAAGGAATTGGACCAGTTTAATTTGATGATGATCGAGCAGCCGCTTGCGTCTGACGATATTATCGATCATGCAAAACTTCAGAGACAAATGTCGACACCGATCTGTTTGGATGAAAGTATCCATTCCTTGGAAGATACCAGGAAAGCCGTGGAGCTTGGGAGCTGTCGGATTATAAATATTAAAATCGGACGTGTGGGCGGTTTGACGGAAGCTAAGAAGATCCACGACTACTGCGCAGCTAAAGGGATTGATGTGTGGTGCGGTGGGATGCTGGAATCAGGCATCGGACGAGCGCACAATGTCGCTTTAACGACGCTGCCGAATTTCACACTGCCTGGAGATACGGCGGGTTCTTCTCGTTATTGGGATCAAGATATTATCAAGCCTGAGGTAGTAGCGGAAAATGGTTATATTACCGTGCCAAATGAAGCTGGTATTGGTTATAAAACGGATATCGAAGCGATCGATCAATTCACGGTGGATAAGTGGGTATTTAGAGCTGAATAAATATTCAGTGATTGTCATTTCACTATTAGTTGTGCTAGACTCTTAGGTAATCGAATAAGTTTCCTTCGGGGCAGGGTGGAAGTCCCTACCGACGGTGATGAGCTTACAAGCTCTTAGTCCGTGACCCGGATGCTTTTATCTAAATTCAGCAGAAACCCTCACTTCCATAAGTGGCGGTATGAATACGGTGGCTTTTCTGTTCAGTGGGTGTTCAAACGCCCGCTGAATCCAGATAAAGCCTCTGGCAGATGTCATGGATTTTGAAATGTGCGAGTACATTTCAAAATCCAGGCGCAATCACGCCTAGGCGTGATTGATTAGCTAAAAAGCAGAAGGTGGATTTGGTGAAACTCCAAAGCCGACAGTTAAAGTCTGGATGAGAGAAGGAACAATGCGTTTTTAAAATCTACATTTATAACGCTTATTTTGTCATGGTTACAAGCCCCGCATTTATATTTTGCGGGGCTTTTTGTTTTGTCACAAGAGGAATTTTGCAAGTTGGAGTGTTGTGCAGTGAATCAAGATTATATGGGAATGGCGTTGAAGTTAGCTCGAAACGTTGTTGGACAAACTTCTCCGAATCCGCCAGTTGGCGCCGTGATAGTGAAAGACGGCAGAATCGTCGGTATGGGTGCTCATTTGCAGGCGGGGGAACGACATGCTGAGCGGGTTGCGCTTGATATGGCCGGCACAAAAGCGGAAGGCGCTGATTTGTATGTAACTTTGGAGCCTTGTTCTCATACAGGTAAAACTTCGCCTTGCGCAGATGCGATTATTCGGGCTGGTATCCAGCGTGTCTACGTGGCGATTTCCGATCCCAATCCGTTGGTTGCCGGCAAAGGCATGGAACGACTTCGTGCTGCGGGTTTGGAAGTAGAGAAAGATGTATGTACCGATCAAGCACAGAAATTGTATGCACCATTTTTTCATTTTATTCGAACGAAAACACCTCATGTGACAATGAAAACAGCGATGACGATAGACGGTAAGATTGCAACATCTACAGGAGACAGTAAATGGGTGACGAGTGAGCAAGCAAGGCTCGATGTCCATCTGCTTCGTCATACCCAAGATGCGATTTTAGTCGGCGTTCAAACGATTCTTCATGATGACCCCCTTCTCACCACCAGATTGCCCCGAGGTGGAAAACATCCTATTCGAGTTATTTTAGATACTTGGTTACGAACACCAATTGATAGTCAAGTCATTCAAAACAATGCTGCACCTACATGGATTTTTTGTGGGAATGAAGCAGAATACTTGCGTGAACAGTTGCTCCAAAAGCCGCACGTCCGAATCATACGCATGCCGAAAAATCAGCTTGATATTGAAGAGATCCTCTTGCGCTTAGGCTCTGACGGTGTCATGACGTTATTGGTAGAAGGTGGTGCCGCGGTCAATGCTTCATTCATCAGGGCGCGTGCCGTTCAGCGTGTTATTTGCTATATGGCGCCGAAGTTACTTGGCGGCAGTGGCTCGCTGACACCTGTTGGTGGAACAGACCCGGAGATTATGGGAGAGGCCTTCCCGTTGATTTTTGAAAGTGTGGAAATGATTGGCCCTGATATTAAAATTATAGCGCTACCGAAAGAGAGGGATTGACCGTTGTTTACAGGGATTATTGAAGAAATCGGTTCAGTCAAAAGTGTACAGCCGGGAGCGCAGTCGATGACATTGACGATTGCAGCTTCTACTGTATTAGCCGATGTCCAATTAGGTGACAGCATTGCAGTCAATGGAGTTTGTCTGACAGTCAAAAAGTTTTCGAAAGAACAATTTTCTGCAGATGTCATGCCTGAGACCGTCTCTTCTACCTCACTTCAACAATTGAAGGTGGGAAGTCGAGTGAATTTGGAACGTGCTCTTGCAGCTAACGGTCGATTTGGCGGTCATTTCGTCACGGGACATGTCGATAGTGTCGCCATCATTCGTGAAAAACGTACTGTCGATAATGCACTTTATATTCGGCTGGCTTTGCCTGAACAGTATAGTCCGTATTTATTGCCAAAAGGCTCGATCGCATTAGACGGTACGTCACTGACAATTTTTGATGTGAATGAAACAGATATTACGATTTCGTTGATTCCGCATTCCCAAGAAATGACGGTCATTGCGAAAAAGTCCCTAGGGGATGTTGTTAATTTCGAATGCGACATGCTGGCGAAGTACGTAGAGAACATGCTTAAGAGACGAGACGCGAAAGAACAGCCACTGACAGAGGATTTTCTACAACAGCACGGATTTAAGTGAAGGAGTGGACAGAGATGTTTCATACAATTGAAGAAGCGTTAGAAGATTTAAAACAAGGTAAAGTAGTGATCGTCGTCGATGATGAAGATCGGGAGAATGAAGGAGATTTCGTCGCATTGGCTGATAAGATCACGCCTGAGATTATTAATTTCATGGCGACGAAAGGGCGCGGTTTGATTTGTGTGCCGATTACGGAGCAGAAAGCTCAACAACTTGGTTTGCAGATGATGACCGATCACAATACGGATTCGCATGGCACGGCATTCACGATCAGTGTGGATCATCTTTCCACGCACACTGGAATCAGTGCATTTGAACGGGCCGAAACGATTGTCAAAATGATGGAGTCGCGTTCGGTAGCTAGTGAATTTAAACGTCCGGGTCATGTATTTCCGTTAGTCGCAAAATCCGGCGGTGTCTTGGAACGTACTGGTCATACGGAAGCAGCGGTTGACTTAGCTCGACTGGCAGGGAGTTCTTCAGCAGGGGTAATCTGTGAAATCATGAATGATGACGGTACGATGGCGCGAGTGCCTGAATTGCGTCTGATGGCGCAAGAATTGAATCTGAAATTAATTACAATCCAAGATTTAATTCATTATCGCCTGCAGCAGGAGAGGCTGGTTGTTAGGGAAGCGGAGATCAAGCTGCCGACTGACTTCGGAGAGTTTCGTATGATTGGATACACCGAAACGTTAACAGGTAAAGAGCATGTAGCGCTGGTGAAAGGTGAGGTAACGCCAGAAGAACCCATGTTAGTACGTGTTCATTCGGAGTGTTTGACGGGCGATGTATTTGGCTCCTGCCGATGCGATTGCGGACCTCAATTGCATGCAGCGCTTTCGCAGATCGAACAACAAGGTCGCGGAGTTTTATTGTATATGCGTCAAGAAGGCAGAGGCATCGGCTTGATCAATAAGCTGAAAGCATACGAACTGCAAGAACAAGGTTTCGACACGGTAGAAGCCAATGAAAAACTGGGCTTTGCAGCAGATTTGCGTGATTACGGCATCGGTGCTCAAATCTTACATGAACTTGGCGTTAAACAAATGCGTTTGTTGACGAATAATCCGAAGAAAATTTCAGGCTTAAAAGGCTATGGATTGGAAATCGTTGAACGGGTTCCGATTCAATTGCCGATGAAAGAAGAAAACGAAAAATACTTAAAAACTAAAGCGGAAAAATTAGATCACTTATTAACAATTTAAGGAGAGATAGATATGGGGAATTTATTCGAAGGACATTTAGTAGGTACAGGATTAAAGATAGGCGTTGTCGTAGGACGATTTAATGAGTTTATCACAGGCAAGTTGTTATCGGGCGCTGAGGACGCATTCAAACGACATGGCGTAGCTGAAGCAGATGTAGATATCGCTTGGGTACCCGGGGCATTTGAAATTCCGTTGATCGCAAAGAAGATGGCAGATTCCCAAAAATATGATGCTGTCATTACACTCGGTACTGTCATCCGCGGAGCCACACCTCACTTCGACTACGTCTGTAATGAAGCGGCCAAAGGTGTAGCACAAGCGAGTATGCAGTCAGGAGTCCCGGTGATTTTTGGTGTGCTGACGACAGACACGATCGAGCAATCTATTGAAAGGGCAGGGACTAAAGCAGGGAATAAAGGCTGGGATGCTGCAGTGTCGGCTATAGAAATGGCGAACTTGACTAAACAATTCGATTGATCGCCAAATTTGCACAGTAAGCGCTTTATTTTTCTTTCAAGTATTGACCTAAGAGATTTCCTCTGTAATAATAGAGTTAGTCATTAGTTGATATTCAATATCAAGTACATCTAAAAAGAAGGTACAACATGAATCAGGTAGATACGAAGATCGGACGCCAGGCAGTAATGTATACGTTTTCAAATAGCGAAGCAGAAGATAGTAGAATAGAAAACGGCATGCAGCAACTAGGTTGGCAGTTCGGAAAAGGTAAAGTGGGCTCAATGGAGTTCCAGAAAATTGTGGCGGCAATTGAAACGCTTGCGAAACGGCAAGGAATTGTAAATCAAGACATCTATCGAGAGATGCATGCGCTCTATCATGCGATAATCGAAGCTATGCAAGGCGTGACACGTGGGCAGGTTGAGCTCGGCGGCATGCTGCGAACAGCGGGACTTCGATTTGCTATTGTGCGTGGGACTCCGTATGAAAATGCAGCGGAAGGTGAATGGATTGCCGTTGCTGTCTATGGAACAATCGGTGCCCCGGTTCGTGGCTTCGAGCATGAGGCAATTGGTTTAGGTATCAATCACATCTGAATAAAAGAATGAAGCCTATAGTTATTTAGACAATAAGGAGGCTATATTGACACATGCGGGGACCCCCCTTTTAGGGCACCCGTCTGTCAATATAGTCTCCTTTTGCTTGTTTAGGAATGAATTCTTTGCACAGGATCAGCGCAACTAGAACTAAAGACAACGAGGAGGAATTGGAAATGATTGAATTGACAGGTCGTACGTTAACGATTGAACAAGCGAAAGAAGTATTGGTGAATGGAGCGAAAGTAAAAGCTTCTGAAGAAAGTATGAAAGCGGTTCAAAAGAGCCGTGAAGCAGTAGAGAAAATTGTTGCGGAAAGTAAAGTGGTGTACGGAATTACTACTGGATTCGGTAAATTTAGTGATGTATTCATCGAAGCGGAAGATACGGAACAACTTCAATTAAATTTGATTCATTCGCATGCTTGTGGAATTGGCGAACCGTTCCCCGAGATGGTTTCTCGTGGAATGACACTTCTTCGTGCAAACGCACTCCTAAAAGGTTTCTCTGGAATTCGCCCGGTAGTCATAGAGCGTTTACTAGATCTAGTTAACGCACAGATTCATCCGGTTATTCCTCAACAAGGTTCACTTGGTGCAAGCGGTGACTTGGCGCCGCTTTCTCATTTGGCACTTGTGTTGATGGGAGAAGGGGAAGTGTTCTATAAGGGAGAGCGTATGGAATCAGCTATTGCGTTGTCAAAAGAGGGCATTGAGCCAGTGACGTTGAAGGCGAAAGAAGGATTGGCGTTAATTAATGGAACACAAGCGATGACGGCAATGGGGCTTGTCAATTATATTGAGGCAGAGCAGCTTGCGTATCAGACAGAAGCTATTTCTACGATGACGTTGGAAGGTTTGCGTGGAATTGTCGATGCATTCGACCCCGATGTACATGAAGCACGTGGTTACCGCCAGCAAACGGAAGTAGCAGAACGCATGCGCCGTATGTTCGTAGGCAGCCAATTGACAACGAAACAAGGTGAATTACGCGTACAAGATGCTTATTCGCTACGTTGTATTCCACAAGTTCATGGAGCTTCTTGGCAAGTTTTGGATTACGTCAAAGAAAAGCTGGAAATCGAAATGAACGCAGCTACAGATAATCCGTTAATCTTTGAAGATGGTGACAAAGTTATTTCAGGAGGAAACTTCCACGGGCAACCAATTGCCTTTGCAATGGATTTCTTGAAAGTGGCAATGGCGGAGTTCGCGAATATTTCAGAGCGTAGGATTGAGCGTCTAGTTAATCCGCAGTTGAACGACTTGCCGCCATTCCTAAGCCCTGAACCAGGATTGCAGTCTGGTGCAATGATCATGCAATATGCAGCTGCATCTCTTGTTTCTGAAAATAAAACGTTGGCGCACCCGGCGAGTGTGGATTCCATTCCATCTTCAGCCAACCAAGAAGATCATGTCAGCATGGGAACAATCGGGTCACGACATGCTTATCAAATTATTCAAAATGCGCGAAGAGTGCTAGCTATTGAATTGATCTGTGCATTGCAGGCTGCAGAACATAGAGGTGCTGAAAAACTTGCGGACTTCACAAAAGCTTTCTATAAAGAAGCGAGAAACATTGTGCCGAGCATCAAGCAAGACCGGATTTTCTCTAAAGATATTGAAAAAGCGGCAGCTTGGTTACTAGAAATGGATTGGAAGGCATTCGCAGATAAATCTTTGCCAACTGAAGTTAGCGCAAATTAAATAGGAAATATAAAGGGATATGAAATTTAATTATCTAGTATTTTACTCCAAGCGGGAAGTTCCCGCTGGAGTATATCTGGATAAATATCTTCGGGCAGATGTAAGCGTTTGCTTACAGTAATTGCAGTTTGTTGTATAATGGGGACATGGGAGATGAGAAGATGTTATTCAATACTGTGGTCGTATCTGTCATTGTAATGGCAGTACTGAGTTTATTGCGGGTCAATGTTATTTTTGCTATTTTAGCAGCAGCTGGAGTAGCCGGTTTGATGGAAGGGCTTTCCTTAACAGATGCAACAAATATGCTAGTTTCAGGAATGGGTGGTCAGGCAAACACGGCATTAAGTTATATTTTGTTAGGTATGTTTGCGGTCATGATCGGAATGTCTGGAATTGCAGGGTTTTTAGTAAAAAATTTAGTTAGGGTATTAAGAGGAAAGCGAATAATTTTATTGTTGACGATTGCGGGTGTAGCTTGTTTCTCGCAGAACTTAGTACCTATACATATTGCGTTTATTCCAATATTGATTCCGCCAATGCTGCATCTGTTCGATAAGATGAAAATTGACCGCCGCGGCATTGCAACTGCGCTTACTTTCGGTCTAAAAGCACCTTATATTATGATCCCAGCTGGATTTGGATTGATCTTTAAGGGAATAATCGTTGATGAAATGGCTGCAAGTGGTATGGATATTACGATGTCAGAAGCCAATATGGCAATGTTGATTCCGGGAATCGGAATGGTCCTCGGGCTGTTCGTGGCAGTATTCATTTCTTATCGAAAACCTCGTAATTATGCGGACGTTGAGGCGGAGAAAGTGAATATTCTAAGAGAAGAAGAAGTGGAAAATGCAGAATTGAAGTTTAATATACGCCACGGCTTCACGATCGTTTCAATTATTGCAGCATTAGTTATACAGCTTATAACCGATTCATTAATACTTGGAGCACTTGCCGGGATTTTCTTGATGTTCGTCTTGACTGTTATTCCATTTAAGGACGGCGAAAGGGTAGTGAACGAGGGAATCGGAATGATGGGTATGATTGCGTTCGTCATGTTGATTGCTTCAGGTTATGCTACGGTTCTTAAAGAGACAGGTGCGGTAGAAAGTCTGGTTGATTCGGCAACAGGTATATTAGGTGACAATAAAATGATGATCGCATTTATCATGCTGCTTGTCGGTTTATTGATTACGATGGGGATTGGTTCTTCATTCGGTACGATCCCGATTATAGCTGCATTATTCGTTCCGATTTGTATGGCAGTCGGCTTTTCGCCACTCGCGACGGCGGCTTTGATTGGTACGGCAGGGGCGCTTGGAGATGCTGGTTCACCGGCTTCAGACAGTACACTTGGTCCAACTTCGGGTCTGAATGCGGACGGTAAGCATCATCACATTTGGGATACATGTGTGCCGACATTCCTTCACTTTAATATCCCTCTACTAATCTTTGGTGTAATTGCAGCAATGGTATTATAAAACGAAAAGGGCAGATCCGAAATAACGGATCTGCTCTTTTATCATTTTACTGCAGAAACACCTAAACGCTCACGTGCTTGTTCCGTGGCAATGACCATATGTTTCAATGCGGCAACTGTTTCTTCGCGTTTTCTTGTTTTCAAACCACAGTCGGGATTGATCCAGAACTGTGAAGGTTCTAGCACTTCCAAACCTTTATTGATGATTTCCGTCATTTCTTCAACAGCCGGAACGCGCGGGCTATGGATATCATAAACGCCAAGTCCAATTCCTTTGTCATAATGATATTCTTTGAAAGATTCCACCAAATCACCATGACTGCGTGACGTTTCGATGGAAATAACATCCGCATCCAGCGCACTGATTGCTTCAATGAAATGATTGAAATCACAGTAGCACATATGTGTATGAATTTGCGTCGTATCCTCAACGGAAGCTGTAGCAACACGGAAAGCATTCACAGCCCAGTCGAGATAATGATTCCATTCGGATTGCTTTAATGGGAGCCCCTCTCGAAGTGCCGGTTCATCTACTTGGATCATATGGATACCTGCTGCTTCAAGCGACTCGATTTCTTTACGCAGTGCGAGAGCAATTTGATTGGTCACTTCTTCTCTGGTCAAGTCATCGCGAACAAATGACCAATTCAAAATCGTCACGGGTCCGGTCAGCATACCTTTTACTTCGTGATCTGTCAGTGATTTAGCGTATACGGATTCTTCTACCGTCATCGGCTTCGTAAATACAACATCTCCATAAATGATTGGTGGTTTCACACATCGGGAACCATAGGATTGCACCCAAGCTTTTTCCGTAAAGACAAAACCATCCAGCTTTTCGCCGAAATATTCTACCATATCCGTCCGTTCGAATTCCCCGTGCACGAGCACATCAAGTCCGAGTTCTTCTTGGATTTGGATCCATTCCTTAATTTCCGCTTTTACAAAGTCTTTGTACTGCTGATCCGTAATTTCGCCTTTTCTCCATTTTGTACGTGTTATACGTACTTCAGGCGTTTGGGGGAAACTGCCGATTGTGGTTGTAGGCAATACAGGTAATTGGAACTTCTCTTGCTGCTTCAATTTCCGCTCTGCGAACGGCAGATTCCGCTTGCTGTCAGACAAAGTACTGCCTGAACTTGCTTGTCGAACCTCCTCGCGTTTGCGGGCAGGGAGTTGATTGAATGCAGTAAGAGCGGCTTCATTTTGTTTGAAATCTGAAGCGACGCTTTCTTTACCTTGTTGCAACGCAGCTTTCAGTACATTGAGTTCTTTAATTTTTTCATCCGCAAATGAAAGTGCATTCTTAATTGTTGAATCTAATTTCTGCTCTGACTGAATTGTCACGGGTACGTGAAGCAGACTGCTGGATGGCTGGATCCAAACGTTTCCGGACTCTACATGCTGTTGAATCTTTCCTAGTAATGACAGCTTGACGTTCAAATCTGATCGCCAAATATTCCGACCGTCCACAATACCAGCAGCGAGTACTTTATCATCAGGGAAGCTGTATTTCTTAAGGTTTTCCAAGTTTTTGACACCGCCATGCACGAAATCAAGACCAATTCCAGCTACTGGTAATGCAAGTGTTGCTTCATAGTGCTCAACTGAATCAAAGTATGTTTGCACTAAAACGTTCAAGCTATTTATGTTTTTTGTTAACTGCAAGTAAATTTCAGTTACGGTTTTCATTTCATCAGAAGAAATGGAAGTGCAAAGAATTGGTTCATCAATTTGCACCCATTGAACGCCTTCATCCTGTAATTCTTGCAATACCTTTTGATAAAGAGGAATCAATTGCAGAATGATAGAAGGTACGTCTATTTCTTCATACCCTTTAGAAAGTTTCAATAAAGTGTAGGGGCCGAGTAGAACAGGTTTCCCCTCGATACCGAGTTCTTTCTTTGCTTCGCGGTATGCAGTAAGTGGTTTGTTCTCAGTCAATTGAAAACGTTGTCCTTCATACTCGGGGACAATGTAGTGATAGTTCGTGTTGAACCATTTCGTCATTTCGGAAGCGACAGCATCGTCATTACCGCGTGCCATTGAAAAATAAGTGGATATCGACACTTGACCGCCTTTCCAATGATAGCGTGAAGGGATGATTCCGAACATTGTGGATGTATCGAGCACCCGGTCATACAATGTGAAATCGCCGACTGCAATTCGGTCTACTCCTGCGTCTTGTTGTTTCTTCAGGTTGGCTAAACGGATGTCTTTTGTTGTCCGCAGAAGTTCTTCTTCCGAAATTATTTCTGCCCAAAATGCTTCTAACGCTCGTTTCCACTCCCGGTTTTCGCCAATAACAGGATAGCCGACAATACTGCTTTTTACCATTTGATTTCCCCCTCATGATTTTATCCAATAAAAAAAGCATTCCTAACAAAGAATGTTAGAAATGCACGTATGTGTAAAATGCATGCCTAAATAAGCGTGCATCGTTTGCCGTGTGTCTAACACCTCCCTATTCACCGTAGGATTAAGCGTTATGAAAACAGGCAGGTATCTGGCTGGACGTAAGCACGTCTTCACAGTGGCGGGACCGCTCCAAGAAAAGGATTCCCTTTTAAGAAATGAAAGCAATGATCATTTCACCTGTTTTCAAACTATTCAATTCATGATGATTGTCTCTAAAACTATCATAAGGTTCGTTGAGTGTCAACTTGCTGGTAAATAGATAATTAAGCAATACTCTTTTTTTGTCATCTGTTATATAACTGTACAAAAGTAACAAATTCTCTTTCAAAAAAGAAGGTGTGAAAATTTACACAATTCTGTTGAAAGTTTTATAGAGTTTAGGTATGATAAGTAATAACACGACTTCAAATTAGGACATGAATCGTCATTCATACGAAGAAATCTTGATTATTGGCTGTGGGGGCACCTATGATCAATTGAGGAAGAATCGTGTTTATCGCTGTATGTTATACAACAGAGCAGCGCAAAAAAACTTAAGGGGTGGCTTTATTCTATGACAAATTATGAAAAAGTAGGCAAGCTGCAAGTCGCAAAAGAACTATACAACTTTGTTAATGAGGAAGTTCTATTAGGCTTAGAAATCCAAAAAGAACAATTTTGGACAAACTTTGATTCGCTCATTCATGAACTTGCTCCTGAAAACAAAGCGCTGTTAGAGAAACGAAGCGAATTGCAAAAAAAGATCAATGAATGGCATCAAAACAATAAAGAAACAGCAGATTCTGCTAACTATAAAGAATTTTTAAAGGAAATTGGCTATTTGGAACCGATTGTTGAGGACTTCCAAGTGACAACTTCCAATGTCGATGATGAAATCGCTATTCAAGCAGGCTCCCAATTGGTCGTGCCTGTCGACAATGCCCGCTATGCGTTGAACGCGGCAAACGCAAGATGGGGAAGTCTATATGATGCATTGTACGGAACGGATGTCATCAGTGATGAAGGTGGAGCTGAAGCTGGCGTACAGTACAATCCGATCCGAGGACAGAAAGTTATCAACTTTGCAAAAGAGTTATTAGATCAAGCAGCACCGCTTGCGGAAGGGACACATGCAGACGCCACAGCGTATGCAATCGTTAGTGGAAAACTTGAAGTGACACTTCAGAATGGCAATAAAACAGGCTTGAAAGATGCTTCTAAACTGGCTGGCTTTAACGGTTCGGAAGACGCACCTTCCGCTGTCTTGTTGACGAATAACGGATTGCATATCGAAATTGCAATCGATCGAAACCATCCAATTGGGAAAGACGATGCGGCGGGTGTGAAAGACTTGATTTTGGAAGCAGCACTTTCTACGTTGATGGACTGTGAAGACTCGATCGCAGCAGTAGATGCTGAAGATAAAGTGGGGGTCTACCGCAACTGGTTAGGTTTGATGAAAGGTGATCTGGAAGCATCGTTCAAACGAGGCAGCAAGACGGTCACTCGAAGAATGAATCCAGACCGCACATACAAAACACCAGACGGCAAAGAGCTATCGCTACACGGCCGTTCATTAATGTTCGTCCGTAACGTAGGTCATTTGATGACAAATAATGCGATTTTAGATGAAAACGGCAACGAAGTACCTGAAGGAATTTTAGATGGTGTCGTAACTTCGTTGATTGCAACACATAATCTGAAAGATGATGCAGAGTTCAAAAACTCCAGACATGGTTCAATTTATATCGTTAAGCCGAAGATGCATAGCCCGGAAGAGGCGGCATTTGCCAATAAGTTATTTGACCGCATTGAAGATTTATTGAGCTTGGAGCGCAATACGCTGAAAATCGGTTTGATGGATGAAGAGCGCAGAATGTCATTGAATTTGAAGTCTGCAATCCATGCGGTGAAAGAACGGATTGCATTCATCAATACAGGTTTCCTTGACCGTACAGGTGATGAAATTCATACTTCAATGGAAGCGGGTCCTGTTATCCGCAAAAATGATATGAAAGCTTCCAAGTGGTTAGCTTCCTATGAAGCATCCAACGTTGCTGTCGGAATTAAGACTGGTCTTCCTGGACATGCTCAAATCGGTAAGGGAATGTGGGCTATGCCGGATATGATGGCTGCAATGCTTGAGCAAAAGGTCGCCCATCCAAAAGCAGGTGCAAGCACAGCGTGGGTGCCATCTCCAACAGCTGCTACATTGCATGCATTGCACTATCACGAGATCAATGTAAAAGAAGTTCAAGCCAATGTCGACAGCGCAATTGATTACCGAGATGGAATCCTAGAGATCCCGTTGGCGCCGAACACAGACTGGCCTGCAGAAGAAATTCAATCAGAGTTGGATAACAATGCGCAGGGGATCCTTGGCTATGTTGTTCGCTGGATTGATCAAGGAGTTGGCTGTTCTAAGGTTCCGGATATCAATGACGTAGGTTTAATGGAAGACCGCGCAACATTGCGTATTTCCAGCCAGCATATCGCAAACTGGCTACGTCACGGCATCACGACAAAAGAGCAAGTCCAGGAAACATTGGAACGAATGGCGAAGGTCGTTGACGAGCAAAACGCTGGCGATGAACTTTATCAGCCAATGGCTCCCAACTATGACGATTCTATTGCTTTCCAGGCAGCTTGCGATTTAGTATTCAAAGGTGCCGAACAGCCAAGCGGCTACACAGAGCCAATCTTGCACGCCCGACGAATCGAAGCAAAAGCCAAAGCGAAACAAAAAGCAACGGTACAAAATTAATTACACTAATAGCTCCTCTTCTAATTTGGAAGAGGAGCTGTTTTTCTAATAAATCTGTAAATATGGTATACTGTATATGTTAATTAAAGTTTTACATGAGATTGTGCAGAAATGGATACTCAGTTGATTGGAGTGGAAGGCGGCGACTCCCGCGCCCCGCGGAAAGCGTCCGCCTGGAATGGAAATCAACGGTTCCTACGTTTTACTTTGAGTGTAAGTTATTTATTTCAGTTTATATAGCAATAATTATTAAAAAGGGGGAAATGAGATGCTGAAAAAAGAGCAAACGCTATTTGTATTAGTGGACGTACAAGGTAAGCTAGCGCAAATTGTTAAAGATAGTAAGACGTTGCATGATAATCTGGAGAAACTGATCAAAGGATTACAAGTGTTAAATGTTCCAATACTTTGGTTGGAACAGTACCCTGAAGGACTGGGACCGACGACTGAATCTTTATCCAGTTTACTAGAAGGTCAGGAACCCATCGCAAAAATGACATTTAGTGCGGCGGGCAATGAAGAATTTATGAAACAGCTGGAAAGCTCGGGCCGCAAACAAGTATTAATTGCAGGAATTGAAACGCATATTTGCGTATATCTGACAGCGGCAGATTTAGTGAAGCAAGGTTATGAAGTCGAAGTGGTTGAAGATGCAGTCACTTCACGGACGGAAGCGAATAAACAAATCGGCCTCGAGAAAATGAAGGGGCTTGGAGTTACTGCGACGTGTGTGGAAACTGCTTTATATGAACTGATTGGTGAAGCGGGGACGGACGAATTTAAAAAAGTGTTGAAAATCATAAAATAACAAATAAAAAAGCGGAATAGCCATAATGTTTGGCATTTCGCTTTTTTTATTCCCATTTATCTCGCTGTAAATCTTCTGCAATAAGCTGAAGATCATCGGCGCTGATGGTCAAAAGTTCATAGTCTGTCGTCTCTGTCAATTGTTCGGCCATTTGTTTGATAAATTTCGGAGAGCCTTCATTCTCTTCATCATAAACAAGCAACAGTGCATCTGAATTACGAAGCAGAAACTTATTCTTCTCAATAAATTGCCAAGGTGCTTCGTATGGCTTGTTCGTTAAACTGACAGTATAATCTGCAAGCGCGATGATTTGTTCATACTGCTCTTTTTTCGTCTCATTCCAATTCGTTTGTTGATCAAGAAACGGTGTAATCACGGCATATTGTAACTGCGGGTATTCCTCTTGCAACTCCCAAACACATTCGATTGCCCAAGTCTCGACGCCGAGCTGGCCGCTGACGATAACCCATTCTAGTCCTTGATCCAGAAGGGTCAGCAACTGGTCCGTTAATGCTTTTTTAATAATCGCAATACCCGGATGCTGTTCATTGAAGATCCCTAATTCATGTGCTTTGTATCCACTTACTATGATTCGCTTCGTCATTTTTGTTCGTTAATCGCCGCGTGAGCTAATTTTGTTATCGTCATGTCATCCATCGGAGGATTGTGAAGACCCGCGCGTACATCGCGATAATGGCGCTGTAGTGGATTCGATAACTCCAAACTCTTCGCCCCTACAATTCGCATTGCGAGATTAACAATTTCTATTGCACTATTCGTAACAATCGACTTTGCGGCACCTAATTCATTTTGCAGATGAACACGGCGTGCTTCGTCATCGTAAATCGAGGCAATATCATAGAGGAGATGGCGTGCTTTAATGAGCTCCAAATCCATTTTGCCGATTTGAGTTTGAATATTGAAGAGGGAAGCGATCGGCTCATCTAAACTGTTAGGCTGATAAGTTGCCGCAAAGTGAACCGCGTAATCGCGAGCAGCTTGTGCGATTCCCAAATAACAAGCCGGTATGTGGAGAAGCCAACCATTGAGCTTATTGCCGCGTGGTGCTTCATTCACTTCCACTAACTGATCATCCGTGGCTTTTACGTCATCCAAAACGAGCGTCTGGCTCTCTGTACCGCGCATGGAAATCGTATGCCATGTTTCTTTGATGGACAGCCCTTCTGATTCACGTGGAATCAAGAAGAAACCGATTTGCTGTTTTTCTTCAATCCATACAGATACTAGGAAGTGGGTAAGGGCAGGAGCCATTGTAGTGAACGTTTTCTCTCCTGAAATCACCCAGCCGCCTGCAGAACGTGTTGCCGTCGTCTGGGGGCGACCGCCTCGCGTAGGACTTCCTGTTTGAGCCTCGGTTACAGAACGGTTGATTAGTGCACCTTGCTGAACAGCTTCGCTGAATTGCGCTAATTGTTCCGCAGTCCATTTGCGATTTTCATACAGTTCGCCGACTACGCCTTGATGCCAGCCGATAGCTAGAGCAGTCGCACTGTCAAAACGAGCAATCGTTTCTTGAAACAACACCATATCCGTTACGGAGATGCCTTCACCACCGAATTCCTTCGGGAGTGTCAACGTAGTGTAGCCCATTTCCACGAGTTTTTGAATATTCTCTTTTGGGAATTTGGACAGCGTATCAGATTGCTCTGAAAAGCTGCTGAAAAACGGACCTGCCTCAGTCAATTCATTGACCCATCGGCGTTGAAAGTCCGTTGTGATAAAAAGTTCTGTCGACACGAGAAACACGTCCTTACTACTTCAGTCTTCATTTATCTATAGTTTCTTTCGTATATAAGATCTGCACAAATCTACGAGATCCTTGATCGTCTCCGTCAAGGACATGAAAGTATAGTATACTAGAAAATCGAAAAAAATACCATTCTGACGAATAAAAAAATCTATAAAAGAAATGACGTCACATCATGACGAAATAGAGAACGATTGGAATTGTCAAAAGACTTAACAATGTCGTTGTGAGTGTCGTAAACGAGACCAAATCTGGCTCCGTTCCAAATTGAACTGCAAACATTGTCGTATTCGCTGATCCAGGCATTGCTGCTTGGATAATCAGTACCACTTTCAACAAATCATCAACCGGTAAAAATATTAAAATGACAACTGCAATCAATGGTGAAATGATCATGCGAATAATCGTCACCGCTGTGACATATCGATAGGCAACGCGCTTGCGGACAATCATCGCCAGTTGCATTCCGAGGACGAGCATGACGACCGGGATGGAAGCATCTGCAATCAAGTCAACTCCCTGCATCATGGAATCAGATAACTTAATAGAAGAAACTTGAAAGATAATACCTAGAATCGCAGCGTAAATCAATGGCATACGTATAACCCGCTGCATCGAGTCACGCCAAGTCGCATGTGCTTCTCCTCCGATGGAAGCGAAAAAAATACCGATTGAATTCATTAGAATTGACTGAAAGACCATCATAATGACCCCGTAATCAAAGGCTGCCGAGCCAAATGCAAACAATACGACAGGCACTCCATAATTCCCGCTGTTCATAAATACCCCGCCAAGAATCATAGCAGAACGTTCAGAACGCGAAGCTTTCATAATATCAGCAGTAAACCAGACGATAATGAACAGAATGACCAACAACAGTACTGCGAAGGCAGCAATATACAAATACGTTCGGTCAAGTGCATTCGTATAGAAAGTCCGGAATGCCAAAAAAGGAGACATCAGGTAAAGAGCTGCCGTTGATATCGTTTTAATATCGAATGACAGGAACTTCTGTCCAATGAAACCAATTAAAAAAATAAATAATACAGGAGCGATGATTGAAATAAGTTCCAAGAAGATTCCGTCCTTTCTAGGTTGATGAAACTTATTATACATGAACTATGATACTAGAAAACTTTTTTATCTGAATTCAATAAATATTTTTGGGCAGAAGATATTACGCCAAAAAAGAATCCATCGCAGAGGATGGATCCTTGGTCATGAGAGGCTTCGTTTGCGTATAGAATGAAATTTCAATACTTTCTGTAATCGGGGAATCAAAATTAAGGCAAGAATGGTAACTCCGATATCCAATGGCAAGTAGGCCACCATCCAAGACCATGCGATGACATAGCTGAAGCTTGCTGGCGCCTCTACCCAATAGATATAGGCCAAATACATATAATTTGTGCCGATAATATAATTTGTCAGAATAGCAAGTGTTCCAGCTCCTACATATGTAAACAGTGTTTTACGTTCGAAAAACTTTCCGACAATATAAGCGACAACAATAAACGAAATGATATAGCCAAATGTCGGGCTCAGTATGCTGCCGAGACCGCCTTTGAACTGAGCGAAGATCGGCGCACCAGCTAGACCGATAAATAAATAGGCGAACATAGACAGACTGCCTAATTTACTTCCTAATAACCCCCCAGCTGAAATTGCAATTAGCAGCTGCAATGTTATTGGCACACCGCCGATCGTCAGTAAAGGCGCAATGTTAGCTCCTACTCCCATTAGCGCAGCAAACAACGCACAAATGACAATTTCTCTTGCTTTCATTTTCCATTCCTCCTAAAAACTATTGTTGTGTTTCTGATTATATGTTAACATACTTTTATATTTAGTTAACACATTTTCGGGAGAGGAGGATATTGTATGACGGTTTTATTCGTTACAGGCACAGATACCGATGTGGGAAAAACCATAGCGACTACACTGCTAATAAGTTATTTTGCAGATCATGGGTTACAATTCACCCCGTTCAAACCTGTCCAAACAGGTGCTATTCAGCAAGATGAAGATTGGATCGCGCCTGACGTGATGGTCTATCAATCGGCTGCGCATAAACAGATGGGAAGAGGAAATATAGAATATTTATTCCAAAAACCTTGCTCACCTCATTTGGCTGCGTTAATCGAAGACAGAGAAATTCAACCGACTCGTCTCAGTGAAGCAGTCAGACAATTAGGTGGAATAGCTGAAGGGGTAGTTATAGAGGGGGCTGGAGGATTATATGTTCCATTGACTGGAGACGGCTATTGCATGATCGATTGGATGGAAGAATTAGACGCACCAGTCGTGATCGTTTCAAGAGCGGGTGTTGGGACGATCAATCATTCGGTGCTCACCATAAATACGTTGAAATCTAGACAAATCCCCATTGCAGGGGTACTGCTCAACGATTTACAACAAGATGAAAAAGAAATCATTCATGATAATGGTGAAATGATCAGTAAGTTGACTGGAATCCCGATCATTGGAGTGATTCCTCATCTGAAAAATGTAGACGACACACTGAGGGATCCGTCTAAGAGAATAGAGTGCTATCGAAATTGGGACATGAACAGATTACGGGAGGCGTTAAGAAATGAAAGCAGATCAATTATTGGAAAAAAGTAAACAATATATGTGGTTGCCCTTTACGCAAATGTCCGATTATGAGCAAGATCCATTGATCATTGAAAGCGGAGAAGGCGTAAGGGTCACAGATATATACGGTAAAACGTATCTGGATGGAAATTCTTCTTTGTGGTTGAATGTACACGGTCACCAAAAGAAAGAACTAGATGAAGCGATTCAAAAGCAGTTACAGCTGATTGCCCATTCGACTTTATTAGGAGCTGCAAATGTTCCATCCATTTTATTAGCGGAAAAATTAATCGAGTTAGTGCCTGAAGGGTTAACGCGTGTTTTTTATTCGGATAGCGGAGCGACATCCGTGGAAATTGCTGTGAAAATGGCCTATCAGTATTGGCAAAACAAGGGTGTTAGCCAGAAGATGAAATTCGTTACGTTGAGTAATGGGTACCATGGGGATACGGTCGGTACAATGAGTGTTGGATCTATCGAGCTGTATCATAAGGTATATACTTCTTTATTATTTGATGCGCTTGTTATTCCATTTCCAGCAGTATACCGACATCCGTCTAATGACGAACAGGTAGTACGTGATGAAAGTCTGCACAAGTTGCGCTTGCTTTTTGAAGAACGCCATGAAGAAATTGCTGGCATGGTTTTGGAGCCGATGATTCAAGGTGCGGGTGGAATGAATACAATGCCACCTGGGTATTTGAAAGGTGTAGAGGAATTGTGCAAGGAATTCAATGTGTTGCTTATTGTGGATGAAGTGGCGACGGGTTTTGGCCGTACTGGAAAAATGTTTGCTGTGGAGCATGAAAGTATTCAACCGGACATCATGACGGTAGCGAAGGGTCTGACGGGTGGTTATTTGCCAGTAGCCGCAACATTTACAACAGAAGAAATCTATAACGCCTTTTATGGAAAGCATGAAGAAATGAAAACATTTTTCCATGGTCATTCATATACGGGGAATCAGCTAGGATGCGCTGTAGCACTGGCTAACTTGGAGATATTTGAAAAGGAACAATTAGTTCAACAAGCGTCTGATAAAGCAGAATTGCTGACGGAGCTGCTTGCTGATCTAAAAGAGTTGCCGCATGTTGGAGATGTACGTCAGTGTGGACTTATGGTCGGAATAGAAATCGTTAAGGATCGATACACAAAAGAGTCGTTCTCATTTGAAAGACGCATCGCATATCGGTCTACCCTGAAAATGCGCGAATTGGGCTTATTGACTAGGCCATTAGGTGATGTGATTGTTTTGATGCCACCTCTTGCAACGACTGCCGAGCAATTGGTGGAAATGGTTGCGATAGTAAAGGAAGGTATAAGGTTAGTCATTGAAGAAAATTATGGGTTAACTGCGGCCGAAACGATGAATATATAATATGCAAAGATAGAGAACTGAGTAGCGATTGCGAAACTCCAGCTCATTTCTAAGACTCGTTTGCTTTTAATGAGCTTAGGATTAAAAAACAATTTGTTAAGTTGCATAAATAACTGAATGAATTATAAATGAAATTAAGTGAAGACATCTGATTATTTACTGAAGTGAGAGGTTCTAATTTCCCATAAACAATCTATTCCTTATATACCTTTTCAATTTATTACGCTATAATAAATTAAAAAGGTTTGAGCAATTATGCCTAAGTATTCGCATATCTGACAGAAGGGGATGGAATTAGTGAAGTTCACGGTGGGGAAAAAGTTATGGACAGGCTTTTTAAGTGTTGTGGTCATTATGATCTTAATTGGGGCAGTAGGTTTTTTGGCTTTAAAAAATGTCAATGAAAAGTATCGTTATTTGATTGACGATCGAATGCAAAAGGTTGTTTTATTGGAGCAACAACTGAAAGATCAGAATTTAATGTCGAGTAATATACGCGGATACGTCCTTTATGAAAATCCTTCCTATGTGGATGGAATTGAGAAAGCACAACAAAAAAATAAAGAGCGGTTGGAGATTTTAGAAGGCATTATACATAATGAAGAGATGAAGAAAGCGATGCTTGAAATTGGCGCTGCTACAGTAAATTACGATGGCGTTATACGTAATATGATAGCAGAGGTACAAAAAGGAAAGCGAGATAAAGCCATTCAAGTAGGTGTAAACGGCGCGATTTATCAGGATATTATTACGAATAATATACAAGTAATGATTGAACATCAACGGGAAGAACAAGAAAAACTAGAGGAAGAAGTACAAAGATATACCTTTATCGCCATTAATTTGACGGGAATTTTATTAATTATAGGCATCATAGCAAGTATAGCTATCACAATTATTATTAGTAGACTGATTACTAGACCGGTCGGCAAGATGACAGCGGCGATATCCGAATTATCAAGTGGAAACTTTGCTGTGGAAGAGGTAACTGTTAAAAATCGTGACGAAATCGGTGAAATGTCCACTGCACTGAATATAATGGTTAGAGATTTACGAGGCATCATTCAGCGTGCTAGGGACTCTGCCACCCAGCTAGCTGGCCAGTCGGAAGAATTATCTGCAAGTGCAGAGGAAAGCTTGGCTGCTTCTGAAATGGTCGCTGAAATTTCGGAAAAGAACTTGCAGACAAGTGACTCGCAAGCACAAATTGTCAGTCAGTCAACCCTAGCCATGCAAGAAATGATGACGGCGATTGACCGAATTACAGATGATAACGAAGAGATGCTGGAATCCTCCGGGGAAGTATCGAAATTAGTGAAAGAAGGCTCTTTATTAATGGAGGAGTTTTCGGCTGATATGAAAACAATCAGCCAAACTATAGGGGAATCCACTACAATCATTAATGATATGGCGGAGCACTCCGAAAATATTCGGAATGTCACGCGTATGATTACAGCTATTGCGGAACAGACAAATTTATTAGCATTAAATGCAGCTATTGAAGCAGCACGCGCAGGAGAGCATGGAAAAGGCTTTGCCGTCGTTGCGGAAGAAGTACGGAATTTGGCAGAGCAGTCCAAGCGGTCAGCTGAAGAAATCGGACGGATGATCGATACGATGATTCTGAATGTAACGAAAGCGGTCGACAGCACTGGAGCTGGACGGAAGCGTGTGGAAGAAGGTTTAACATCTACAGAAAAAACCAGTGCCGTATTTGTAAACATTGAAAATGCAACTACAGATGTGAGTGAAAAAATCTCCACTGTCTCCACAGCAATCGAAGAAATCCGTACAATGACCACTGAAGTCGCTGGGGGAGCGAAACAAGTGGAGGAACTCGCTATCCAGGCTTCAGCTGAAGCTCAGTCCACAAGCGCTGCTACAGAAGAACAGTTGGCGGCGAATGAGGAGATTACATCTAGTTCTCAAACTTTGGCGGAGTTGGCAGAACGGCTGCAGAGCGATATGGGACGCTTTCGAGTGTGAAATGAAAGAAAAGAGCTGATTGCGAACAGGCAATCAGCTCTTTTTAAATGGAAAATAGGCAACTGATTCGTAAGATGGCCGTACGTTAGGATGAATTCTAAATAAAGTGAATCCTTCTATATCAATTTGGACTGGAGTAATCGTTTCTTTAGATAACTGGATCTTATCCGCAGTCTTACGTTTCTTTGCAATCGTGATGTGCGGAACGAAACGATTGTCTTTTTCTAATTCAAGAATATTTTCTGTGCGCCTTGCAATCTGTCTTTGTAAATGTTCCAAAGCTCCCACCGCCTCAACAGAAAGGTAGACAACGCGCGGTCCGTAAGGCGATCCGAAAAAGGACAAACCTGTAACAGAAGTAGTGAAGCTGGTATTTGCCTCTGCGATCTCTTGTAACGAAGGCTCAAGCGAAGACTTAGTGGCTTCACCTAGCTCTCCTATATAGCGCATGGTGATATGAAGGTCATCAGCGTGCGGGATTACTTTATATCTTTCAGCCAGTTGGTACTTGGAGCGAAAGTGTTCAGCTATTTCAGAAATGGGAGTGGCAATCGAGATGCCGATAAAATAATGTTGTGCCATTCGGGACTCACCTCCTATTTGATGGGATTCCCTTCCTTCTTGATAACTATGCATAAAAGTTTAAGGTTTTTATCTGCAATGCGCAATAGATACCGGGCAAACTAACAAATTTATTGTTTAATGTGTATAATTAAAAGTGGATATACCTACTGAATGTATATAAGAAAGGGGCTGGCAAGATGATTAAAACACTTATTTTTGATTTGGATGATACGCTCATTTGGGATGCAAAGAGTATTGCGATGGCATTTCAAAAAACATGCGAGTATGCGACGAAAAAGAACGGGGTCAACCCAGTGGAGTTAGAGAAAGCTGTACGTGAAGAGGCGCGAGAATTATATGCGACCTATGAGACATTTCCTCATACACAAAATATCGGAATTAATCCATTTGAAGGGTTGTGGGGCGTGTTCGACGATCCTGGTGAAGAGTTTCAAAAGATGAAAGGAATCATTCCAAAATACCAAAAAGAAGCATGGATTCGAGGTTTGAAGAAATTAGGGATAGAGGATGAAGCGTTCGGCAGGGAATTGGCAGAGCTCTTTCCGAAAGAGCGTAAAAAGCATCCATATATATATGAAGAGACGTTTGAAGTACTCGATCGCCTAAAGGGAGATTACCAGCTCATTTTATTGACAAATGGTTCACCTAGTTTGCAGCAGATCAAATTGACGATTTCTCCGGAGATTCCACCGTATTTTGATCATATTATTGTATCTGGAGCATTCGGCAAAGGAAAACCTGATGCTTCGATCTTCCAACATGTATTGGATACATGCGGTGTGACTGCCGATGAAGCATTGATGATCGGTGATAATCTAATGACCGACATTCTCGGTTCCAGCCGAGTTGGAATGAAAAACGTCTGGATCAATCGTGAAAACAAACTATCAAGCGACGAAGTGAAACCAACATTTGAAATTGACCATTTAGAAGGTTTGTTTCCTATACTGTCTGGACTAGAAAACCGATGAGGCTTGCTTCTCATCGGTTTTCCGATTCTGTTATACTAATCTCTAGCTGTTCAATTAGCAAGGAGGCAGGTAAGCATGTTGGAATATATCTTAGTTTTTTTAGGAGCGGCCATACCTTGGATTGAAATTATGCTCGTCATTCCCGTTGGCATAATTAGTGGTCTGTCACCTACTTGGGTAATGCTCCTCGCATTTATAGGCAATATGGCGACTATCCTTCTGTTGATTCTCGGATTTCAGCAAATCAATGACTGGATCGAACGAAGAAATAAGAAAAAAGGAAGAGTTAATTCAAAACGATTGCAACGTGGTGAAAAAATCATGAATACATATGGATTACCCGTATTAACAATTGCAGGTCCCATTCTGATCGGTACACATATCGCTGCGTTTATCGGTTTAGTGTTCGGTGCCAATAAAGTGAAGACAGCCGTTTGGTCTGCGATCAGTATCGCGTTCTGGTGTCTCGTTTTCGGTATATTGACTGCTATGGGCTTTGATTTTTTTGTCACACGGACGTGAAAAAACCAGCTGACATTTCAAAATGTCAGCTGGTTTTCCTGTGTTTTTATAGATCAATAGCTTTTGCATCATGGATATTTTGAACTTCTTTGACGCGTGCAACAGAAGCAGACTCAACGTGATGATCGACTGTTAACATCATGATCGCGTCTCCACCTTCAGCAGAACGTCCCACTTGCATCGCTGCAATATTAATATTTTCTTCCGCAAGCAATGTACCTACACGTCCGATTGCGCCTGGTTGGTCTTTATGGCGAATGAACAACAAGTGACCTTGTGGAATTGCGTCAACTACATAATCATCAACTTTCACAATACGTGGCCCGAGACCATTTAGAAGGGTACCGGCTACTTTGCGGATGCCTTTTGCCGTAACAACTTCCACTGTGATCAAGTTCATGAAACCTCTAGCTGTCGTCGTTTTTTGTTCATTTATTTTGATGCCGTAACGATCAGCCAACAGTCTTGCATTTACATCATTGACTGTTTCGCCAAGATTGCGCTTCAACAAACCTTTCACTGTATTACGAGTCAATGCACGCACGTCGTAATTCGCCAATTCACCTGCATATTGGATGTTGATTTCGTCGATGACTGTGTTTTGGATTTGTGATAAGAACATACCCAGTTTTTCAGTAAGGTCAAAGAATGGCTCGATTTTCGCTAAAACATCACGAGAAACGGATGGTAAATTCACTGGGTTGCGGACAGATCCGATTGTCAAGAAGTTGACGACGTCTCGGCTTACGTCTACAGCAACAGATTCTTGTGCTTCAATTGTGCTCGCACCTAAGTGAGGGGTAGCAATTACTTCAGGCAAAGTCAGTAACTTATGATCTAGGAATGGTTCCTCCTCGAATACATCTAGTGCCGCACCTGCTACTTTTCCGGCGACAATCGCATCGTATAATGCATCTTCGTCAATAATTCCACCACGGGCACAGTTGATGATCTGTACACCGTCTTTCATTTTTTCGAATGCTTCCTTATTGATCATTCTGCGAGTTTCTTTCAGCAATGGTGTATGTACTGTAATGAAATCAGCAGCTGCTAATACTTCATCTACCGTACCAATTTCAATACCCAATTTCTTTGCGATTTCTTCAGTTAGGAATGGATCGTACGCGATGACATTCATACGTTGACCTTTCGCACGTCTGGCAACTTCTGCACCAATACGGCCAAGTCCGATAATCCCTAATGTTTTGTCTTTTAGCTCTACACCGAGAAATGATTTTCTGTCCCATTTATTGTTCTTCAGTGAATTGAATGCTTGTGGAATTTTACGAGCCATCGCCATCATCATAGCTACCGTGTGCTCAGCAGCTGAATTTGTATTTCCATCAGGAGCATTGACGACGATAATCCCTTTTTCTGTAGCTGCGTCCAAATCGATATTGTCGACACCTACACCTGCACGTCCAATAATTTTCAATTGATCAGCAGAATCTAGCAATTCTTTCGTAACAGTTGTCTGACTACGTACTAGAAGAGCATCAAAACCTTTGATCCGATCCTTCAGTTGGTCAGGTGTCAAATCTGTATCGATCACAATTTCAAAACCTTCTGCTTGTCGTAATGGAAAAATACCGTCCTCGCTAAGTGGGTCACTAATAAGTACTTTAAAAGCCATAATAATCATTCTCTCCTTCAGTAGTTTTTATTGTTGTAAAGTTTTCAAAATGAATTTTATAGAGTTGATCCCATATGTACGTTCTATGCTTACCTCCTTTTAGGAAAAATAAAAAAGCCTTCCATCCCTTACATACGTAAGGGGCGAAAAGCTCAATAAACTAACGCGGTACCACCCTTGTTTTGCTGCAAAAGCAGCCTTCATTCAGCATGCGTAACGTGCATGTGACGGATTGGCCTACTGAACTATTCAGCCAAGCAATTCGGAAGTGCCGCCATCCCAAGAATTTACTGACTCTCACCAATTCATCAGCTCTCTAGAAAATTCTTTTACAGGAAGGTATGTCTTCGTCAAAATTGTTTTGCGTGTATTAAATTTGAACTAATCATAACACGTCAAAAGTAATTGTCAATTACTTTTCGGAAAAAAATGAAAAACTAATAAAGGCGAACGTAAATTATTGAATGATTTGTGAACGTTCGTGTTTGAGAGATAAAAGCGGATTATAAGTAACTTTTACTATGGAGTATTAGGAAATAGCATAAGTCGTGAGAAGAGAAGATATATGCCAATCAATGTTATAGTAGTGCCATACTATTCAAGTAAAGGGGTAATGTAAGATGAAAAACTTAGAGTCCTTCGAGCGATTCGAACAATTGAAGCAAGAAGAGCGAGTGATTTTCTTGTTTTCTGCAGATTGGTGTCCTGATTGCAGAGTGATCGAGCCGTTTTTACCAACACTGGAAACGGAATTTTCCGAGTACCAATTTATTTATGTCGACCGAGATGAGTTTATTGACTTGTGCACTCAGCTCGATATATTTGGCATCCCAAGCTTTATCGCATTCAGTGAAGGCAAGGAAACAGGCCGTTTTGTCAGTAAGAATCGCAAGACGAAAGAGGAGATTGAAGAGTTTATCAATAGTTTGTGAGCAGAGGGTGAGTGGGTATAAGAACCGTTGATCCAGGTTCCGGGAGGATGGCTTTCCGCGGGGAGCCAATCTCCGGGCTACAAACTTATATTCACTTGTTCCGCTTTTCACTCTGAAGTCAACCAAATTTTATTACTTTGATGTATGCTAACAAGCCAACGATCCGAGGAGATGGTTGGCTTGTTATTATTTAAACATAATCCTGTAATTGTTCGAGAAGGATTTTCGCGCCTTGAGGACTTATGAATAATCCGTTTGATAGTTCTTTGTTTTCGTTCGTTACTTCACCAGTAATGAAGCATGCCTTATTCACTTGATACTTTCTCAAAATGATTCGATCTTCTTCTGCGAAAATTTCAATGGGATCGCCTTTATCTAATTGCAAAGATTTGCGTAGTTCTTTCGGAATAACTATTCTGCCAAGATGGTCTACTTTGCGAACAATGCCTAAAGATCTCATGAGTTCCTCCTTTAAAAAGTAGTTGGTAGTTCCTATTATACACAAATATTTCCGGTCTACAATTTACGAGATTGGAATGAGCAGAACTATTTGAAAATTTGACTATACAATTAGTTTATTAATGTTATAATAGTCAGTAAATCATTTTCGTGAAATGATATTAACTAAATACTACTTATCAAGAGAAGCTGAGGGATTTGGCCTGATGAAGCTTCAGCAACCTCTGTGTAAACAGGAAGGTGCTACCTCCAACAAGATTGTTGTCTTGAGAGATAAGAACTGTGGTCCTAAACCTTCATTTTCTTATCTACAGGAAAAGAGGTTTTTTATTTTGTAAAAACAGGCCGAATGAATAGCCAAGGGGGAAGAAATATGCCGATTAATATACCGAAACAATTACCTGCAGGTGAGTTACTGAAGAAAGAAAAAATCTTCATCATGGATGAAGATCGGGCGACGGAGCAAGATATTCGGCCGCTGAACATTTTGATTCTGAATTTAATGCCTGAAAAAGAAAAAACAGAACTTCAATTATTACGATTACTTGGTAATACGCCTTTGCAAGTAAACGTGACGTTTTTAAATACGGCGACCTATGTTTCCAAAAATGTCAGTCAAACTCATTTGGAAACGTTTTATACAACATTCGAACACGTGAAAGAGCGCAAGTTTGACGGCATGATTATTACAGGAGCACCTATTGAACATATGCAATTTGAAGACGTAGTGTACTGGAAGGAATTAGAGAAAATCATGGAGTGGACAAAAACCAATGTGACCTCTGTCTTGCATATTTGTTGGGGCGCGCAAGCCGCACTTTATCATCATTACGGCATTGATAAGTTTGAGTTGCCGAAGAAATGTTTTGGGATTTTTTCTCACGATATCACGGACCAAACAGTCAATTTGGCAAGAGGATTTAACGATGTATTTGTTGCTCCTCACTCACGTCACACGGCTGTTTCCATAGAAGAAATTGAGAAGCATCCGGATTTGACACTGCTATCTGTATCGGATGATGCGGGTGCATTCATTGTGATTTCTAATGATGAAAAAAACATAATGGTGACAGGACATTTAGAGTATGATGCACATACATTGGCTGAAGAATACGGGCGAGATGTCCAAAAGGGATTGGATATTGATGTACCTGAAAATTATTTCCCGAATGATGATCCGACGAGAGAACCAATGAATACTTGGCGTTCACATACACATTTGTTATTCTCGAACTGGTTGAACTACTATGTCTATCAAGCAACGCCATACGTTTGGGATTGAAATAAGCTTATGAAAGTATAGTTTCCCGCATTTCACACATACTCCACTCAATGGAGGTGTGCGTTGTGAATATGGATGAGTTTTTGGAGCTGTCTTTTTGGGAAATGACTTTGCGGACTGTTATTTCCTTTATCGTCCTTCTGATCCTGGCCCGGTTCATGGGAAAAAAACAAATATCTCAATTGACTTTCTTCCATTACGTGACAGGTATCACGATCGGTTCGATTGCCGCCAATTTGGCAGGGGAGTCCGAGACGCCGTTCTTAAATGGGTTATATGGTATGATCCTATGGGCAGTATTGACGATACTTGCCAATTATTTAACGTTTAAATCAAAAAAACTACGTGTCCTGCTGGATGATAAGCCAATCATCGTAATTCAGGATGGAAAGATTGTGGAAGGCTCGTTAAGTAAGCTGCGTTTGAATTTCAATGAATTGAATATGATGCTTCGGGAACAAGCCGTTTTTTCCATGAAAGATGTCAATTATGCGATTTTCGAAACGAATGGAAACTTGAGCATAATGCTTAAGCCGGGCGAAGAGAAGGCGACGAAAAAAGATGTCAAAGTGGCTTCTCCTAAACCTAAATATATTCCGACCGAAATTATTACCGACGGAAAAGTACAAGAGGAAAATATGCGTGAATTGAAGCTGACTGATGTATGGTTGAAACAACAACTGGAACTGCAAGGCATCGGAAAGCCGGAGCATGTGCTGTATGCAGAAATTCAAACCGATGGAAACTTATATGTTAATACATTGAAGAATGCTTGAAGCTTGAAGCCCTGAAGCCGAATTCAGGGCTTTTCAGCTTTCATCATAAAATGTCCCAATTTCGTTGGTTTGCTATGGCTGCAAGTTTCGGATCGGGTCTGACGGCTACAGGATTGCCGACTTGCTCTAACACAGGCAAGTCGGAGATGCTATCTCCGTAAGCAAAGCTGTTCTCCCAATCAATCGATTTACCTTGAAGTGCTTTTTCGATTTGTTCGTTTTTACGCTCTCCTTGGATATGTAGAAATGGTTGGTCCATCGTAATCTGTTCGCCGCATGAAGGGATTTCAGTACCGATAATACGATCGAATGACAAATGGCTCGTGACTGCAGTCAAAAAGGGAGTATAAGCACCAGAAACTAACAATACATGATGACCTTCTGCTTGATGTCGAGCTAATCTGTTGACGACATCTTCATTGAAATCGTTTAACATTTCTTCATGCATATTTTCGAAGTATTGTTCTAGTTGTGCAGTTGTTAAAGATTCAAGAGCCTTCAAATACAGCTTCATGGATCGTTCTTTCATTTCGGTTTCAGGCAGTAATTTTAGTTTGTAACAGATATATAAAGGTAAAATCGATCTGTAGAATTTTCCGTAATAACGCTGGTAACTCGGGTGTTTCTTCAATTGCTCCATAAGCAATTTAAAGGTTTCTTTCGTATACAACGTGCCGTCAAAGTCAAAAATGGCAACTTTCATAAATACACCCCTTCATTTGTCTGTATTCTTACAGTATACAAATACAATGAGGGAGAAAGCAAAAAAGCAGACAAAAGTCTGCTTTTAGCTGGTTATTGAAGGTTTTTTGGCATGCTGGGTTGTCCTTGCGAGGGGGCAAATGAGTTGAGTAGGATGTTCATGTCCTGAGTATTCAACTGAGGGACTTGATAATAGTGATGTTTATTTTGATAAATCGACAATTCATACGCCATTTCTATACAGTTGGGTATGGAGTCTGCAAGCACACGACGAACGACTGGATTACACGTCTCCAAAGCAGCAGCTGCTTTCCCAGTGGCCCCTTTTTTTGCAGAACCGAGCAAAAAGCCGGAGATGATTTCATCAGATATTTCGTTTGTCGATTGAATTGGTTTTGAAGGCGCCTTTTCCTTCATGCCATAGACAAAATCACTGCCAACTTTCATTTGATAACTCTGCGTAGGGTGTGATGGGTCTTTTCCTGTTTTGAAACATTCAACCGTAATATTGTATTCATCAAGCATAAAACGGTACTGTCGGTCCAGAATATCTAAGAGTTCTGGATCTTTTACGTGCGGACGAAGAATCATGGATTGATTCAATGCACCAACTGCAGTGTTCAATACTTCGTGAACGTCAAAAAGTTCATGGCCGCCATGATTCATAGAGGGGGGGACTGCTCCGTCGTGCATGTGTTGAGATGTTTCGAATTGATTAGTCAAATACATATCCTCCTTTAATAGTCATTTACATCAACGGTAGTATGAGGAGGTTTCGTGAAATTATGCATTTGGAATACGAAGTATGGTCTATGGACTACTCGAAGATTTACGGACTTCGGAAAACAAGCATATTTCCATTGACTCCACCATATCTTGGTTAGAGAACATGAGAAAGGTAGTGGAGTCACATGCAGATTCATGTAGTGAAACCTGGTGAGAGTCTTTTTATAATTGGAAACATCTATGGTGTTCCCTATGAACAAATTGCACAAGCGAACGAATTGGAAGATGCCTCGCAGTTAGCGATTGGACAAGCGTTAGTCATACCGATTGTTGGAACATATTATTGGGTTCGGCCTGGAGACAGTCTTTATAGGATTGCGCAGACTCATGGTCTATCAGTCGAACGGCTCGCACAGATTAATAATATTAATCCGGCGGGCATTTTGCAGGTAGGTCAGCGTCTTTACATTCCTGAACCGCCTAAGACGCCGATCGACTCTCTATTATACGTGGAGCCCCGCAATCCGGTAAGCCAACAGATGATCACGGAAGTCAGACAACGCGTCGGACAGCTTACATATTTGGCAATGTTCAGCTATGAAGTCCAACGTGATGGCTCACTTAAAGAACCACCCCTTGATGACATTCCGACCATCGCCCAAAATGCAGGTGCATTAAATATGATGGTGTTGACCAACTTAGAAAACTATGGATTCAGCGCTGATCTGGCCCACGCCCTATTTACCGATCAGGCCGCGCAAAATCGGATGATTCAAAATGCAATTGAGACGGCAAACAGGATAGGCTATAAAGATATTCATTTTGACTTTGAATTATTATTCCCGGAAGATCGTGAATTATATAATCAATTATTGCGCAATGCACGCGATCAAATCCATAAGGCAGGATTAACAATTTCGACGGCTCTTGCTCCGAAAGCAGGAGAAGTGACGACGGGTATATATGGAGCCCATGATTATAAAGCACATGGCGAAATCTGTGATTTTGTTGTCTTGATGACGTATGAATGGGGATATACGTATAGCGCTCCGCAAGCTGTCAGTCCAATTGGTCCTGTCAGGAGAGTCGTTGAATATGCAGTGAGCCAAATTCCACGCGATAAGATTTTCTTGGGACAAAATTTATATGGCTATGATTGGTCCGCCCCATTCGGGCAAGCTGATAGTAAGCCGGCTGTGGCCTTGAGTCCAAGAATGGCAACAAATTTAGCCATCAATGAAAAAGTCTCAATTGAATACGATGCGGTAGCTCAAGCTCCTCACTTTACGTACTATGACCAACAAGGAACTGAACATGAAGTGTGGTTTGAAGACGCAAGAAGCATCAATGCGAAATTTGATTTGCTGAAAGAATTTAGGTTGCGTGGGATTATGTACTGGAAGCTTGGCTTGGCTTTCCCGCAGAATTGGTTGCTGTTGGAAGATCGGTTTACCATTCGCAAAAGGTGAAAAAATGAGCCTTCCCTAAACTCAGGAAAGGCTCATTTACGTGATCGTCTATTCGTTAGTAATCAACTTCATCGCATTTTGGAAAACATCCATATCCGGATTTACGAGTAAAGCAGGTAGGAAAGCAAAAGTCATGATAAGGAGCAGATTGGCTCCTAAAATGGAGCGTATTGGATTGTTTTTCTTTGTCATGGTGCTTCGCCTCTTTCTTTTCGTATTGGTTCTCCCGCTCATGCGAATGCTCTTAAACTAACCGCTTCACATTGATTGTTTGAATAGATTAATAATACACTATATTCAGTCAACTGTAAATGAAGAAGTTAGTTCTAATACATAAAATTGACACAAAAGTAAAAGCATTCTGCTTAAATTACAAATAATTCTTGTATCTTGCTTTGATTTCAGTAATAATATTGGAATACAAAGAAATATTTCGAACAATTGAAATTCAATTCATTAGAAATTCAATTTATTCAGTAGAACTCGTCCTTTATGGATAACTTCTACTGAGTAAAGTGAGCGACTACTCAGTCGATGTATTTCGAATAACACCAGGGAAAGGGATGGGCGCAAATGACAAAGATAGATGAAATCCAATTTAATAATCGTAAACGAGCAAACGATTATGTTCATGAAGTATATGAATTAGTAAAGAAAAGGAATCCTGACGAAAAGGAATTTCTGCAGGCGACAAGAGAAATCTTTGATTCCCTCCGTCCTGTCTTTGCTAAGCATCCCGAATTTATTTCAAATGGTATTCTTGAGCGGATCACAGAACCTGAACGAATCATTTCATTCCGCGTAGCTTGGGAAGACGATCAGGGGAAAGTGCATGTGAATAGAGGATTCCGTGTACAATTTAACAGTGATCTGGGACCTTATAAAGGCGGATTACGTTTTCACCCGTCAGTAAATACTAGTATTATGAAGTTTTTGGCTTTCGAGCAGATTTTTAAAAATGCGTTAACTGGTCAGCCGATTGGGGCAGGTAAAGGTGGTTCTGATTTTGACCCTAAAGGCAAGTCGGATCGTGAAATCATGCGTTTTACTCAAAGTTTCATGACGGAATTAAGCAGGCATATTGGTCCTGATATTGACGTGCCGGCAGGGGATATCGGCGTTGGGAAACGTGAAATAGGTTATTTATTCGGTCAATATAATCGAATTAAAGGCGGCTATGAAGCTGGCATCCTGACAGGGAAAAATCCGGATCATGGCGGAAGTCTGGGACGTAAAGAAGCTACTGGATATGGGACAGTTTATTTCGTTGATGAAATGCTTAAAGAGAATGGACTTACATTGGATGGAAAGACGATGGTCGTATCAGGTTCAGGGAACGTGTCCACGTATGCTATGGAAAAAGCAATGCAGCTTGGTGCAAACGTCGTAGCATGTAGTGATTCTGATGGCTATATCTATGATAAAGATGGAATTGATCTAGATTTGGTTAAAGAGTTGAAGGAATTTGGCAATAAACGAATCTGGGAATATACGAAAGAACGTCCGGAAGCAGAGTATCATGCAGATTGCAGCGCAATTTGGTCAATACCTTGTGATATCGCTCTTCCATGTGCGACACAAAATGAGATTGATGAAATTGCAGCACATATGCTGATTGCGAATGGTGTGAAGGCGGTTGGGGAAGGCGCAAATATGCCTTGTACAATCGAAGCCATCGAGATATTCCAAGAGCATAATGTTTTATTTGCTCCGGCAAAAGCTGCCAACGCAGGCGGGGTCGCAGTTTCTGCGATGGAAATGTCACAGAACAGCCAACGCTTATCTTGGTCGGCAGAACAAGTGGATGAACATTTGAAAGAAGTTATGCAAAATATCTATAACGATTGTAAAAAGGCAGCAGATGAATTCGGCAAGCCTGGTAATCTAGTGATGGGTGCGAATATTGCTGGTTTCCTAAGAGTAGCCGGCGCAATGGTAGCGCACGGAATTCGATAATGCAGTAGAGACAGACACAGGGATTTGGTCCTTGTGTCTGTTCTGTTTTATAAGGGGTGAAACCATATCTATCTATCATTGAATAGATAGGTATGTTGAATTAAAGTTTTAACATAAGTTTGTTCAGATATGGATACTCAGTTGATTGGAGTGGAAGAAAGCGTCCGTTTAGAACGGAAATCAACATGTTATACGTTTTACTTCAAATGTAAGTTATTAATTTCAGTTTATATAGGTATTGAATAGTTGGAACTCTTCTTCAGTTGATTCCGTCTAACTGTTGAAGAAGAGGGGCGAGTGAATGAAAAAGCTTATAGGTATAGTAATAGTTGCAGCGTTGTTACTTGCGGGGCTGATGATGTTTTGGTTGATACCAGCAGAAAGGATGAAAGAAGCGCAACAGCATACAGCAGATGGTTCGTATAAATATGCGGTGGTTCTTGGAGCGAAAGTGAATGGAGAAGAGCCATCTTTATCGCTGCGTTATCGTTTAGAGGCAGCAACGGAGTATGCAAAACGTTTTCCGCACGTTCAATTGGTATTGTCGGGCGGACAAGGTAAAGATGAGGCATTAAGTGAAGCTCAGGCTATGTATACTTATTTGATTCAGCAAGGCATTGAAAAAGAGCGGTTGTTGCTTGAAGATCAGTCCACTTCCACCTATGAAAATTTGAAATATACGCAAGAACTACTGCCTGAATTGGCTGGCGTGACGATTATTAGTAGTGATTTTCATTTGGCGAGGGCACGGTTTTTAGCAAAGCAATTAGGGTGGGAGACCGATGTAGTGACAGCCAGGACGCCCGAAATTGTCAAAACGAAGGTGTGGATTCGCGAACGTTTGGCTTTGTTTAAGACGTGGATTTTTAGAAAATGAAAAAGTAGCCGGAACAAAAGGATTCAAAGCGATAAAAAAACCGAACGTTTACAAAACATTTAATCATAGTTTTGTAATACAGTTTGGTTTTTTCTATATAAAGAAACTGTAGACTCGGCGCTGCCTATGGGATTTCCGCTGCGGGCAGGGTCGCTTTCCGTGGGACGCAGGTGAGCCTCCTCGTCCGCTTCGGAAAACCTGTGATCCTAACGCTTCGCCTTTCGCCCTGACCTCAACTTCAATCCAAATTTTTGTATACAAGGCAGTTTGATAGCAGTTTTACATTATTGAATACCAAAAAATACGGATTAAGCACTGGGTTTCTATGTTTCAAAATTGAACATAGCCAAACTTTTTGTATTTGGGGCCAAGTCAACTTTCCTACCGAACAAAATGTAGGATTTGGCCGGAAAGCATCCCGGCCTGGAGGGGAAATCCCTGACCGCACACTAAGTAACCTATTTGTGTTTTTTGTGATCGTTCGTCTTTCATTATGAACAACTTAGTTTTGTCCTAGTCTCCCTTTTTCGCTTATAAAGAAGAAATTGCATGAAAGTCAGGTTGGCCGTCTTTAAACGTTGCAAGATAGTTAAAGCCGATCGATTGAAAGAGTTCAAGTGACTCTTTGAATTCATGAGCGATATCAGTCGTTCGATGAGCATCGGAACCAAGAGTAATGATTTCACCTCCGCATTGTTTGTAGAGCTTCAATATATCCGTGCTTGGCATATTGTGCGGCAATCCATAGCGCGAGCCTGACGTGTTGAGTTCGATGCCTTTGCCTTCAGGAATGATCGTTTTGAAGATTTGCTCAAGCGCGTCGTGAAAAAGATGCGCTGGTGGCTGATCGGTGTAGCGTTTGATCAAGTCGGCATGCCCTAATACGCTATATCGATTAAAGTTCTGCACGCAATAGAGCAATTCTCGATAATACGTTTCGAATGCATCCTCGACAGTGCGATCTTCAAATAACTCGCGGTAATGAAGGGATTTGTTTTCAACGGTATGTAGTGAACAGATGACGAAGTCGAAAGCATGCTCATCCATTAGCTTTTCGTAACGATCCAATAAATGAGGCTGGAGACCGATTTCGACTCCTTTTTTGATCGTTAGCTGTCCATGGAATTGCTGGTTGAGCTGCCGGATTTTTTCAGCGTATGCGTGTTTGTCAAAGTCGAATGTAATTGTGTCGTCTGGATATTCATAATCGACATGGTCAGTGAAGCAAATTTCGCTCAGTCCTTTGGCTATGGATGTCTTGACCATTTCTTCCATTGGGATTTCGCAGTCTGCAGAGAATGCGCTGTGCATATGATAATCAAACATAATCTCATGTCTCCTTTTCTATACTACATAGTGTAACAGAACCATAATGAGACATACAGTTGACAACGTCTTTTATAAGCAGTATAGTAATAATTAACTTTAGCGTAGTAAAGTAGTGAAGTATTGAACGGACGGAAGGCGGTAGAACTATTTTGTATTCTGAAATTCTAGCGAATGAACATGAGAAACATGAAAAGATCATCGGGACGTTGAGCAAACGTTTCACTACATATGGTTACAAGCGGATCAAAACGTCTGCGTTTGAGCGATACGATCTGTATTCGAATGTGCGTACGTCGATCAATCAAAATGAGATGATCAAAGTGATTGATTACACGGGCGAAGTACTAGTATTACGGCCGGATGTAACGATTCCATTAACTCAGCAACTTGTTCAGCTAAACGGCAACTTGCCAGAAGAAATGCGTTTCTATTATGTCCAAGAAGTTTTTAGACAAACCTTTCAGGAAAACGAAAAAATCGGCAAGACTCAGGCAGGCGTGGAGTACTACTGTCCAAGTTCTCCAGAAGCTGACGCAGAAACGATTATGCTGGCCTGCCACGCATTGAGAGACGTAGGCTTCTCGGATGTGAAAATAGAAATTGGTTATGCTGGATTTTTTACTGAATTGATTGCGGATCTGCAACTGACATGCGAGCAGACAGCTGAATTGAAGACATTGATTCAAGCAAAGAATATTGTGGAAATCGGTCCTTTCCTAGAACAATTGTCCATAGATCAAACTGTCAAAGAGGTGCTCGAACAATTGCCGCTGTTATACGGTGCACCGGCTCATGTGTTTGAAAGACTACTAAATCTTCAAGTCAGCGATTCGGTACAACAAGCCATCGAATACTTGCAGGAAACATATAAAATAGTTGAACTATATGGATTAAAAAAACATATCGTCATCGACCTTGGTTTGATCAATCATATGGGCTATTATTCAGGCATTATCTTCCAAGGTTATGTCGAAAACTTCGGTAAACCTGTACTGATGGGTGGTCGATACGATGCATTAAGTGAAGAGTTTGGTATCAAATTACCTGCTGTCGGTTTTGCTTGCGAAATTGATTCTTTAGTAAAAGCCGCGACGCATAAAGAGTTGACCGAGCGTTATAGCATAGATATAACGGTTTTCTATGAAGAAAGCCGGATGAAATACGCCATCGACATAACGAATGAATTGAGAGAGCGGGAATATCGCGTGATATCTAAACCAATGAAGCATCCGCTTCAAATACAAGATAGTCTTTATACAATTCATCTCACGCAACAGCAGAATCAACTGATAGAAGAAGAGACAACAGAATTTGTAGATTTTAAACATTTGCTGGACTTGATTGTACGCAAGAAAGGGGTACCTGAATGGACTATTTAACAGTTGCCATGGCGAAAGGGCGCACGGCGGACAGAGCGATGGATTTCCTTGAAAAGTCAGACGTTCGATTCTCGGATTTCACAGATGAAAGTCGAAAGCTCGTCATTTATGATGACAAGCAAACGATCAAACTCATTTTTGTCAAAGCCGTAGATGTACCGGTATATGTGGAAAATGGAGCGGCCGATGTCGGTATAGTAGGGAAGGATGTCATGATGGAGGATCCGCGTGATGTCTATGAATTACTGGACCTAGGCATTGGCAGATGCAAACTCGCAGTAGCCGGGTTCCCGGGAACACCAGTGGATGAGATGCCATTTTTAACGGTCGCTTCTAAATATCCAGCAGTGGCAAAAGAATACTTTGATAAAAAAGGAATTCGGACAGAGATGATCAAATTGAACGGCTCCATCGAACTGGCACCGTTGATCGGTATGTCAGACGTCATCGTTGATATTGTCGAGACGGGGACGACTTTGAAAGAAAACGGGCTTGTTGTACTGCAAGAAATTGCTGAAGTCAGTGCGCGTTTAATTGTCAATAAAGCCAGCTATGCAACGAAAACTGCGGACATCCAGCAGTTCATAAAAGATATGAAAGAAGGACTGGAGGTGCGCGCATGAAAACGATTCGCGGAACTGAATTTAAGGAAGAGTTGCTGCAACGAAGTGATTCGAGTCAGCTAGATTTGGAATTCGATCGAAATGTCTTATCGATTATAGAAATAGTCCGTTTGGAAGGCGATAGAGCAGTTCTTGATTTCACCGAGCGCTTTGACGGTGTAAAACTAGATAACTTGATGGTCAGCGAAGAGGAAATCCAGGAAGCAGAACAAGCAGTATCCGAAGAATTTTATCATGCACTGCGGTCAGCAAAGCAACGGATCACAAGCTATCACGAAGCCCAGAAAGAACAATCTTGGTTTTTGAATCCGAATGAAAGCATCGTGCTCGGTCAGAAAGTAACGCCTATTGATAGTGTCGGTATTTACGTACCAGGCGGAAAAGCGGCGTACCCTTCTACTGTACTAATGAATGCATTACCTGCAAAAATCGCCGGTGTCGGGTTAATTTCCATGGTTACACCACCTCAGCGTGATGGGACAATAAATCCTCACGTCTTGGTGGCAGCGAAAGAAGCAGGTGTCGATCGAATCTATAAAGTAGGCGGAGCCCAAGCGATCGCGGCTCTTGCATACGGAACAGAGACGATTGATAAAGTCGTCAAAATCACTGGACCTGGTAATGCCTATGTAGCACGAGCGAAGAAATGGGTATTTGGTGACGTCGCGATCGATATGATTGCGGGCCCGAGCGAAATTTGCGTCGTGGCGGATGACAATACAAATCCAATCTACGCAGCAGCGGATTTGCTGTCGCAAGCAGAACACGATGAGCGAGCAGCAGCAGTTTGTGTCACAACGAGTGAAGTATTTGCAAGTAAACTTGTAGCAGAAATCGAACGCCAGCTAGCACAACTAGACCGTCAAGAAATTGCGACGCAATCGATTGAGCAATTTGGACGTATCATTCTTGTCGACACATTGCAAGAAGCATTTGAACTTGTCAATCGACTGGCACCAGAACATTTACAGCTGATGATCGATAATCCAATGGAGCATTTGGCTTCGATTCGCAATGCAGGTGCGATTTTCCTTGGTGAACATTCACCGGAAGCCCTCGGAGACTATATGGCAGGACCGAATCACACCTTGCCTACAAGCGGTACAGCGGCATTTTCTTCCCCTCTAGGTGTCTATGATTTTATGAAAAAGTCCAGTGTAATCTATTATTCGGAAAGCGCACTGGCTGAGGTGGCGGATGATATCATTATTCTAGCTGAGTCTGAACAACTGACAGGGCACGCCAACTCGATCAAAGTACGAAAGGCAGGATATTAATGCGCAAACAACAAATTTCACGTAAAACAGGCGAAACATCCATCGAAATGGACTTTTCATTGGATGGCACAGGCAAGACAACGATTCAGACAGGCGTCGGGTTTTTCGACCATATGCTGACTGCCTTCGCGAAGCACGGAAGATTTGATTTAACTGTGATATGTGACGGCGACATCGAAGTCGACCAGCATCACTCAGTAGAAGATGTCGGCATCGTGCTCGGACAAGCTTTCAATAAATGCATCGGTACCAAAGAAGGAATCGAACGTTTTGCAATGGTATCTACACCAATGGACGAAGCCCTATCCACAGCCTCCATCGACATCAGCGGCCGCTCATTCCTCGTCTTTAACGTCGACGGAATGAAAGATAAAGTAGGCAACTTCGACACCGAACTCGTGGAAGAATTCTTCATCGCCTTCACAAGCCATGCTAACGTCACATTACATATCAACTTAGACTATGGAAAAAACACACATCACATCATAGAATCGGTATTCAAAAGCTTCGGCCGCGCCTTGCGCATAGCCAGCACCATCAACCCGGAAATTAAGGGCGTTCCTTCTACTAAGGGAACTTTGTAAGATGAAATTATTCTATACTATTTCGGGCTTAATTTTTCAATAGAATATGAGCGAAGTAAGCAAAGTAGAGATATGCACTAGTTGATCGGATCGGAAAGCGTCCGCCTGCAGCGCAGATCAACGGTGCCAGAAACCTACACTTAATCTATTAGGGGGACTAATTGATGATTTTATTTCCAGCAATCGATATTAGAGGCGGCAAATGCGTACGTCTGATCCAAGGAGACTACGGTCAAGAAATAATCTATAATGACTCGCCAACCAACATGGCAATAGAATGGCAAAGACAAGGAGCCGAATACATTCATGTTGTCGACCTTGACGGCGCCAAAACCGGCGACTCGCTAAACAAAAAAGCAATTGAAGCCATCGCGCGAGCCGTTATAATTCCTGTACAAGTAGGCGGAGGCATCCGCACTATGGACATTGTTGACTCGCACATCGAAAGCGGCGTCTCACGCGTCATCATCGGCACAGCAGCAATTCAAAATCCAGAATTCCTAAAGCAAGCCGTAGAAAAATACGGTGAGAAAATCGCGGTTTCCATCGATGCACGCAACGGTCTAGTCGCAACTGACGGTTGGACTGAAACAAGCAACGTCAAAGCAGTCGATCTGTTGCAAGACCTGGCGAAAATCGGCGTCAAAACAGTCGTCTACACTGACATTATGAAAGACGGCATGTTGCAAGGACCGAATTTCGAGGAACTGCAAGTGATGAACGAAACATCTTCTATTGATATTATCGCTTCAGGCGGGGTTTCGACGGAGAATGATATTCAGAAACTTGCTGCACAAGACATGTATGGAGCGATTATCGGGAAAGCACTATACGAAGGCAAATTATCTTTAGAAAAATTACTGGGGGACGACAGCTATGTCAGCAACTAAAAAAATCATTCCATGCTTGGATGTAGACAATCGCAAAGTCGTAAAAGGGAAAAAGTTTCTGGACGTTCAGGAAGTAGCGGATCCTCTTACTTTAGCAAAGAAATATGTTGCTGACGGAGCGGATGAACTCGTATTTTATGATATTTCTGCTTCAACGAAAAATCGCGGTATGTTTTTAGATTTAATCGAAGAAATCGCAAAAGAGGTGCCGGTCCCATTCATCGTGGGCGGCGGTATCCGTACATTGGAAGATGTCGACAAAATTTTTGAACTTGGTGGTAATAAAGTTTCCATCAACAGTGCAGCTTTGACGAATCCCCAATTGATTCAGGAAGTTGCTGATAAATACGGATCGGAACGCGTTATGCTGTCGATGGACATTCGTCAGACAGGCGATAAGGAATGGTCGGTATACGCAAAGGGTGGTATGGAAGAGACAGGAATTGACGCCATCGAATGGGCGAAGAAAATGGAGAGCTTGGGCGCAGGCGAATTGGTCGTTAATAGCATCGATGAAGATGGCGTGAAAGACGGGTACAATCTTGCCTTAAATAATGCGATGGCAGAAGCGGTTAGTATTCCAATTATCGCAAGCGGCGGCGCTGGAAAACCTGAACACTTCAAAGACGTTCTGACAAAAGGCAAAGCCGACGCGGCACTTGCAGCCTCTGTTTTCCATTTTAATGAAATTAATATTCGGGAACTGAAAGAATATTTAGCAGAAGAAAATATTGCAGTGAGGAATGACTAATATGACACTTGACATCAACGCCCTTAAGTTTGACGACAAAGGCTTGCTACCCGCAATCGTGCAAGACGATCGAACAGGGGAAGTCTTAATGCTCGCCTATATGAATAAAGATGCAATTGAGAAGACGTTAGAAACGAATGAAACCTGGTTCTACAGCCGTTCGAGACAAGAACTTTGGAATAAAGGAGCAACTTCCGGCAATCGCCAGCAAGTAAAGCGGATCTCAGTGGATTGTGACCAGGATACATTGCTCATTCAAGTGACACCTCAAGGCCCGGCTTGCCATACAGGTAGGAAAACATGCTTCTTCACGAAGGCAATGGAGCAGGAGGAATCTTTGCGTGAAGTTGTCTATGAAGTGATTGACGAAATCGCTGATCGTAAAGAGTATCCAGTTGAAGGTTCTTATACGACTTATTTATTCAATGAAGGCATTGACAAGGTATTGAAGAAAGTCGGAGAAGAATCGACGGAAGTGGTAATTGGAGCGAAAAATGCAGATAAAGAAGAAGTATCCAATGAAATCGCAGACTTGATCTATCACACGCTCGTCTTGATGAATATTCTAGATGTCGATCTATCAGACGTTCAGCAAGTGCTGCGCAAAAGAAGACCGAAAAAGGAAGTGTTGCGAAATGAGTAGATTTCTGAGCACAGTTGCCAAACGGACTGAGCCTTATGTTCCGGGCGAGCAATTGAATCAGCCAGATATCATCAAACTAAACACCAATGAAAACCCATATCCCCCGAGCCCAAAAGTGCTTGCGGCGATTCAAAAGGCTCTCGACGATAATTCTTTGCAGCGTTATCCTTCACCGACAGCCGATCCACTGCGACATGCAATCGCAGATACATATGGACTGACGAAAGAACAAGTATTTGTCGGAAATGGTTCCGATGAAGTGTTGGCGTTCTCTTTCATGGCTTTTTTCGAACCGGGAAAAACGATTAAGTTTCCGGAAATCAGTTATAGCTTTTATCCGGTCTATTCGAAGATCTTCAATATACCATTTGAAAAAGTACCGTTGAATGAAGATTTTACATTGCCCATGGAAAATTTTTTTCAATCGGACGGGGGAGTAATTTTACCAAATCCGAACGCGCCGACGAGTATCTATGCAGATCTCGATGTGATCGAAGGGATCTTGCAACAGAATCGTGATCAAGTGGTGGTCATAGACGAAGCTTATATAGATTTTGCAGGTCCTTCCGCAATAAAGTTGATTGATCGTTATGACAATTTGCTTGTCATCCAAACGACTTCGAAGTCCCGGGCGCTTGCTGGACTGCGTGTAGGATTTGCGCTTGGACAACCCGAACTGATTGAAGGTCTAACACGGATTAAAGATTCGTTCAATTCCTACACGGTTGACCGACTGGCGATGGCAGGAGCAACTGCAGCATTTCAAGATCATGCATACTTTTCGGAAAGCACGAAGAAAATCATCCGGACAAGAGAACGGTGCGTGCAGTCATTAATTGAAATGGGATTTGACGTGGTGCCGTCTGATGCGAACTTTTTATTTGCAAAGCCGGCGAATCTAGACGCTTTGGTACTGTATGAACAATTGAAAGAACGAGGAATCTTGGTGAGGCACTTTGATCAAGAAGGAATTAACAACTATTTGCGCATCACGATCGGTACGGATGAACAGATGGAAGTGTTAGTGGAAGCGCTGAAGCAACTGATAAAATGAATAAAGTAATAAAAAGCCATTCTGATTTAGAATGGTTTTTATTTATGCATACAACTTTAAATATCATAAAACATTGTCATACCAAGTGTTTGAACTAGTAATAGTCTGCCGCGTCGTGTATATCTATACGATTCAATGTATTTTTTTACGTTTCCTATTGTATTATTATACATTATGTCTTATAATAATAAAAAGAAGCTCGATTGGAGAGATGAAATCATGAAAACTAAAAATATAATTATCATTGGCGCAGCAGGAAGAGACTTCCATAACTTTAATACATACTACCGTAACAAGGCGGAGTACAACGTTGTCGCCTTCACAGCGACACAAATTCCTGATATCGATGGACGTAAGTATCCGGCTGAACTGGCGGGAGAACTTTACCCTGAAGGCATTCCAATTTATTCACAAGATCAATTACCTAAATTAATTGAAGAGCTAAAAGTAGATGAATGTGTATTCTCTTACAGTGATATTAGCTATGAAGCGGTCATGGGACTTGGCGCCATCGTCAATTCAGCAGGTGCGAACTTCACATTGCTTGGATCAAAAGCGACGATGATTAAAAGTAATAAGCCGGTCATTTCGGTCTGTGCCGTGAGAACGGGAACAGGAAAAAGCCAGACTTCACGTAAAATTATCGAGACATTGCTTGAACATGACTTGAAAGTTGTGGCGATTCGTCATCCAATGCCTTACGGTGACTTGGCTGCACAGCGAGTTCAACGTTACGCGACTGTGGAAGACTTCCAAAAACATAATTGTACAATTGAAGAAATGGAAGAATATGAGCCGCATGTTTCTCGTGGCAACATTATCTATGCAGGAGTAGACTACCAGGATATCTTGGATGCTGCTGAAAATGATCCGGATGGCTGTGACGTAATCCTCTGGGATGGTGGCAACAACGACTTTTCATTCTACGAGCCGGATTTAGCGATCACTGTTCTTGACCCGCACCGTCCTGGACACGAACTGAAGTATTACCCAGGAGAAGTGTGCTTGCGTACGACAGATGTCTCGATCATCAATAAAATCGACAGTGCGTCTGAAGAGGCAATCCAGACTGTTGAAAACAATATTAAATTTGCGGCTCCAAACAGCACGATCATTAAAGCCGAATCAAAAATCTCAGTAGACAATCCTGAAATCATCAAAGGCAAGCGCGTTCTGATCGTGGAAGACGGCCCGACATTGACGCACGGTGAAATGAAGTTAGGCGCAGGTGTCATCGCAGCTCAACGTCTAGGGGCAACTGAAATAGTCGACCCACGTCCATTTGCAGTTGGCAGCTTGATCACAACGTTTAATAAATACACACATATCGAGAGTATTTTGCCGGCAATGGGATATGGCGAGCAGCAATTGAAAGACCTCGAAGCTACAATCAATGCAGCGGATTGTGACGCAGTCATTATCGGAACACCGATGGACCTTTCCCGTGTTATCAACATCAACAAGCCTTGCACACGTGTCTATTACGATCTAGAAGAAATTGGCAGACCGAACCTTGAAACGGTGCTGGAAGATTTCATTGAAAAGCATCAATTGACAGCTACAAAAGCATAAGTTGATCTGAACTGTGAACGCATCTGCGCTGAATGAAAATTCGGTGGCTAATGCGTTTTTTTGGTGCGGTCGGCTCTTAGCTTGGCTCGCTTCTACCAGGGATTTGTTCGGTTGTGCTCTAGTTACGTGCGGTTTGATGGTTGATTGGTTCGGTTCGACGACTTTTTCGCTCGGATGCCAGGCTTTTCTGCTATACTGAGAGGTGAATAAGGGGGAACCAATATGTTGAAATCCAAAATTACCGATCTCGTCATCGGTCTCATTATGGTGTACTTTGCCTATGATCGAATATCTGAGGGACAAACGAAAATGGGCATTCTTTTTGTCGTGCTCGCATTCCTGAATCTTGTTGCCTTTTATGTGAAACTTAGAACCGAAAAACAACAGCAAGAATAGACCAAATCGGTTGTTCCTTTTTGTGCAATCCTGTAGTATAATAACAGGATTGCAATTTTTGAAAAGAGGCCAGAAACTAAATGAAAAAATCCATATACGGTTTGACAATCGAACAATTGACAAACTTCTTCATAGAACACGGACAACAAAAGTTCCGCGCGGCGCAAGTGTGGGACTGGCTATATAAAAAACGCGTGCTGTCATTCGATGAAATGAAAAACATCAGTAAAGATACGCGTGACTTATTAAACGAGCACTTTACGATCCAAACGCTTGAACAGAACGTCAAGCAAGTATCTCAAGATGGTACGGTGAAATTCCTCTTTAAAATGACAGATGGTAACTTGATCGAAACTGTCCTGATGAAATTTCCATACGGCTATTCCGTCTGTGTGACGACACAGGTCGGCTGTAATATTGGCTGCAGTTTCTGCGCGAGTGGGTTATTGCGTAAAAACCGAGACCTCGATGCAGGGGAAATTGTTGGACAGATCATGAAAGTTCAAGAACATCTTGATGAAAAAGGGGAAGACGAGCGTGTCAGCCATATCGTCGTCATGGGAATCGGAGAACCGTTCGATAACTATACAAATTTAATGAACTTCCTTCATATCGTCAACGATCAAAAAGGTCTATCGATCGGAGCGCGCCATATTACCGTATCTACGAGTGGCTTGACGGAGAAGATCAAAGAATTCGCCGAAGAGAATATCCAGATCAACTTGGCAGTGTCATTGCACGCACCAAATAATGAATTGCGTTCGAAAATCATGAAAATCAATAAAGCATTTCCAATTGAAAAATTGATGGACGCAATCAATTATTATTTGGAAACAACGAATCGCCGAATCACATTTGAATATATTTTATTACGCGATGTCAATGACCATGTTAAAGAAGCGGAAGAACTCGGAAGGTTACTCGCGGATAAACGTCATCTATCTTATGTTAACTTGATTCCTTACAATCCTGTCGATGAACACGGTCAGTATCAGCGCAGTGAGCGGCAAGCAATCAAGTCGTTTTATGAAGCATTGAAACGTAAAGGCATTAATTGCGGTGTCCGTTGGGAAAATGGAACAGATATTGACGCAGCTTGTGGTCAATTACGCAGTAAGCAAATTAAAACAACAAAAAAACAGCCGGTCGGAGAATAATTCTCCAGCCGGCTTTACTTTTTCTTCAATAATTTGACAAGAAATTGAATGATAACAGAGATCGCCAGTCCGAATGAAGAAATGATGAACAGTGACAGCATCCCGATGGCTTCTGAAAATTCATTGTCCATCATGATGAAGCTCCGGAACATTTCCGCAAACGCTAACACGAGAACGACCATAAACATCTTAAAGGCAATATGTAATTGATAAAAAAGCAACAGCGAACTGACGATGCCTACAATCAGCCCGAATACCGCGAACGTCAAGTAATTGTTGACGATGAGTTCATGACCGAGCACGGTACGAACACCTAAGATGAGCAACACGAATGAAATTAAACCGGTGAAGAAACCGATTTTCCAATAACGAGAATCCAACACGTACACCTGCTTTCCATCAACTAGTATAGCGGAATCGAAGCCGGTCGTCATGTCTTTCGTTACCGGCCGCCGATCATTTAATTCGCTTCAAATCTTTCCGCAGCTCTTCTTTATACATTTCATTTGAAAAATTGTATTCCTTCAGGATATAACTTTCTGAATCCATCAGATAAAAATTGGTGCCATGCACAACTTGGTTAGAGGAGTCGTGCTTCAGTACGAATGTTTGAAATTCTTCTCGCGCAAATGCTTCGAGTTCAGATTGAGAATAGCCAGTCAGCAGATGCCAGTCGGATTCGTCATCCGTGAAGTTGGAAATATACTTTTTCAAGACGGCTGGTTCATCGACTTCTGAATCAACGGAAAAAGACACGAACTGTACGTCCAGACCTTCCTCTTTCAACATTTTCTGAAGCGATGCCATTTCGCTCGTCAACGTAGGACAAATCGTTGTGCAGGACGTAAAGATAAAATCAGCAATCCATGGCGTACCAGCCAATTGTTCCGTACCGTACGGTTCTCCATTTTGATCGATAAAAGTGAAATCACGGACTTTTTTACCGCGTTCGAGCGGTTCACTGCAACTGGAGAGAAGCAAAACTATCAACAATATGAAGGGGGTGAGTCGTTTCATTTCATACTTCACTCCTTTGCGCTAGCTCCGGCGCGACGGGCAGCTTAATCGTTACTGTCGTATCTGTCGTTTTGTTGGACACTTCAAATGTCCCTTGATGGAGCCGGACAATCTCTTTTACGATCGACAAACCAAGTCCCGATCCGCCAGTTGTTCGATTTCGTGCCTTATCCGTACGGAAAAAACGTTCTCCGATCCTTTCCACGTCTTCATCTCCAATCGTCACTCCATCGTTGGAAACTTCATATTGTACTCCTTTTTCATTTGCCATTAATAAAATGGTAATCTCTTGCTGCGCGTACTTTACTGCATTGTCGATCGTATTGTAAAACACTTGCTGAAGTCGTTTAGGATCTCCTTGCAGAATCAATTCCTCGTCAATGGACGTCTGTAAATGAATTCCTTTTCCCTCCATACGAATCGCAAAAAGTTCGAGTGTATCAAACAACAGTTGGGCAATCGCAATCGGTTCATTCTCTAATGTATAAAAATCCTGCTCCAAATGATTTAGCTCCACCAAGTCATGAATCAACTTCTTTAGCCGCTCCGTTTCTTTCTCAATCGTCGACAAATACTGCTTCACTTCTTCAGGTGAACGATCGATTTTATCTCTCGAAAGTTGTGCATATCCACTAATATAAGTCAGCGGAGTCCGCAGTTCGTGAACAATATTCGAAGTAAACTCCTTTTTTCGCTGATCTTGTTCTGCAAGCGAATGACTCATCGAATTAAAAGCCGTCGCTAATTTGCCGATTTCGTCGTCTCGCCCTGTATTTAATCGATTGGAATAATCACCTTTTGATACTTCTTCCGAATACGCCTGCAATGTTTTTAATGGGTCAAATAAAGAGCGCCACACACGCTGTAAGATCAAAAATAAAATAAAGAAAAAAACCACACCGACAACGATCATGATCGGTAAACTAGCTCGAAAGACGTCCTGAATGGCAGCAAGCGGAACGTAGATATAAATGAACCCGATCAGCCCATCTTCTCCTTTAATAGGGAAAATTCCGCCGAAGATTTCGCGTTTCAGTTCCTCCACATACCCTTCCTTCATTACAGATTGTCCTGTGGCTAATATCTCCTGGTCACTCTCAGTGACAAGAGACTGATAATCGAGTTGATAAGGGAAATAAGAAGTCAGGTCATCCAGCCGATCGACGACAATAATCTCGTATTCGGAGACAATATTGTACCATTGGATTTTTTCGATGATCGAATCGCTCAATTCGCCGTAATGATAATGTGCGGCAGTGCGATTTCCCTGATAAATGATGGACTCCTTGATCCGTTCTTTGTACAGATCCGTGTAAAGATAGTGAATGAAGAAGAAGGAGAATAAAATCGTACAAGCGATGCTTCCTAAAAAAACCAGCATCATCTTTTTGCTGAGGCTTAAGTTCTTCATTTAGAAGCCTCAAGTTTATAGCCGATCCCCCAGACCGTCTCGATCATTTTCCCTGCATCGCCGAGTTTCAGCCGCAATGTTTTAATATGTGTATCGATTGTCCGCTCGCTGCTTTGGTGATCATCCCCCCAAACCAATTCCAGCAATTGTTCGCGTGAATAGGCGCGACCGCTATGCTTTGTCAGCAGCAATAACAGACCGAATTCTTTTAGCGTCAGATTCAGTTGTTTTCCGTTAATATGCGCAGTGTGGGCGTCCTCATTAATCGTTAATGGGCCTGCCTGCAACATTTGTGGATCTGGATTCAGCCGATATGTCCTGCGCAGTACGGCCTCAATCCGTGCAACAAGTTCCCCCGGCATAAACGGCTTGACAATATAATCATCTCCGCCAAGCTTCAATCCTTGGATCTTATCCCATTCCTCACCTTTTGCTGATAAGAAAATCAACGGTACAGTGGACGTACGTTTCACTTCTTCCGCGAACGTAAAGCCATCCATATAAGGCATCATGACATCGACGATACATAAATGAATGTCGTGCTGCTTCAAAGCAGATAACGCCTGTAATCCATCACCCGCTTCGATTACCATATAACCCGCGTCTTCAAGAATCATGCGGATTAAATTACGCATTTGCGGTTCATCATCAATCACTAAAATCGTGTAATTCATTATGGGCCCTCCACTCGTTACTCTATCTATAGATCAATTTTCCGGAAAAGTTGTGAAGTCTGAATGAACTTTCAAGAAGTTGTCGAAACTTCATTCAAATTTCGCAATCGTATTTTATAATCATAACAGCTAAACGAATAGATAGGAGAATGAAAAATGAAACGTTTCGTAATTTTTATGTTGGGTGTTGCCATGCTTGCTGTTGTCGCGGCTTGCGGAAAAGAGGAAGACGTACCGACAGATGCAGCACTGCCTGAACCACTTGAAGTGGAATTGACTGTGCCGGAGCAAGCTGAAGCGAATGAACCAGTCACCGTGTCTGCTCTTGTAATGCAAGGCAATGAAGAAGTGGAAGATGCAACGGAAGTGGAATTTGAAATTTGGGAAGAAGGAAAGAAAGACGACAGTATCCATGTCGAGTCGACGAACGAGAAAAAAGGGATTTATTCGGCAGAAACGACTTTTGAACAGGATGGAATCTATCATGTGCAAGTCCATGTGACAGCCCGCGGAATGCATATCATGCCTGAAAAACAAATCCAAATCGGTGAGGCGGAGTTGGCAGAAGGCGACGATAGCGAATCCCAAGAATTAGGTGAACACGGAGACCATCATGACCATGGAACAACTGAAGGCTTAGCAATTCATTTCATGCAGCCAGAAGAATCAAAAACAGGATCTGAAACGGAATTAATGACACATGTACAACTTGAAGGAAAAGCACTGGAAAACACAAATGTCCGCTATGAAATCGCAGATCCTGCCGATGAAATTCAATGGGCAGAAACAGAAGAAACGAAACCAGGTGAATACATAGCCAATTATAAGTTCCCAAAAGCCGGAACGTATAAAGTAACGATCCATATCGAAAATGAAGATCTTCATGAACATGAAGAACATACGGTTGAAGTGAAATAACTTGAGAAGAACGAGGCTGTTACAGAATGTCCGAGCAACTAGGCTTTCTGTGACAGCCTTTGCGCTCTAATAACAGCGGCCGCTCATAAAGAGAATCACTGTTAAATGTTAAACTCGAATTATCCCGAAGAAAGCGTTACAATGACAAGAGTAGTAATAATATAGTTAACTTGGAGGAGTATTCACATGACAAACTATCCTGAAAAAACATGTTCCATCGAAAGACTGGTCACAATTCCTGAAGATGTACAAAAAGTGCTTGAAGGTAAAAAGTGGGCAACTAGACGAAATGGCGTCTACGCGTACCCGGGAGAAATTATGACACTTGAAGGAAAAGAGTATAGCATCGACAAACTTTACGAACAAACTCTTGGAGAACTAACGGATGAAGATGCCAAATCAGAAGGCCACGATACAGTTGAGGACTACAAACAAACCATGCTCTCCATTCACGAAAAAATGCCTTGGCTTCCACAGATGAAAGTATGGGTGCACGAATACAGCCCTGTTCAGAAATGATGTAAACCTATGAGTCTCTATTACGGAGCGGTTGTCTTTGCGCACGTAGTATCGGCTGTCATTGCAGTAGGACCCTTATTTCTACTGTTGCCGCTGATTCGTCGGCTGCGCACTGCCAAAGCAGAAGCGGAAGACATTTATCTGGCGTTCATCCGAGTGATCATCCGACTTGTCATGCATGCAGGCCACGTGTTGGTTGTGACAGGCGCCTTGCTCATTCTGTTCGGTCCGTGGCCATGGCATAGTTCCTGGGTGATCCTCACGCTAGTTATCATGCTGCTGTCTGCTGTCTTTCTGGCAACTGGTTTTTCATCTGTTCTGAAAAGATTCCATGAATCCGGCATGGATCGACATATGATCCTCAACAAATTACGTCGCACTGCATGGATTTATATTGGATTACTCATGATCATGTTATGGTTAATGGTACAAAAACCATCCATTTGGTAAAATTACATAACGCATAAAGAGATGTGTATAAAGTTGCACATCTTTTTTTGGTGAAGCTACTGTTTGACAGTGAAAAACGCAGCGAATATGATGGGATATAGTAGCTTTTTTGAAAGGAACGATTGGAAAACTATGAAAATGAAAATACTTGGACTGTTGACGATATTCGGCATATTGCTGACAGGCTGCAGTCAGAACGAAAGCAATGAAACGCTGAAAATCGGCACAACAGAAGGAATCTATGCACAAGTGGTTGATAAAGCGTTAGTGCCGGCTTTAAAAGAACAGGGCTATAAAGTGGAAGTTGTAAAATACGGCGATTTGATTGAACCAAATACCGAACTTGCGGAAGGCGAAATTGATGCGAACCTGTTTCAGCAAAATATTTATCTAACTCAATTTAATGAAGAATACGATCTCTCCATCGTGTCGCTTTCAGAGGTTCCAAGTGTAGGTCTTGGATTATACTCGAACTCCATCACATCGATTGATGATATTCCAAACGGAGCGTTAATTACAATTCCGAATGATGAACTTGGCACAGCCAGAGCACTTCGTTTCTTGGAGCAACAAGGTTTGCTGGCATTAGATTCAAATGCAAATGCATTCGACGTTAACGAACAGCAAATCGAAAATAATCCCAAAAACCTGCAAATTCAACCAGTCCTCACCTCTCAGCTCATTGCATCTTTAACGAGTGGAGACTTGGCGGTCATTCCGGATAATTACATCATTGTCAATGAAATGGAATTGGCAGACGCACTCGCTGAAGAAGAACTAAACGAAGAATTGAAATACGTGTTGACAGTAAAAGAAGAAGATTTGGACAAGGAATTTGCTGAAGCTTTAAAAGAAGCTGTACAGTCGAAGACCTTTAAAAAAGCAATAAAGGATGAATTTCAAGGTTTCGGTGAATGAAGCAACGGTATGGCGTCTCTACAGTGATGTAGGGGCGTTTTTTATTTATTAAAATGGGGTAATCGGATTATCGTTTGGAAAATCTAATAATTAAATTTTTACTCGAAGCATCCATAAATCGGATAATGGTGTGGAATACATTAATATACTTTTTCACGTTCCGTCATATAAATTTTGCTACTAAATATTATGTTTCTTGGCTTGTCATTTTAATAAAACGCCTTTTTGAGAACTAACCATTTGATAAATTATATCAAGGTTTGAATTTTATTATAAATTGGATATCTATATTCAGGTAAAAAGACTTGGGAGTTAGATTGAAAAATTACTCCCTTCTGTTTATTTCAATGTTTATTATGCTGACACTTATTTTGAGTAGCGAAAATTAAAGATAAATACATAAATTATACTTGAATGCGGTTGAGATTAATGCGTGTATTTAGTTACAATATTCTCATAAAAACACTTTAGGTATCTAAAATGTTTATGTTGCTTAATGAAATGAGGGATTTTTATGCTAGCAGAGCGAATGAATGAGATTTTTCAAACATTAGATCAGATAAACTACGCATTGCTACATCACTATGAGGAAGTGCTTGAGCATAAATTAACACCGAAGCAATCCTTAATTATCGAGCATGTAGAGCAGTATGGTGCTTTAACGGTCAATGAACTGGCTGAAAAGATGAATGTGACCGCAAGTGCAATTAGTCAGTTACTAACTAAATTAGAGAAGGAGCACTATATCGAGCGCTCCATTAATCCTAACTCAAGACGTGAAATCATCGTAACACTTGGCATGAAAGGTAAAGAACTTTATGAATTATATGCAAAAGCAGATGAGCAAATTGTATTGACATACTACGCTAAGCTAGATGATGAAGTAATTAATCAATTAGAACAGGCAGTGAACAAGATTTATGAGGTCATTTTAGAAGAACAAGTGAAAGCGAAGGGAGAGTAATCCCTATGAATTTGGTTTATTTAATTATTGTATGCATCATTTGCATTCCAGGCATTTATTTTATGTATCAGTCAGAAAAAATTCATATAAAGGAGGATGATGTAACAGATAGACAACGATTAATAGCACATTGCTTATCAGCACTTATCTTTTCAATGTTGGGTGCTTATGCTGTTCCTAAGATTAATGTTGTTCAACAAATAGAAATTAGTCAAATTCTATTATATGGTTTGGGTCTAGGTGTTATTTGCTCAATTGGCCATTTATTGTTTTATTATATGTATTTAGTACCGAGATTGACAAAAACAGACTATATGGAGATTGAAACACATTATGCGAATACAGGAATCTTAAGTCGTGTATTTTATGGTGGAATTTTAGAAGAAGTGATGTTTCGATGGGGCTTACTTAGCTTATTTATTTGGTTATCCCAATTAATGAATATAAATGATCGTGTTAGTATATTATTTGCAATTTCTATTTCAAGTATCTTATTTGCCATTGTCCATTTACCATCTATTAAACTTGTTGCCTCGCAACCAAAACCTCCTATGTATGTGTATACGGTTGTTGGTAACACTTGGGTTGGGTTTTTCGCTGGGGTAGCCTTCATTCAAGGGGGGTTATTAGCAGCTATATTTGTCCACATGCTTTTCCATTTAATATGGTGGCCGATTCAAAATCGTGAATATGTTAAGTTACATAGCAAATAAAGGTACAACAAACTAGGAGACGAACTTTTAATTTGATAGTTTGTTCTTTCATTCAAAAGGCCTTATGTTAAAATCGGACATTTAATCTATCGAACTTTTTCTGAATTAAAATTGATTTTGATATTAGAAAAAGAGTCTATTTATTTTGATCTAATTTTGTCTAAATAGGCTCTTTCCGTTTCCTATAAATAAGGAAACGGAAAAACATCGAGACGTTAAAACAAGAAAGTCAATGGTATAGATGGATACGCTCAACCTACCTAATCTAAAAGTAATGGATACGAAGGAATTTGAAAATGATCACCGTTTTCTGGTGGAATCTACACCCCCCTCTCCTTCACATTGTTCAAAATTAAGTTTCATGTCGTTAAATTGACAAACGAAGCCTTGGAAGGAATACGAAAGGCCAACCGCCAAAATGTGTCAGCCAAAGATCGTAGGCAACTCATGAGAGACCGTTATGTACTTCTAAAAAGACGAAAGACCTTAATGACTTTGACGACTAAATAAAATTGCAAATATGGACTGATATGTTCCCTTTACTTGGTCAATCGTATGAGCTAAAAGAGGATTTTTTGATATCTTTGATATCTATGAGGCTGGGTCAATCAACGAAACCTAAGAACTTTATCAAAACTGGTTATAAAATGTATCTAAAGCATTGATGAATTACTTTGAGGATCTGATAAAAGCAATGAATAATTGGTAGGAAGAGATATTTAACTATTTCAATTCTCCAATTACAAACGAATATACAGAATCCTTGAATCATTTAATTAAGACAATGAACCATGTTGGTCGTGGTTACTCTTCTGAAGCCCTTAGAGCAAAGATTTTGTTCACACAAGGCTATCGTAAAGTAAAAAAGAAAAGGAAATTTAAAGAAATTGAAGTTACTTTCGGTAAAATGTTACCTGATCAATTTCCGAATTGGTCACAAACTGGTTATGAATAAGTGCATGAAGAAGTTTATGGTGCTGATTTTCCACACTATTTTCCGATTACCCTAATTTTTTATTTAGTGATTGCGGATACTGTTTCCTGCTAAAATATCATTCTTGTAACTTTGACATATAGGCAAAAGCGTTTTTAAGAAACGTTCTTTCTTCTCCAGTAAAGGGATTTAGTATATTAGGTTCGTCATATTGGTCCATTGAATTTATTTCCGCTGTCTCTATCTTTGATAAAGTTTGGTTAGAAAGTGCAACCAACTGTTTGATAAATCTTAGCGCTTCATCAGATTCAGGATTTGTTTCGTTCGCTACAAGTTTTTTTAAAGCCATAAATAATGAGAAGTACCCTTTATCTAAAACTACTCTTTCTTCACTTCTAAAATTGTGAATAGAGTCCTTGACTTGACTATATTCATTAAGATTTTCCTCTTCAAAAAGAATTGAATGAATAATAAAGCAAAATAATTTTGCATCTATTTTTTCATAGCCTGAGATTATAGTTTCCATATGATTCAATTGGTCAATAGTCTGATGAATTCTCTCTTGTTCCGCAATAAGTTCCCTTTTTTAAAATGCAATTGAGTGGCTAAGTTGCTGTTCTTCTATACAATTGGATTCTAATAAATCTGCGATGTCTTTAAGCGAAAATCCTATGAATATAAAAGATTGTATTTTTTGTAACCGTAAGAGGTCATCAAGACTGTAAAGTCGGTGTCCTCCTTCTGTGTAATCACTTGGTAATAGCAACCCAATTTTGTCGTAGTATCTAAGTGTTCGTATGGTAACGCCTGTTCGCTTAGCTAATTGTCCGATCGTCAACGTATCACCTGACATGTGAATACCTCTTTTCTATATTTTCTTCTTTGCTTTTAATGTAGGGAATGGCTGGATAATAATATGTTTTTTGAAAAGCTATTCGAATAATAGCATACATGATTATTAATGTTTCTATAGCTAATAAAGCGTATTTAACCCACGCAGGAAGAAGACTGCTGATAATAAATAATGGAAATATCGTCAAATGGAAGTTAAGAGCTTTCCGACTTGATTCACAGTAGTATAAATTTTTCTTCCTTGTCATTAAAAACATAATAAGGGGAGGTATTACACCAAGAAGCAGCGAGACTACAAGCATTAATTGTACTGAAAATATTTCCTTTTTTAATGGTTTATTCATTTTTTTCACCTTTCTTATCTTTACTTAAATATAAGTATAAAAGGTGACGTGGGTAGAGTATCAAGGAAATATAGTTTTAATTTTTCTACATGATAATGCGTTTGTGATCTCATGAAAACAAAATTGTTATTATTGATTTTCCACACGATAATCCGGATACCCTTAAAATTTAATGGGTATATCCAAAAAGAGTAAAGTAGAGCAATTCAAATAAACAAATTAACACCTAAAGAGCGGGAGAGCTTTCCAATCGAGTTATTGTTGGAAACCTTTGTCGTTCTAATTTTATTCTTAAAAAGAGGGATAAGGTATAAAAAATCCGAATAAGATGGCAATGTTTTAAAAAGGGAGGGATAGATAATGGAATTAACATCAGTAGAACTCATAGGGGAAAGAGTACGGATTTTACCAATGGAAATTTGCCACGTACAAGAATTATTTGAGGCGGGAAGTAGTCCAGATATATGGCCGTATATGCCCAAGAAGATTCAATCGATTGAGGAGATGGAATGTCTAGTGAACGAAGCGCTTCTAATGAGGAAACAAGGATTCGAATTTCCCTTTGTTATCCGCGATAAGTATTCAGGTGAAATTGTGGGAAGTACCCGCTTTATCAGTATATCCGAACTGAATCGTAACTTGGAAATTGGTTGGACTTGGCTGTCTCCAACGGTTTGGCGAACGAGAGTGAATACAGAGTGTAAGTACCTCCTTTTAAAACTCTGTTTTGAAACACATGGGACTATTCGTGTTCAGTTAAAAACAGATCGTCGTAATGTAAGATCTCAGCAAGCAATTGAAAGAATTGGCGCAGTAAAAGAAGGAGTGTTTCGGAATCATATGGTTATGCCTGATGGCTATGTAAGAGATTCTGTATTTTATAGTGTAATCGACCAAGAATGGTTGTCAGTAAAGGACAGATTGGAACGTATGCTACTTCCATAATGATATAGTTCAAATCAATTTATACAATTATATGGCTCAAAGCATTTGGTATCTCTTCTAGACTAGACGAGATGTCACTATTTTTATTTAATAAATTAACAGTTTGTCAAACGATAATTATCAGAATTATAAGTACAATTAATTATTAATTGAATAATGCTTCTATTAAAGGGAGGTTTGTTATTTTGAAAGCTTTGTCCATGTCTGTCAACGGTTTGAGGTTGAATGAAAGGATACAATCGATGGCAGAAATAGGGGAAATCGGGTTGACAGGTGTTTGTCGACTTGCCCATTCGCCAGAGGATAAGGAAGGAGTGTTACAAGTAAAGAAATGGATGGATTCCATTGGATTGGTAACAACTATTGATCACTTCGGGAATTTAATTGGAAGAATGAACGGAATCGCTAATGACGAGCCCGTTTTGATGATTGGTTCACATATTGATTCACAACCTTATGGTGGGAAATACGACGGGGCTTTAGGGGTGCTTGGCGCATTGGAAGTACTTCAAACACTTCGTGAACAAAATATAGAGCCCAAAAGACCAATTGTGTTAGTCGCTTTTGCTGACGAAGAGGGATCGAGATTTAATAAAGGATTATTTGGTGTGAGAGGGATGTTGGGTAAGCTGGAAGAAGGGGAGTTGGATCGACGTGATAAAAATGGAATGACAAGACGGGAAGCATTGATTGAATTTGGCTGTGATCCTGAAAAGTTTCATGAATCGATTTATGATCCTGCAAGGATAGCTGCATTTTTAGAACTTCATATCGAACAAGGTCCTGTTCTAGAATCGAAAAATGAACCGATTGGGATTGTGACTGGAATTTCAGGTCCGTTGTGGATGACTGTTGAAATAGAAGGAGTCGCCGGTCATGCTGGATCAGTTCCAATGGGGATGAGACAAGATGCATTGGTCGGTGCGGCTAAAGTCATTGTAAAATTAAACGAGTTAGCACAAGAAATCCCCAAAGCGCCGACTGTCAGCACAGTAGGAAGCCTGCAAGTGTTTCCAGATTCACGTAACATCATTCCTGAAAAAGTCACTTTCACGGTAGATTTGCGCGATGTCGATGAGGCAAGGAGAGATAAGATTGAATATGTATTACGACAAGAAATAGAAAAAATAGCAAATGAACATAGCTTAACTTATACAATTAGCGAAGATACCCGCAGTGAGCCCCGCTTCTGTAATGAAAATATCCTGCATATTATGAAAGAGGAAAGTGAAAAAATGGGCTTAACTCCACCAGAATTAATGAGTGGACCTTTTCATGATTCCCTTGAAATGTCTTATGTTTGTGACTATGGAATGATCTTTGTTCGCTCTAAAGATGGTATTAGCCACAATCCAAAAGAATACAGTTCGCCTGAGGACATCGCTTTAGGAGCAGAGTTGCTTTATAAGACTGTTTATAGAATGGCTTGTCAATAAACATTGGTTATATTTAAAAAATAGCATAAACGGAGGGATTAAATGAGTAAGAAAAAGTTTACAACTATTTATATCTTGACCGTTACAATTCCTTTTTTACTATTAATATTCCCGTTGTATGAAATAGCCAATCGAGCCACACCAATTATTATGGGGCTACCATTCTCTTTTTTTTTCATTATTCTATTCATCTTACTTACGTTTGCAGCAATTCTAATTTTGTATAAACTCGATCCTGATAATGCCTTGGAAGAAGGTGAAGATTAATGGAGCATTGGCAAATCGCATTATTCATTATGATTGGATATTTAGTTATTGCTTTAATTGTTGGAATATTGGCAGGGAAAGGACAAGATTCCAGTTCTTTAGAAGAATTTGCTGTCGCGGGTGGAAAATTGGGATTGATTGTAATGTGGTTCCTGATGGGTGGAGCAGTCTTTAGTGCTTTCTCTTTTCTAGGTGCACCTGGATGGGCTTATGAAAAAGGAGCTCCCGCTTTTTATATCATTACGTATACTGCATTTGCCATTCTTCCATGGTATATCATTGGACCGAAGATATCTAAGATTGGAAAGAAATATAATCTTTATACACTCTCTTCATTTTTAAAGTTAAGATATCAAAATAAATTACTGGGCGTTGTTGTCGGCTTGATTGCTTTATTGGCCTCCATTCAATACTTGGCAACACAGCTTACAGGAATGGCTCATATATTCAATATTATGACAGAAGGTCGAATTCCGTTTTGGCTTGGAGCGCTTGTCTCTTATGGAATTGTAGTTATTTATGTAGCAACCGGCGGATTACGAGCAGCCGCTTGGTCAGATGTATTTCAAGGATTATTAATGATTATCATTTCATGGGTTGTCGGATTGGCAATTGTCCATCAATTACATGGTTCGGTTGGTACAATGTTTACAAATATCGCTTCGGAAACTCCTGAATTCTTGGAGATAGGAAAAGAAGGATCTAATATGGGGAAAATACCGTATACCACCACCATCTTAGTATCTGTCATTGGGTTCCTCATGTGGCCGCATTTATTTACAAAGTCTTATGCATCAGGTCCTCGCGTTATTAAGAAAACCGTTTTGGTCTATCCGATATTCGCATTATTCTTAGTACCCCTATTACTTGTCGGATTCGCCGCTAAAGGAATTGTAGATGCGAATGCTATTGAAAGTGCTGATCAAGTACTTCCTTTCTTGATAACAACCGTTATGAATCTTCCAGGTTGGGTCTACGGATTAGTCGGTGCGGGGGCGCTAGCAGCGGCCATGTCATCTGCAGATGCCATTACACATAATGCGACACTCGAAACAACGGATGGTATTATTCGTGCTATCTTCAAAAATATATCTGATAAAACGGCCTTAGTTATTATGCGCATAGGGGTATTTGTCATTGGAGGATTGGCATATATCATCACGATCTTTGGAGGACAAGGATTAATTGTCTTACTTCTCGGGGCATATGGAGCCATTGTTCAGTTTGCGCCAGGAGTCTACAGCGCCCTGTATTGGCGGCGTGCAACGGCCACAGGTGTTGTAAGTGGAATAATTGTAGGAGCAATCTTAAATTTCTATTATCAATTGGTTGCTTCATCAACACCATTTGGGATTCATGCGGGGATTATAGGATTGATTGCAAACGTCCTGGTAATGATCATTGTAAGTTTACTTTCGAAGCCAGCCGGTAATGAAGAAGAAGATGTGTATCTCCGCAGTTAATCAAATTACAAAATGTTAACATTCTGAAAGGGTGCGTTATTATGTATGCAGATATTATATTTATTAATGGAGAAGTGATCACAGTCGATGGTAATGAGTCCGTTCAGGAAGCCGTAGCTGTAAAAGATAACCAGATTGTAGGAGTAGGAAAGACTGTTGAAATGAATGGATGGATCGGTGAGGGAACTAGGGTAATAGATTTAGATGGAAAATCACTTCTTCCTGGCTTTATAGATGCCCATTTGCATTTGACCATTTTTGGTACCAACTTACTTGGCATCAACTGTCAAGATCCTCATATTCAATCATTGCAGGATTTATATACTGAATTAAAAAAGAAGGTAGATCAGACCCCAGTCGGCGAATGGGTTCGTGTTACAGGTTTTAATGAACATACAATGATGGAAGGGCGCTTTCCTTCCAAACAAGAGCTGGATGCTATATCGACTCAACACCCTATTGTCATTATTCGAGTTTGTAATCATACATCTATTGCAAATAGCCGGGCGTTAGAGTCGGTAGGTTTTACGAAAGAATCCAAAGACCCGGAAGGTGGAAAGATCGAACGAAATTCAAATGGTGAGCTAACGGGGAAAGTGCTGGAAAGCGCCCATATGCAACTCTTTAATGAAGCAGATTACAGCGATAAGGAAATTGAAGAAGGATTTAAGTTGGCATCAGACACATTCGTAAAAGCTGGTATCACAAGTGTACATGATGCGGGTAGTTATGGTTGGGGACCAAATGTTTTGCATTTAATGAAAAAGAGTATTGGTTCTGGCGATGTAAAAGTACGAGTGTATGCTATTGTCGGCTCGCTGACAGATTCCAAGGCCTTCATTCGAAGTATGATAGATGACGGGGCTGTAACTGGAGATGGTGATGAATGGTTTAAAATTGGTCCAGCTAAACTCTTTACGGACGGCAGCAGCACAGGACCTACTCTTGCTACAAGAAAACCCTATGATAGTAATCCGTCAGATTGCGGAATTCTTTATTATAGTCAGAAGGAAATAAATGAAATGTTGGGAGAAGCACATGAAAAAGGATATCAAATTACTGCGCATGCTCAAGGTGATCGCGCAATTGAAATGTTGTTAAATTGTATTGAAAATGTATTGGAAAAACATCCGCGAAAAGATCATCGACATCGTATAGAACATGCCGGAATTGCTAGTCTAGACCTGCAAGAACGTATGAAGGAATTAGGTGTTGTTGCGATACCAAATCCAGCTTTTGTTTATGTGAATGGAGATTCCTATATAAACAATTACGGTGATCGTGTAAATGTAATGTATCCGGCAAAAGATTATTTGGAAAAAGGGATTCCTTTTGCTTTCGCTTCAGATACGCCTGTCATTACGCATAGTCCGCTTCTTGGCATACATGCTGCGGTCAACCGGAAGACTAGCACCGGGCAAGATATAGGGGCTAATCAAAAGATCACTGTTCAGGAGGCGATAAAAGCCTATACGTATATGGGAGCTTATGCTAGTTTTGAAGAACAGCGAAAGGGAAGCATTGAAGTTGGAAAACTTGCTGACTTAGTTGTCTTAAATGAAAGTATTTTAGCAGTTGAATCAGAAAGTTTGAAAGACTTATCCGTTGAATTAACAATGATTGACGGAAAAATCGAATATGAAAAGTTGTATATTAATGTAAAGTAGATTTTGATCGTTTGAGCCTTTACTTACCGTAGGTCCTGGAAAAAGGCTCAAAAATAGTTAAGAGGAGCTGTCTGAGAAGTCATTTTATTTGGCCTTTCAGATTGCTCTTTTTTGTATGCAAGAAGGATTTTGTTTAGTGTAGTTCTGGATTAACTATTGGCCGGGAGATTGTTGAAGTTCGTTGGAAACTCTTTGAGATAGTCTCACCTTCTCTATTAATTATGGCTACACCAGTTGCTATTTAGAAGTTACAAAATGGCTAGGAAGTTATAACTTTCTAACACACTATGTCTAATATTTTAACAATCCTTGTAGGCTATACTAGACTAAATGGATAGCAAACAAAAGGAGATGGACAAATGTTTAATTTTCCAGTAGAAACATTTTGGTGGTTCGTTCCATGGCCATTTATATGGGTTGGGTTGGCTTCAGTCCTCTATTTTAAACTTAAAAAGGAAGATGACCGAGAAGAGAAGCAAAAATAGGAAAATAAATAGTGGATAGGGAGGGATTTAATGAGTATTGATGGTATTATTTTCATCGTTTATTTAGGTGTTCTATTATCAATCGGTTTATGGTTTTCGCGGAAGTCTGCTGCATCGACGGAACAGTACTTACTTGGTGGAAGATCTCTTGGACCAGCCGTGACCGCTATGACGATGCAGACTACTGCGATGAGTGGTTTCATGTTTATGGGAGCGCCTGCTATGGCATTCAAATATGGCTGGTATGCCATCTGGTATGCAATTGGAGATGCCGGGGGATCGATTATAAATCTTTCTGTTTTAGGTAAAAGAATGAGAAGAATGTCTGAAATTTTGGGAGCGCTTTCACCAATTGAGTATCTAGAGAAACGGTTCGAAAGTGCCAGCGTTCGTGTTGTGGGATCGATCATTTCGATCGTCTTTTTATTTGGTTATGTATGTGCACAATTCATTGCTGCCGGAAAGGCAATGTCCACTTTAACAGGTTTTAGTTATGAGCTTTCTCTTATTATCGGAATTAGCGTCATCATCATTTACACGGTTGCCGGGGGCTATTTGGCTGTTGCCTATACATCTTTTGTTCAAGGTCTCATCATGGTGTTCGGTGTGGTCGGCATCGGTTTCCTAGCTTACTTCCACGTAGGCGGATTGACTGGTCTTAATGCTTCTTTAAAGGCTCTAGATCCTACGTATTTAAGTATTTGGGGTAAAGACTTGGCGTATTATGGTCAATGGGGCGTTGTGCTTGGAGCTGTCCTAATCTATTCAATCGGTTATATGGGGCTTCCGCATGTAGTGGTTCGCCATATGTCGATGAAGAGTACAAAGACTGTTAAAGGGGCAATCATGATCAGTGCTATTTGGAATCAATTCTTCATTTTTGTTCCATATATCCTAGGTCTAATTGGGATCATCTTGTTGCCGACCATCGCTGATCCGGAAATGATTATTACGGAATTAGCGTATACTTTGTTCCCAGGTATTTTTGCGGCACTCTTACTCTCTGCTATTATGTCAGCGGTCATGTCGACTGCGGATTCCATCCTTATGCAAGCAGGTTCTATTCTTTCACGTGACGTCTATCAACGATTCATCAACAAGAATGCAAGTCAAAAAACAATGATTATCGTATCGAGACTGTGCATATTAATGGGTGGTATTGTCGGAGTAGTCGTTGCTATCTATGAACCGCCTTCCGTTTTCGCGTTGGTCTTATTTGCTTTTGGAACATTAGGAAATGCGTTTCTCGTACCTTATGTCGCTTCGGTTTATTCAAAAAAAGCTAATTATATTGGGTGCTTATGTGCAATGATTGGAGGGGCAGCAACGAATATTCTTTGGACTTCTACGGACCTGGAAGCGACTACAGGGCTTCATCCATTTTTAGCAGGTCTTATCGTATCACTTTTAGGTATGATCATTGGAAGCCAGTTCGGTCGTCGTCCATCAAAAGAAATTCAAGATGCTTTCGAGAAATCAAGACAAAAACGTTTCTTTTCAAAAGAGTTCGATCGAAATATTGCACGTGATTTGGCTCCGGAAGCAAGTATCTTGTCACAGTTCTTATTGAAAAAATAACGTACAGGAGTAATTTATTATGAATGCTATTCTAACGCAAGAAATTGTTTTTAATGAAGAAGAAGTTTTGCAAGGTTTGCAGCAGTATGAAAAGGAAATAGAGTTCCGTATTCAGGACGTAATTTATTATCCATATTACTTTTTTGAATTTCAAGTGAGTGCGAAAAGTTTGCTGAAATTTAGGGGAAAGGCGGCTTGCACAGTGGATGGACTTGGCGGTCGGGGTGCTATGGTCGATATCCAGCCGGTGTTTTACCAGCGGCAAATTGCTCCGGAACAGGCCCCGCCTCTCATTATCAATGAAAAAGAAGCCGCTGGTATTGCAGAGAAGTTTGTTTTCGAAAATGCTTCAACAAAAGCAAAGTTTGTCACAATGCCCAAAATATCAGAAATTCACCGAACGCTCTTTTATCGGCCGTTTTGGTTAGCGGAATTTGAGATGGCAGATAACTCACCGGGACACCTAATAGTGGATGCGGTTAGTGGGAGTTATCATCCTTTATAAAATAGGACCTTATATTTTTGAGTAGGAAGCACGGTAGGGGTTCAACATGTAAACAAGATTCGAATTCTTTTATACAGCCACGATTTGCGTAAAATATATGTGTGGAGATTGAATGAGTCAAGTTATGGTCCTCAGTTGATTTGCGATAATAGCTACTTCTAAAGCTACACGATTTAATGGAGACATGAAGTCTTTTCCAAGTATGGATTCAATTTTGTTTAGTCGGTGATACAGTGTTTGCCGAACGATAAACAGGCGATCAGCGGTTTCTTTTTTTGAACCTCCGCACTCCAGATAAATTCGGAGTGTTTCTAATAAATTGCTATCGGTCTTTTTGTCATATTCGATAATAGCATGTAGGTAATCTTCTACATAATGATCAAGATAACCTTGATTCTTTATTGATAGAAGGAGCCTATAGATGCCAAGATCTTCATAGAAATTACTCTTAAATGGGAGTGTTTCTTTAATAGCCAAAACTTTTTTTGCTTCTGCATAACCTTTTTCAATAAGTGTGAAGTCATGATGGACAAAACTGATACCTAGTGTATATGAGCGACCATGCAAAAAGTTATCGTCGTTCAAGTCGGTAATTTGTTGTGCGATTTGTGAAAAGCGGTCGGTGTCTTTTGCACTGGGATCTGCTGCTATAAATGAGGCAATGATAGAAATTTCATTTTTATTCACAGTGAGAGCTGGAAAGAAACCATTTCGTTTGAATAGCGAACGAACAGCCATCGATTGCTGCAAACGAATTTCTTCCCAACTGTGCTCATCCAAAATGGACTCATGCGTATTCAGTTGGATGACAAAGATCCGATAATGCAAGTTCCGGCTATTAGTGGGTAAATGGTATTGAACTTCCTCTTGCTCAACAGGACGACCGTGCAGTAAATTACGGACAAGTTCATCTTCATTATGTTGTTTTCTTTCTTCAATTGTACGGTCTCTAAGTGATATTTGAGCAATTGCAAGAGAAGCCCGATCTAAAATTAAAAAAGTGAACTCATTGGAAATCGACTGTTTAAGTTGGAGGCAGACATACCCTAATGTTTGCCCAAGCCCATTGACAGGTGAGATGGCAAATAGACTTGTCCCGACTAAAAAAACATCTTGTTTTGCGCTTCGTGTCGATGTTTTTATTAAAAGCTCTTGTATAGGATGTTCCCAATTAATCGCTTCGACCGGATAATAATAAGATTTGGCGTTATCAGCAATAAACAAAACATTTTGTTTAAAGAAGGAATGTAACTCCTGCAGAATCTTTAACGTTCCATTAGGCATTAGACTTAACTGATTAAACCGTCTGGATAATGTATCAATTTTTGAAAGCATTTCATAGTGATGGTTAATCAGTAGTGTATGGAGATCTTGGGTGATATCAACAAATTTAACTGTTTTCTCAAAAACAATGATGGGGAAGTTTTGTTGGTCGGCTAGTTCTATAATTTCTTTCGGGACTTCCTGATAGTGAATCCCTTTTTCTATGCAAATACAGGCAACGTCTGTTTCGATCAGTTTTTTTATATAGTGTATATGTGTTGGTAAATCACGCGGTAACTCAATTCCGGTCGTTAAGATCAATTCACCACCATTGATTAATGAACCAAAGTCTCTCACTTCTAAAACATGGGACCACTTTACTTGACGATCCAATCCATTATTACCAGCGGCTACTCTTGCATGTTTAAATGAGTCGCGAGCTAAGACATCGCGAACAGTTAACGAAAGTTCATTCATCAAGTTAAGACCTCCATAATGTGAAAAATATATAGTGACAATGTTACACTATGTAAAATGAAAGTAGTCTAAAAAATTAGTAAACTTGTAATTGTAGTTTAGCTTATGTGCGACTATTACGCAAGGTACTGAGAACAGGAGGAAGAAAGATGAATACAACAGCAATTGAAAAGAAAACGCTTTCGAACTTTATTGATGGACAATGGGTTAAATCAACTACAAAAATATATGAAGAAGTGCCAAACCCTGCTACAGGAAAAATTATCGCAGAAGTGCCCATTTCAACGACCGAAGATTTAGAAAAAGCGGTTATGGCGGCGAAAAAAGCTTTCACTTCTTGGCGAAATGTTGCCGTTCCGCAAAGAGCGCGAATACTATTTAAATACCAGCAGCTTCTTATAGAACATTGGGATGAGCTGGCGAAACTAATTACTGTAGAGAACGGAAAAAACTACGAAGAAGCTTATGGCGAAGTCCAACGTGGCATTGAATGTGTAGAATTTGCAGCAGGAGCCCCAACGCTGATGATGGGTTTTCAACTCCCCGATATTGCTACTAATATAGAATCGGGAATGTACCGCTATCCTCTTGGTGTGATCGGTGGGATTACGCCATTTAACTTCCCTATGATGGTTCCTTGCTGGATGTTCCCGCTGGCGATTGCAGCAGGCAATTCATTCATTCTTAAACCGTCCGAGCGAACGCCGCTTCTTGCCAGTCGTTTGGGAGAGCTTTTGCAAGAAGCAGGTTTACCAGATGGCGTGTTTAACATCGTTCATGGGGCGCACGACATTGTCAATGGAATGCTAAGCCACGCGGATATCCCTGCTATTTCATTTGTAGGATCACAACCGGTTGCCGAATACGTATATAAAACAGGAACAGCGAATGGCAAACGTGTGCAAGCGCTTGCTGGAGCTAAGAATCACACGATTGTCATGCCAGATGCGGATATGGATCTAACCGTAAAAAATATAATCAATGCAGCATTCGGTTCTGCCGGAGAAAGATGCATGGCTTGTTCGGTAGTTGTAGCAGTCGGAGATATTGCAGACGAGCTTGTGAGCCGTTTAGTCGAAGAAGCGAACAACATGACTATTGGAAATGGTTTGGATGAAGGAATCTTCCTCGGACCCGTTATCCGTGATTCACACAAAGAGAAAACACTCGCTTACATTGAGTCGGGTGTCGAAGAAGGAGCCAAGCTGGTCCGCGATGGTCGAAAAGATCAATCCTCTTCTGAAGGAGGTTATTTTGTAGGTCCGACAATTTTTGAAGGGGTTACAAAAGAAATGCGGATTTGGAAAGAAGAAATTTTCGCGCCCGTCCTTTCGATTATTCGAGCCGAGACACTCGATGATGCAATTTTACTAGCTAATCAGTCGGATTTTGCAAATGGAGCTTGCTTATTTACGGACAGTGCAAAAGCTATTCGTCAATTCAGGCAAGAAATGGATGCAGGGATGCTTGGTATAAACTTAGGCGTACCTGCACCGATGGCATTCTTCCCATTTTCCGGCTATAAGAAGTCATTTTATGGTGACCTCCATGCTAATGGTCGAGATGGTATTGAATTTTTCACACGTAAGAAAATGTTGACAGCACGTCATTCTTAACAATAATGGAAGGGGAGTTTTGATGGCTACTGCAAAGGAACAGACGAATTCATTAGTGGAAAAGGACCGGAATAATATTTGGCATCACATTTCTGCATATAATGAAAAGAATCCACCGATGATTGTAGAGAGCGGAGAAGGTGCTTGGATCAAAGATCATCAGGGCAAACGCTATTTGGACGCCATGTCGGGGTTATGGTGTGTAAATGTCGGGTATGGCCGCGAGGAACTTGCGCAAGCGGCTTATGAACAAATGAAAAAGATGTCTTATGTGCCGATGTCTCAGAGCCATGAACCAGCGATTGAACTAGCAGCGAAACTGAATAAAATGCTCGGTGATGATTATAAGATTTTTTATTCGAATAGTGGATCAGATGCAAATGAAGTCGCATTCAAGTTGGTCCGCCAGTATCATCAGCAAAACGGAGACCATTCTCGATATAAATTCATTTCTCGTTACCGCGGCTACCATGGAAGCTCGATGGGAGCATTGTCAGCCACAGGGCAGGCACTTCGAAAGTTTAAATATGAGCCACTAGTGCCAGGATTTTTGCATGTGGCGCCTCCGGATAATTATCGAAAACCTGCTGGTCAAACTATAGAAGAGTATAATATTCAGCGAGCATTGGAGTTTGAAGAGAAGATTATCTGGGAACAGAAAGAGACAATAGCAGGGATTATTATGGAGCCCCTTATTACAGGCGGGGGTATCTTAATTCCACATCCGGTTTACGTAGAAAAAGTTCAAGAGATCTGTACTCGCCACGGTGTCCTCTTGATAATTGATGAAGTGATTTGTGGATTCGGAAGAACAGGAAAACCATTCGGTCATCAGCATTTCAATGTGAAGCCAGATATTATCACGATGGCAAAAGGTTTAACGAGTGCCTACCTGCCGTTATCTGTGACAGCAATCCGTAAAGATATATACGAGAAGTTCGATACGGGTGAAGAGAATAGCCATTTACGTCACGTCAATACCTTCGGTGGGAATCCGGCTGCTTGTGCGGTGGCTTTGAAAAACTTAGAAATTATAGAACGTGAAAATCTTATAGATCGATCAGTAGAACTGGGAGATCGTTTGCACAAAGTGCTTGCTAGTTTGAAAGGTCACCCATTTGTAGGCGATATTCGAGGTTTAGGTTTCTTATTGGGGATTGAGCTTGTCGAGAACAAGGACACAAAAGAACCTGCGACCAATGCTCGAATCGGTAAAATAATAGGTGACTGTAAAACAAATGGGCTAATCGTCGGACGTAATGGAGATACGGTGGCTGGCTTCAACAATGTTCTCACACTCTGTCCGCCGCTTTCTTGTACGGATGAGGATTTTGATTTCATCGTCTCTGTGTTGAAGAAAGTATTCAAAGAAAATGAGTAATTAGTTAACTCGATTAAGAAGTACCTCCCTGCTTTTATAAGTACGGGGGTACTGTTTACGACGCACCATACGGCAACCAGACTCATGTACGATGTGAAGATTACGATAATGGATTAGAACCTGTGTTTGAGACAGGAAAAGAATACTCATCTTATTGTGGGAGGAATGTCTATGCTGATCGGTGTGCCAAAGGAGATTAAAAGTAATGAAAATCGTGTGGCAATGACACCAGCTGGAGTATTTACTTTGCATTCGGCTGGCCATGAGGTAGTAATTGAAACAGGAGCAGGTCTTGGATCTAGTTTTACTGATGAAGAATACATTCAAGCGGGTGCAAAAATTGTCCAAGAGGCCGCCGAGGCATGGGGAGCAGAGATGGTTATGAAAGTGAAAGAACCCATTCCTTCTGAATACCGTTATTTCCGCAAAGGATTACTAGTATTCACGTACTTGCATTTAGCATCTGAGGTTGAGCTGACTAACGCTCTTTTGGATAACAAAGTGATTGGTCTCGCTTATGAAACAGTACAACTTCCAAACCGCTCTTTACCGTTGCTAGCGCCAATGAGTGAAGTGGCTGGGCGTATGGCGACACAAATTGGGGCTCAGTATCTTGAAAAGACAAATGGTGGAAAAGGCATACTGTTATCGGGCGTGCCGGGTGTACCACGTGGTAAAGTCGTTGTCATTGGTGGAGGACAGGCTGGAACGAATGCTGCTCGCATTGCAATCGGTATGGGCGCCCAAGTAACAGTTCTTGATTTGTCGGTAGATCGTTTACGTCAGCTAGACGATATTTTTGGCAGCGATATTCAGACGTTAGTTTCGAACCCGTTCAATATTGCAGAATCTGTAAAAGAAGCGGATCTTGTCATTGGAGCCGTGTTGATTCCTGGAGCAAAAGCACCAAAACTTGTTTCAGAAGTGATGGTGCAATCGATGAAACCAGGTTCCGTGCTAGTGGATATCGCTATTGACCAAGGAGGAATTTTTTCCACATCTGACCGGGTAACAACTCATGATGACCCGATCTACATTAAGCACGGAGTGATCCATTATGCTGTTGCTAATATGCCTGGTGCGGTGCCGCAAACTTCTACAATGGCATTGACCAATGTGACGGTACCGTATGCACTTCAAATTGCCAATAAAGGTTGGATGCAAGCACTTCTTGATAATACATCGCTGCGAACAGGCTTAAATACCTTAAACGGGAAGATAACATGTTTGGCCGTTGCACAATCTCAAGGATTGAAATATGTATCCCCAGAGTCTCTATTGGCAGGGGAAGACTTGGTTATAAATTAATAAAAGTAGATAATAGTCCTATGAATCATAACTCAGCTGATTGGCAAATTCTTAAAACTAATTTGACATATCAATTTGATCCTTTCATGTTTCTATAGGTCAAACCTCGGGAAGTATTATACTTGAGGTGAGAACCATGGGAGAACTTTTAATCATACTAATAGTATTAGGAATACTAGTGATCATTGGTCAAGTATTGCTGTATTTAAAACGCTTTGGAGATAAAAGAGGTGTATGGATTCAAAATATACTTCTGAATTTACTGATTGGCTTTATATCGTATACATCCTTTCCGGATAACTATACTGCCAGTAAAATGATTGCGTTGGTGCTCTTTGCAGCAGGAGTAGTAGGCTTTATTATGAGCATCGTTGGGAAAAAAACGACTATGGCTGCGAAGCTGTTGATATCGATTTCTGTAATCGGCGGATATTTATTTTTAATCTTCAGCATATGAAATTAAAAGGCTATCACTGAAATTTTCCAGTGATAGCCTTTTTATCATTTCACAAGTTCTCGTTTCAAAAAATCAACTTCTGGATAATAAGCATCTTTCACAAGCAAATTCGGTCCAAGACAGCGGACAGCAGGGCAGTGACAGCTCACACTTTTTGCAAGTGGATGTTGTTGCCATCGATCATACAGTTCAGGCAAATGATCCGTCTGAATATTTCCAAGAGGTGGTACATCGCCAAAATCTGTGACAATTACATCTCCCGTGAAAATATTAACATTCAAACGAGAGCGACCGTCCGGATCATTGCGCACAGTGACATTTTTGCTGGCTGCAAGTTTTGCAAACAACTCTTGATCACGGGCGTCTTGACTGCAGTTGTAGAACGGCAATGTTCCAAATAACATCCAGGTATTTTTATCGCGATAGGAAAGAAGATCTGTGATGGCCTGCCGTGTTTCGTCGAGTGAAAGTACGTCTAGAGAAGAAGCGAAATCACTTGGGTACATAGGGTGAACTTCATGACGTCCACATTTCATTTCATTGACAATTTGCTCATGAATGGTTTTCAAATGAGGCAAAGTTCGACGATTCAGCATCGTCTCGGCGGATACCATGACACCCATTTCCGATAAAGCTTTACTGTTTTCAATCATGCGTGCAAACTGGGCCGCGCGTCGGTCACGGGGCGGTTGTCGTTCCATTCTGGCAAAGCCGCCATCAATGAAATCATCGACTGTACCCCAGTTATGCGAAATATGTAACACGTCCAAATAAGGAGCAATCAGTTCATAGCGATCAAATGGCATCGTTAAATTCGAATTCACTTGCGTCTTAATTTGGCGTGAATGTGCATATTGCAATAGAGGTACGACGTATTGCTCGACAGATTTCTTCGAAAACATCGGCTCACCGCCAGTTAAACTGATTGTCCGCAAATGGGGAATTTCATCCAGTTTCTGAAGTAGTAATTCAATCGGCAACGCGTCCGGATCTTTCGGTTGAAGCATATAACCGACTGCACAATGCTCACAGCGCATATTACATAGATATGTCGTAGTAAATTCAATACTGGACAGCACTTGTTTTCCATGTGTGTCCACGTCATTATAGGCTTCCCAAGCATCTGATAAATGGGGAGTGGATAGTACCATTATTTAAACTCCTAACTTGTTAGTTCTGTTGCAGAACATATTCGGTAATCTCTTTTGCATACTTATTCATGGAAGAAGGAGAGACGTCAAAATGTTCTGCAATGTCCTTCCATGTCATCGTGAGTGGCTCAAACAACTCGTTTTCTTGTCCGTAACGGATGGCACCTGCTGCAATCGCCACTTCTTTCCGTGCATTCGGCTGCTGTTCTACTAAAAAGTCTTCAATGAGTTCAAGCAATGCATCAGATTGTCGTTCACTCATCTCTAAGAACTCCGCAGCTGCTTGCAGAACGCCAGACTCGAATTCAGTGAACTCGTCTCCTGCATAACCGTTATCTCCAAGCTTCACCCAAAACGACATTGTATGTTCTTTTACCTGATCAATCGAATTCGCAAATTGTTTGATAGCTTCCGAATGATCGGTAGGGAAGAAAATCAAACTGGATACAGCTAAATAATTACCCTCTTCTGTTCCGTCTGGCAGCAAGAAACAATAAAAATGAACGCCAGCTGGAACCGGTTTTTCGCTTTCTTTCCACAACTGAATCGTTTCATCACCGATGATGCTTGCGGCGGTCATATACGTCTCATCTACAGCTGTCACTTTGCCGATGAAAACGCGTGGATGCGCCCATTGATCCAGCAAACCTAAAATTGAAGGCCGTACTTGTTTCTTCTTTTGCTTTTCAATATAACTTTCCCATATATCCGAACGTTGATGGAAGAAAAATTCATCCAACGCAATCGCTTCAATCATTTCTTCAGGTAAATATTCACGCAAAGAGGATTTCCAGGAATCCGCGAAGTCAATGAACTCTGATACATCCTTACGTTCAGGATACGTATCATAGAACGTCTGCAATAAGCGTTCCATTTCTTCGGTTTGTACTTCTTCAACAGATACCGCCTGCTTTGATTCGCAACACTTTTTATATTTCTTTCCACTGCCACAAGGGCATGGTTCGTTTCGTCCTACCATACATACACTTCCTTTGATAAATTAACACATAGTCTAGTGTACCAAACGATAGATGAGATGGCATTGGATTTGTATGGCGAGGATTAAAATGAATAACTCTGAATATACAAACAGTCGGCGAAATGATACGCTACTGAATAGTAAAAGAGTAAGGCAACAGGGGGAGGGAATAGAGTGACATATCTGTCTACTGGCGAACTAGCAAAGCGTCTGGAAGTATCGGTCCGAACATTACGTTACTATGATCAAATTGGCTTGGTTCAACCTACTGAAAGAGGCAACGGAGGTAAGCGTTTATATACTGAGGACGATATTTTTACGTTAGAGAAGATCCTCATACTGAAGGACCTATCATTATCTCTCGAAGACAGTAAGCAAATTATTCAGGAGCAATCGATGGCGTCAATCTTATCGGCACACAGATCATCTTTAACTGAACAAGTAGAAACATTGGATGAGTCAATACGGCATACTACCTCGCTCATTCATGTGCTAGAGCTCGAGGGGGAAATAAAATGGCAAGACTTATTAACTTTAGTAGTGGACCACAAGAAAGAAAAGAATTGGGCTTTCTATTTTACTGATGAAGAGCAACAACTGCTTGAAATGCAGCTGCCTTCTTTAGAGAGCCAAGACATTTCCACGAAAAAATGGATGAATTTGATTAAACGGATCGAGCTATGTATTAAGAATGGCGCTTCTCCAAAGTCGGAAGAAGCGCAAATTATTATGGATGATATGAATATTCTTTCCGATGAGACGTTTAATGGTGACCAGGAGCTCATGGATAAGTTTTGGGAAGTGAGAAAATCTGGAGAAGCTTCTGCTGAACTTCGACTGTACCCAATTCGGCAAGAAATCATTGATTTCATTGAGCAAGCGTTATCAGTCTAACTCAATCCATTAAGCGAAAGCGGTTAGAAACAAGGCTATGGCATTAAATGTGCCGTGAATTATCATGCCTGGAAAAACGGATCCTGTCTTTTCATAGGTCCATGAGAAGAGGAGTCCAGAGACAAATGTGATAGGTAATACATTATAAGTAGGAATATGGACCAACATAAAGATGAAGGAACTCCCCATCATTCCCAAAGCTAGACCGTAACGGCATCTAAACCAGCGATACAGAAAGCCACGGTAAAAAATTTCCTCATACACTGGAGAAATAATGCTGGCTGAAACAAATGCAATGAAGAATGTGAGTGGTGAAAGATGAGTTTGTACACTTTCCGTTTTACTGTTATCTACACCAATCCCGACAAATGACATTAAGAAAACCATTAGGATACTGCCAATGATCAACACAACAGTCCATCCAATAATCGATCCCCAATACGAACGAGAAAAACGATTTAATCCAACATCTCTCCATCCGAGCTGCTTTGGACGTAATGCCACTACATAAAGTCCCGTCATGAAAATAATAGACATGATTAAGCCAATGAGTGTGCCGGAATATAAATCGTTTTGAAATAGGTCGGTTAGGTAGTTCATCAAAAGGTATTCGATGAAAAAGGGAATGAGCACTAACACAAGAAATAAAAGTTGAAACAATTCCTTTTTGCCCCAAGGCGAAGTTTTGAAAAATGAAAGCATAGTATTTCCTCCTCATACGGTGTTAATTTAAGTGTATGAGGTGACGCTACGTAACCTGCAAGAGATAGTTTCAATAAAAATAAAAAAGATGCTTTCCAAAATAGAAAGCATCAGCAGTTTAACTTTGTCATGCAGTACTTGTAGAAGTATTCTCATATGCGACGAGTGTCACACCTAATTCATTCTCCAAACGATTTAGTGCATGAAGTTCCTCTTCTCCCAACTTTGCAATTGGTGCTTCAATCTTTGCCATATACATCTTCCTTTCTGAATTTGTACATAAGGTGGCTGAATGAGGACAGATTATACAAACGAATATAAATTAGGAGGCAGCATCATGTACGACCCAACTGTTTTTGAAAACCTTAAAGTAGCATTCGAAAATCATGTCTATGATTTGGATAATCTAGAACGTACGATTTCCATCTTGAACCGTACCGATCAGTTAGATTTAGCAGTCATGTCAAGAAAATTCTCTATACAATTTTCATTAGTAAGCCATCCCGCTGTGAGCGTGGAGATTGCGCTGAATTCATCGCTTCAAGAATTGGCGGATGAAATACTAGAAGCGAAAGGAACAGAGCCAGGCTGCTTATTGTCTTTGCGCGTCCTTATAAATGTGCAGGACATGGATACACAATGTGAGCAGGTCGAAAACATTATTCAGACGATCTGGGAAAATGATATCGAATATAGGCAGACGCTGAGTTTTCATTATGGACAGACAGAGCCTGGTTTTCTAAACACGGTAGAAATCGACTTTAAACCGAAATTGACGGAAGAGCATATGGGAGAGATTGGAGAGTTTTTGCAGCATGTGCTGGAGATGCTTGTTCGAATAAGTGAAATATGAAAAGGACATCTGAGCTTTAGAGATGTCCTCATTTTATATGCTGTTCTAAAAAAGTTTCTATGCCTGGATAACTTTCATGTTCGATAATAAACAGTATTTTCTCATTGTCAACTAGACGATAGGATGCGATCTCACTCAGCGCCACCGCTAAGCAGGTCATGGCGTTGGCTTCTTGAGTCGACTTGTGCTTTTTTTGCCCCAATAGTTCCAATACCTGCTCATAATACTCCTCTTCAGCCAAAGGCAAAATGAACTCATCAACTTTACCTTCTTTTACGAGCACTTGAAGTGCCAGATCCAAACACCTTTTTTCTGCCTGCAATGTTTCTGCATCGACAACGCGAATGACTGGCGGCTCAGGTTCTGGCGGATGGTGCAAAGCTTGTTCAAAAGCCCAGATATAAACGCCATCTGGATTAAAGTGGCTCGGATCACTAAACTGCGTTCCATAGCCGCATTCCATACAAACAGCCGTATAATTCATGAAATACACGTCAATACCTGGCTCCTCCACATTACGATAAGTTTGATAGGGCATAAACACATCGTGTCCGCAAAAACGACAAATAAGCGGTTGACCTAGAATCCAAATTTGGCTTTCATCGCAACTCAACTCTTCTGCCATCCCGTCTTCACCTCAATGTAGATAATATTCGTTTTCTTTCCATTCGTTTGCTCTTGCACAAGCTGTGTTGTACTGCAAACCTCACACATCAAGGATTGCAAAGTCAGCTGCTCTCGATCTATCTTCTTTGGCAATTCCAAATCCAAATAGACTTCCCGATGACGGAACACTTTACCGCCGCATAATGTACAACACAGCTGTTTACCCAGGATTTCCACTTCATAAATTCCGCGTCTTCTGACCAAACCCGCACCTCCCTTATTTTTTGAAACGGTTTCCTGTATTCGAATACACAACGGCGAAAACAACGAGCAGGACAAAGAGAGCGAGCCCTACTACAAATAAAATTTGCTGATTGAGCAATTCACTCAATGCAAACAAACCTATACAAAAACTCAATCCATACATGATTTTTGACATGAATTTACATAATGCCAGTTCATCAATCTTCGCCTTTTTCTCTTCAGACATCGTATTATAACCCGAAAGAAGAAATGCACCTTTTCCTTGAGAGAGATAGAAAGCGAAGATCAAAAAGGCGATCATTAGTATGATATCGATAATAGCCCCAGTCATGGCCAACCCTCATTTCCTTTCAATTGCTTCTCTTGCAAAGATACGACCCAAGCGAATCAAAAGTTTCATTAAACGAAAAATGAAGCCAACTCGATAGAAGAGTAGACTTCATTTTACACTATCCGGAAGTTGTTTGTTCTTGATGACTTCTGCTTCTCTCTGCCGACATGGAAAGTGAAATAACTGCAGAAATAAACGCGATAATGACAATACCTCCACCAACTGCCGGCATACTTGTCACGCTGCCTGTCTGACTGAATACCATTCCACCTACACCGGAACCAAGCGCAATTCCAACTTGTAAAGCGGAATTATTAAAGCTTTGATGAATATCCGAGGAGACCGGATCGCTTGTAATAATATAATCCTGCTGTGCAGGTGCCAGCGCCCAGCTGAGTGCGCCCCAAACCATCATAAACACAATGAAGAGCGGAATCGAGAACGTGGAATAGGGAAGTGCGAACAAACTAACCGCGAATGCTCCCAAAATGACCAAAATACTTTTCTTCGAGCCTAAGCGTGAAGCGAGTCCACCGCCGAAAGCACCACCGCCAACTGCTGCCAGTCCAAACAGGAAGTAGAATACACTGATCCAATAAGGACTCAACTGCATTGTTGTCTCAAGGAACGGAGTGAAGTATGCATACACCGTATAGTGTCCAGCAAGCATAAACATCGTTGCCAAATGTGCAAAGAAAATCTTTTTATTGGCAAGGGCTTTAATTTGAGCTGAAAGAGGCTGCACTTCGCCGGTTGGGATTGTTTCCAGGAATTTTGCGATCAACAGAATCGAACCGATTGTCAAAATCGCAATCCCTAAAAATACAGAACGCCATCCAAACGCATTCGTGACCACGATTCCAATCGGCACACCGAGCACGAGCGATGAACTGATTCCCATATAAATATAACCAAGCGCTTTCGCCCGATACTTAGGCTCCACTAGACGCGCCGTAATCGTCAAAGAAAGCACAATGACTAGCGCCGCACTCGCGGCTGTCAAAACACGTGCTGCCATCATCAAGCCGAATGAAGGACTGAAATACGTCAGTACATTTCCAATGAAGAAAACTCCAAGCGCAATCAAATACAATTTTTTACGTTCCACTTTCGCCGTCAGTGACAGTAACACAGGACCTGCAATAGCATACACAAGAGCGAAAACTGTAATTAATTGTCCCGCTGTCGCGATCGAAACATTCAAATCGTCCGCAACGACAGGCAAAATCCCGCCTACAACGAGTTCCACCAGACCCACTGTAATGGCGGACACTGCTAATAAAAATACTCTAAAATCCACAATAATTCCTCCCGCTTAAGTTGCAAACTTTCTTTGTTGAATAGAAAAAATCCTGATTACAAAAATAACTTTTGTAATCAGGAGATTGACGGTTCCTGGTAGAGACCCCCGAACCATATTATCGGGGTTATACATGTTGATTCCCATAATGAAATTTTCTATTGTTCAATTTATCATGGATTTTGGGAGTTGGCAAGGTTGGGGGCCCCGTTTACGAATAGTAAATGATATGAAGATTCTGTATAATATAGGTAATGAGATGTAGCAGAGCGTAGCTATGGGATCTTCAGCTATTGAACCCAAAGTTACCAAGGGAATGTGCCCGCGTTCTCATGGGCATCTAGTAGTTCGCAAAGAGAAAAATGGTTCATTCATTAGCTGTGATCATTTCCAAAATATCGGTATACAACAGAAGTGATTTTGTGAAAAGTATAAAGTTGTTGCTAAGTCTGAGTACCAGCAATTAAAGACAAAAATCTTCGGAGGGAAGGAATATAATATACCTGTGTTCTTTTATGGATTGTGATCGATATACGATGGAGGTAATAGTTTCCTGTATAGGCACCCAACTCAAAACCCTATTCAGTTGTAAAGCGAGACACTATCAAGTATAATTTTCAAATAAACTGCGCTGCTCAATGGAGTGACAAAGGATGGATACATATGAAATTTGAAGAAGTGTTGCCGCGTTTAAAGGCTGGCGAGAAAGTGATTCGCAGCGGTTGGGGCGGAGCTGAGTTGTATGTGAAGCTAGTAGGAGAAAGTGAGCATGATGGAAAGAAGCTGAATCCTTATTTCTTGATTAATGTAACAGGCGAAGGCTACACCATGTTTACTCCTACAGTTTGTGATTTATTAGCGGAAGATTGGATTATTGTTAAATAAGACGGATGAATCAAAGCTCATGAGCAATCATGGGCTTTTTTAATAGGAGGGCGTTATGAAATTTGAAGAATATGTGGGGAAGACAGTTGTTGTAACAGGTGCTGCATCGGGAATTGGAAAGGCACAAGCGCTTGCGTTTTTGGAGAATGGAGCTAATCTATTTGCGTTAGATATAAATGAGGAAGAGCTTCTGCATATGAAGCGGGCATACCCTGTACAGTTTGCGTATTCAATTGGCAGTATAAGTTCAAGTGAAGACGTGACGCATGCCGTTGCCGAGGCACTTGCGACATTTGGTCAAATTGATATTTTATTGAATACGGCTGGGCTACTGGATGGCTTTGCTAAAACACTTGACACGGACGAAGCGCTTTGGGATCGGATAATGGATACGAATGTTAAAGGGACATATCTTATGACGAATGCTGTTTTACCTCATATGATCGCTCGGAAATCCGGCGTTATAGTCAATATGGCATCTATCGCGGGGCTTGTTGGAGGCGGTGGTGGTGCGGCGTATACAGCTTCAAAACATGCGATTGTAGGTTATACGAAACAGGTGGACTTGGATTATTGCCGTGAAGGAATTCGCGTCAATGCAATTGCGCCGGGAGCGATTCAGACGCCGATGAACCAGGCGGATTTCGAAGGCGAGGCTGAAATGGCGAAGTGGGTGGCAGAGGAGACACCGGCTGGACGCTGGGCGCAGCCAAGTGAAGTTGCAGACCTAACGTTATATTTAGCCAGTCAAACTGCTGATTATATTCATGGTACAGTCGTTCCGATTGACGGAGGATGGACAGCCAAATAAATCTGTTGTAATGTGTGAATTTCTGTTATACTACGCATGCAAGCAAATTTTGCTTGCACTGCGGCACTTTTGATTGAGCGAAAGGCTCATTCTTCCTTTGGCCGTAGTTATTACTGGAATAGCATATGCTATTTCACAAAGGAGATAATAAAATGAGTATGTCTTTTGTAAAAGATTCACAAAAGAGTGCAGTGAGTGAGCTGACGAAAACAGCGCTTGTTGCGGCTTTATATGTGACAGTTACAGTAATGTTTTCAGTCATTAGTTTCGGTGCAGTACAGCTGCGTTTATCTGAGATGTTCAACTATCTTGCATTGTACAATAAACGTTATGTGGTAGCTGTAACACTAGGTGTTATGTTCGCCAACTTTATGTCACCGACTTGGCTCTTAGATGTTCCAGTGGGTACTATAGCTACATTCCTTGCGTTACTTCTTTGCCGGGTAGTGACGAAGAATATTCAGAATGATGTTTTAAAAATGGTGATTACTGCCATTATCTTCGCATTGTCGATGTTTACAATCGCTGGTCAATTGACAATTATTCTAGGTCTGCCGTTTTGGGCGACTTGGGTTACAGTTGGAATCGGTGAATTATTGTCTATGACAGTTGGCGGAATGATTATATATACGTTGAATAAAAAAATAGACTTATCCAAATAAAAAAGGCACATTCTGACGTGCACCCCAAAAGTTAGAGTTCAAAATCTAACTTTTGGGGTGTTTTATTATGGCTAAGTATAGTAATGAATTTAAGATGATGATTATTCTTGAGTATCTCGATGGTAAATCTGGATATAAGACATTAGCCAGAAAATATGGTGTGAAGGCTGATACACAAATTAGGAATTGGGTGAAATCATACGAGAAGTATGGTGTCAAAGGAGTGTTTCGAAAGAAAAGTAAGGAAGTTTACCCTGTTCAATTCAAGCTCGATGTACTAAGCTTTATGAAAAGGACAGGTACTTCTTTAAATGAAACCGCACTTCATTTTGGATTAACGAATCCTCCTATGATCTCTTCATGGAACAAGAAATTCCTTGAAGGAGGTGCAGAAGCCCTGGACCAACCGAGAGGACGGCCACCCATGACGGATAAAGCAAAGAACGTTAAAAGCACTAGGACTACTTCAGAGAATGAAATGACGCGTGAACAGACATTAGAAAGGGAGAATGAACTCCTACGTCTAGAGGTAGCGTACCTAAAAAAGTTAAAAGCTTTTCAGATGGATCCGGACGGCTATCTCGAAAAGCACAAGCAACGTTATCATACGAACTCAAAGAAGAATTCCGACTGATTGACGTGCTTCAAATTGTAGGAATTCCGGAATCTTCTTATCACTACCATGTTAAACGGTTCAAGTTAGAAAATCCCAATCAGCAGATGGAGGAAACCATCCAATCTATTTTTGATGAGCACAACGGCAATTATGGGTATCGCAGAATCCACTTAGAATTAAAGAATCGTGGGATCCGAGTGAATCATAAAAAGGTGCAGCGAATTATGCGCAAGCTCGGATTGAAAGGTGCGAAATTCATTCGAAAATCACGCCGCTACAGTTCTTACAAAGGTACCATCGGTACAGTGTCAAAGAACCGAGTGAACCGACGCTTTAACACGCCAATCCCTTATCAAAAACTCACAACAGATATCACGGAGTTTAAGTGTGCAGATGGGCGTAAACTCTATCTTAGTCCAATGATGGATATGTACAACGGAGAGATTCTTTCCCACGGTATCAGTATGCATCCTACCCTTGATTTTGTGATGAAGCCGTTAGAAGAAGCACTTGATATCGTGAAAGATGCAAAATATCGCACGACCATTCACTCGGACCAAGGCTGGCACTATCAACATTCACATTGGGTCACTACACTTAAAGAACACCACGTGTTCCAAAGCATGTCCCGAAAAGGAAACTGTCTAGACAATTCGCCCATGGAAAATTTCTTCGGCTTATTGAAGCAAGAAATGTATTATGGTGAACCGCTTCGTACGTACGAAGAATTGGAACAAGCGATCAAGACGTACATTCATTATTACAACAACAAACGAATTAAACAGAAATTGGCTGGCATGAGTCCGGTACAATACCGTCTTCACACCAGCCAACTAGCTGCGTAATATAAAACTCTAACTTTTAGGGGTCACTACA